>JAQAZP010000020.1:0-8031 GCA_032127265.1 Acidobacteriota bacterium
ACGTTTTCAAACAGTTGCGTGGCCGTGGGCGCCTGTCCGAAGAGAACATCCAACAGGCCCTGCGTGAAGTGCGGTTGGCCCTGCTGGAAGCGGATGTCAATTTCAAGGTGGTCAAGGACCTGCTGAAGCGGATTCGCGAGAAGGCCACCGGCCAGGACGTGCTGAACAGCCTCACCCCTGGCCAGCAGGTGGTGAAGATCGTCCGTGACGAGCTGGTGGAGGTGCTGGGCAGTTCGGCGAGCAAGCTCAAGTTCCACTCCAACCCGCCCACGGTGATCCTGATGGTGGGTCTCCAGGGGTCGGGTAAGACCACCTCCACCGGGAAGATCGGCCGCTGGCTCCGCGAACAGGGGAAAAGCCCCTATCTCGTGCCTGCTGATGTGTATCGGCCGGCGGCCATCGAGCAGCTGCAGGTGGTGGGGCGCGGGGTGGGCCTTCCGGTGCACCCCTCGGACGCCGGGGACGACCCGCTGAAGATTGCCGGCGCCGCCATGACCGAAGCGCGCAAGGCCGGTTACGACGTGGTGATCGTGGACACCGCGGGCCGGCTGCACATCGACGAAAACCTGATGGACGAGCTGATCCGGCTCAAGAAGAAGCTCGAACCCACGGAAATCCTCTTCGTGGCTGACGCCATGACCGGTCAGGACGCGGTGAAAAGCGCCGGCGAGTTCCACGAGCAGCTGGGGATCACCGGCGTGGTATTGAGCAAGCTGGACGGCGATGCCCGGGGCGGCGCGGCCATCTCGGTGCGGGCGGTGACCGGACAGCCGATCAAGTTTGTCGGCACCGGCGAGAAATACGAAGACCTCGAACTGTTTCACCCGGAGAGGATGGCCTCGCGAATCCTGGGCATGGGCGACGTGCTCAGCCTCATCGAAAAGGCCGAGCTGGGGGTGGACGCCGAAGAGGCCCTCCGACTGCAGAAGAAGCTGAAAAAGGATTCCTTCGACCTGGAGGACTTCCGCCAGCAGTTGAGGACCGTGCGCAAGATGGGCCCCCTGAGCCAGATCATGAAGATGATCCCCGGCATGAGCCAGATGAAGGACATGGGGGACATGGAGATGGAAGAGAAGGAGCTGGTGAAGATCGATGCGATCATCTGCTCCATGACCAAAGAGGAGCGTTCGAACCCCGGCGTGCTCAACGGCAGCCGGCGCAAAAGGATTGCCCGGGGCAGCGGGACCATGGTCCAGGACGTGAACCGGCTGATCAAGCAGTTTTCGCAAACCAAGAAGATGTTGAGGTCGATGACCGCTGCGGCCGGCAAGCGCAAGATGCCGGGCGGTCTTCGGATGCCGTTCTAATGAATTGAAACACCAGGTTCACCGTTCATCTGAAAAGAGCAAACAGCCGTCGGAACGGGGCGCGCGGTGGAACACAAGAGGAGGTCGGAAGATGTTAGCTATTCGGTTGAAGAGGATGGGCGCCAAAAAGAAGCCGTTTTACCGTGTGGTGGTCAGCGATTCGAGAAGCACCCCGACGGGGAGATTCATTGATACCCTCGGACACTACAATCCCTGCACCGAACCGCCCGAAGTGGTCATCGACCGCGAGAAGGCCCAGGAGTGGGTTAGCAAGGGGGCACAGGTGTCGGACACGGTTCGCAGCCTTCTGAACCCGCCCGCCAAGAAGAAGAGCGACGCAGCGGTCAGCGATTCTCAGTGAATGAGGGCGCCGGGTATGCTGCCCCGGCGGTTTTCCAAAGGGGGGGGAGAGCCGATGAAGGACTTACTGGTGTTGATCGCCAAGTCCCTGGTGGACGAACCCGAAGCGGTCGTGGTAACCCAGATCGATGGTGAGCAGACGTGTGTTCTCGAACTGCGGGTCGCACCGGACGACCTGGGCAAGGTGATCGGCAAGCAGGGCCGCACCGCCCGGGCCATCCGCACGATCCTCGGCGCTTCGGGGATGAAGCTGAAAAAGCGTTTCGTGCTGGAGATCCTGGAGTAGACGAGGACGGTATCTCCCGAAGAACCAAGGGCCGCCGTGCCCTGAGCGGGTGGGCGGCTGCATCGATATGGAGCCTGTGGTGGCTGAACAAGGCGATCCCCACGTGCTGGTGGGGGTAATCGGAAAACCTCGCGGCAATCGGGGTGAGGTGTTCGTCGAACCGTTCACTGATTTCCCCGAAAGGCGGTTTCGGGCCCCGAAAACGCTGAACCTCGAGCCTCCGGGGGACCGCGAGCACCAGCTGCGGCCCGTGGAGCTGGAGCAGAGCCGCCAGATCGCCAATCGGCTGGTGCTCAAGTTCCGGGGAGTGGATTCGATCTCCGATGCCGAGAAACTGCGAGGCTGCCGGGTCTTTGCCGCTGACGGCGAGGATGTGGAACTGGCCGAAGGCAGTTTTTACCACCACCAGTTGTTGGGAATGACCGTGCTGGCCGAGAGCGGGGATCAGCTGGGGAAGATCAGCGGGCTGCTGCGAACGGCCGGCGGCGACGTCCTGGAGGTCACTCCGCCAGACGGGAATACAGGTCAGGCCTTCCTGATTCCGGCGGTGGAAGAATTCTGTTATGATGTCGATCTTTCAGAGGGAATTGTCCGGGTCCGTCTTCCCGATGGCCTGCTGGAGATCAACCGTTGAACCGTGAAACGGGCGAGAGCGGTCCGTTGCGGTTCGATCTGGTCACCATTTTCCCCGAGATGTTCTCCGGTGTCTGCGGTTGCGGGATGATCGGCCAGGCGCTGCGCAAGGGGATCATCGAAATCGGGCTGCACGATCTCCGTCAATTCGCCGAAGACCGGCACGGATCGGTGGATGATCAGCCGTACGGCGGTGGCGGCGGGATGGTCTACAAGCCCGAACCGTTCTTCCGGGCGGTGGAAGCACTGGAGCCGGGGCCGGAAACACCGGTGATCCTCCTCGATCCGCAGGGGAGCCGGTTGACGCAGCAAAAAGTCGTGGATTTGTCACGAAACGCGCGACTGGTGATCCTTTGTTGCCGATATGAAGGGGTAGACGAACGGGTGCGAGAGCACCTGGTCACCGAGTCGCTGTCCATCGGCGATTACGTGATCAGCGGCGGAGAGCTTGGAGCAATGGTTCTGGTGGAGGCGGTGACCCGGCTGCTTCCCGGAGCCGCCGGTTGCAGCGAGTCCATCGTCAGGGATTCTTTCAGCGACGGGCTGCTGGATTTCAGCCATTACACCAGGCCGGCTTCCTTTCGCGGCCTTGACGTGCCGGAAGTGCTGCTTTCCGGCGACCATGGTCGAATCGCCGCCTGGAGGGCGGAGAGGGCGATAGAAAATACCCGAACCCGGCGGCCGGATCTCTACCGCCGGTGGCTGGAAAGACGAGAAATAGAAACTGGAGAACACACAGCCGATGACGCGCCCGCCGGCAAGCCGGATTCAGGGACAGCTACACCGGGAACCGGGCAATCGGATTGAGAACAAACGGGATTGACGGTCAATCATCGTGAAGAGGACAGGGTCATGAATGTAATTGATGCAATGGAAAAGAGTGGAATGGTGGAGGATCTGCCCGATTTCGGAGCAGGGGATACGGTGAAAGTGCATGTCAGGGTCCGAGAGGGTGACAAGCAGCGGATCCAGATCTTCCAGGGTGTGATCATCGGCAGGAGCGGTGGCGGCATCCGGGAGACCTTCCGGGTGCGGAAAATTTCGCACGGCGTCGGCGTCGAGCGAATTTTCCCGCTGCACTCGCCGATCCTCGAGAGAATCGAGGTGGTACGACGGGGCCGGGTGCGCCGGGCCAAGCTTTACTACCTGCGCGACAAGAAGGGCAAATCGGCGAGAATCAAGGAGAAGCGGTAACGTTTGAACGTTGCCTCAGAAGATGGCCAGCCGGATCAAGATTCTCAAACAGGTGGATCGCCTCGCTCAGCGCGGTAATCACGCGGAAGCAGCCGCGATACTGCTTAAGCTGGTCGAGGAGAATCCCCGCGATGTGACCCTGTTGAACAGGGCCGGGGACCTCTATGTACGGGCCGGCAAGACCGGTGATGCGGTCAAGCAGTACGAGGCCATCGCCACCTTTTTCAAGGAAGATGGTTTTCTGCTCAAGGCCATCGCGATCTACACGAAGATCAGCAAACTCGATCCCTCCCGGATCGAGACTTTCCTGCAACTCGGCGAACTCTATGCGGAACGCGGTCTGCGCCTGGAGGCCAAGCAGAACATGATGCGCGCCGCCGACGGGTTCAAAAGCCGCGGGAACGGCGAGGCCGCCCGCCGGGCCCTGGAACGGCTGGAGAAACTCGATCCCGACGATTCGGCGGTGCGGAACAAGCTTGTGGACCTGGCGGAGGAAGGCGGCGACACCGGCGAAGCGGCTTCACGGCATCTGGATGCGGCGCGAAAGCTGATGGACCGCGGCCAGCGGGACGAGGGCCTCAAGTCGCTGGAAAAGGCCCTGGGGTGCCAGACCGACGACCCGGCGCTGTTGACCGGCATGGCCGACATCCTGCTGCAGACCGGTGACGCCGCTCGTGCGGCCGGCGTCCTGGACCGGATCCTGCCGTCCCTGAAAGATCCGGGCCTCGAGTTCCTGCTGCTGCTGGGCCGGGCCAAGCGTGACTCCGGCGACATCGAGGGCGCCAGGACGCACCTCGAAGAGGCGCTCAAACTGGACTACGGGAATGACCGTTGTCACGTGGAGATGGCGCTCTGTTACCTGGCCGGATCGGATGTGGAACGGGCCTTTGAACAGTGCCGTCACGTGTTCAACCGCCCGGCGGAATCAAAATCCGTCGAGCTGTGCCGGCAGTTTCTCGATCATTTTCTTGAAAAAGAACCCCTGCATCTCCATGCCCTGCGTGAACTGGCCATCCTGAACCGCGACGGCGGTGATGACGAAGAATACCACCAGGTGCTGAGCCGCCTGGCCGGCGCATGTCACCAGGCCGGCCTGTATCGCGAGGAACTCCAGGTCCTGTCCATGCTTGCGCGCTGGGCCACCGGGGACGTGGTCCAGGTGCTGGAGAACCGCAGGGTCGAGGCGGAGCAACTGGCCGCCGACCAGACAGCCTCCCTGGACGAATCACTGACCGATTTCCTGCCCCAGGAAGGCGAGGCGGCATCGCCCGAGGGTGATTCCGTCGAGGAGGAACCTGAGGTTGAACGGCCGTTCGACGAGCCGGGCGTCACCACGGCCAACGGCACGGACCGAGTAGTCCTCGGTGCGAAGGTCGAGAGCACTCCGGACGGTGATGCTGAAATCGAACTGATTATGGAGGATGACCTGTTTCCCGAAACAGCTGAAATACCAGAGCCCGCCCAAACCGAAGTCCCGGTGGTTTCTTCAGCGGATGAACTCGGCGAGGCCGATGCTGAAGAGGTCAATTCGGAAGGTGTAACCGACATTCGGGAACTGTTGACCGCCACCCGGGTTTTTCTGTCCTACGGGATGCTGAACAAGGCTCTGGGACA
This sequence comes from Acidobacteriota bacterium, assembly GCA_032127265.1. Classification (GTDB taxonomy): domain Bacteria; phylum Acidobacteriota; class JAQAZP01; order JAQAZP01; family JAQAZP01; genus JAQAZP01. The sequence continues at coordinate 5,395 of JAQAZP010000020.1, forward strand.
GGTGGAGGAATTGCTGGACCGCTTTCCCGGCCGAAGTGACGTGTGCGAGCTGGCGGCTAATATCTACCAGGCCCAGGGCCGGGACAAGGAGGCGGAAGAGATGCTGGCCAGACTGGCCGAACTCTCACCGGCCTCTGCCGGGACCCCGGCAGCCCGACCGGCGGCGGATAAAACGGCTAGGGCGTCATGGATGGACGGAGCCGCGACCGATAAGCCGTCGGCGGAAGAGGACGCGGAGACACCGGCCGCGGAACACCCCGTGGAACCGCCTGCGGCCGTGGACGCCGCGGGGGATACGGCCCTTGATCCACTCTCCGAGGACCTGGAGGAGATCGACTTCTTCCTCAGCCAGGGGTTCACTTCCGAGGCCCGCAACCTGATCCAGGGATTGCTGACGGCCAATCCCGGGCACCTCCGTCTGCTCGAGCTGCTGGAGCAGGTGGGCGGCGCCGATGAGCCGTCGGCTCCGGCCGCGCCGCCGCCGGCTGTAGATCCACATGCGGCTCCGGTGATCAAGCCGCCCGCCGCCGCAAAAAAGACCTCGGCCTCCCGCGAGGAACCGAAGCTGACCGGGACCGCGCTGGACGACGAACAGCTCTCCGAGGTCTTTTCCATGTTCCAGCAGGAAGTGGCCGGACAGGTGGACGATGAGGATTTCGGCACGCACTACGATCTTGGTATCGCCTACAAGGAAATGTCGCTGGTGGACGAAGCCATCGGTGAGTTCCAGATCGCTGCCCGCTCCGCCGAGCGGCGTATCGACTGCTGTGCCATGCTCGGGGCCTGTTTCATGGAGAAGGGGATGCCCGCCGAGGCCATCAAGTGGTATGAGAAGGGCCTCTCGGTTGTCGAGACCGGTTCCGAGGAAAGCAAGGGCCTGCAGTACGACCTGGGCGCGGCCCTGGAGGCGGACGGAGACGCGGACAAGGCCCTCGAAGTATTCCAGGCACTGGCCGCGGCGGACGGGCAGTATCGTGATCTGGCCGCCCGCATCAAACGACTTCAATAGGCCTGACAGTGGCAGGCACTTCACTCGATCATCATGAGGGCGCAAGGAGCAGGGCAATGAGGTGGCGTGGTATCCTCATCGGCGGCGCCCTCGGTTTTGCCGCGGCAGGACCGTTCGGCGCGGTCCTCGGGGCGCTGATCGGCGGTGCCCTGGACGACGGCCCGCGAACAGTCAGCCGTAACCGTCTGCGCGGCACCGGCGCCGAATCCTTCAGCAAGACCGACCGCTCGTTCCTTTTCGTGCTCAACCTGGTGGGGCTGATGACCGTGGTGGCCCGGGCTGACGGCAGCCTGGACAACCGCGAGGCCCGGGTGATGAGGCTCTTCTTCGAGGGCCTGGGCTTTCACGGGGAAGACCTGAACACCATCCGTCAGCTGATGAAGGAAGCGGTATCTGCCGATCTCAACCTGCTGGGCATCTGCAGTGAATACGAGCGGATCTCCACCTACGAGGAACGCCTGCTGATGCTTCGCGCGCTCTACCTGGTGGCCGCCGCCGACGGCGTAATTCACCAGGCGGAGCAGTCGGTAATCCAGCGGGTGGTGAGCCACATGGGCATCGGCGAAGCGGACCACCGCTCCATCCGCTCCGAATTCACGCGCCGACAGCGGCCCCGGGCCGCCGGAACCACCTCCATGGCGGAGGCCTACGCCGCCCTGGGCCTTTCCCCCGGGGCCGGCGACGAGGAGGTCAAGACGGCCTACCGCGCCATGGCCCGCAAGTACCACCCGGACAAGGTGAACCATCTGGGCGAGGAGTTCGTCAAGATGGCCACCGAGAAATTTCAGGCGATCCACCGCGCCTACACCGCCATCCGCAAGCAGCGGGGTTTTTGACCTCCCGCCGCGGTCCGGCCTCATCTTGACAGCCGCGCAGGTCCGCCGTTATTATGGCCAGACCTGCGTTAGATAATCTCTTCCTGCCAAGAAACGGCGGTTGGCTGCCGGTTTTTGTCGCGAGCCCTGTCCCTTTCGGCATCCGTATTCCACCGGGCGCAGTGCTCCATGCAGCGGACGCTTCACGGCCGGTCAGGGGCTTGATTCGCGCCGCCTCCGGCGACGAACCCCGAGGATCGGCCACATTGTTCATTGTTAACGAACTGACCAGAGGTAACTGATATGGAGAGGGACATAAAGGAGCGAACAAAGGCCATCGATGCGGCCCTGTCGCAGATCGAGAAGCAGTTTGGCGTGGGTTCCATCATGCGCCTGGGCGATCCCGGAGCCCGGGTCAAGGTGGAGGTGATTCCTTCCGGAGCACTGTCCATCGACTACGCCCTGGGCATCGGCGGATTCCCCCGCGGCCGGGTGGTGGAGATCTACGGCCCGGAAGCATCCGGAAAAACCACCCTGGCCCTGCACGCCGTGGCCAACGCCCAGAAGGCCGGCGGGGTGGCGGCGTTTGTCGACGCCGAACACGCCCTGGACGCCGGCTATGCCGAAAAACTGGGCGTGGACGTGGAAAACATCCTCATCTCCCAGCCCGACAACGGTGAGCAGGCGCTGGAGATCACCGAGATGCTGATCCGGTCCAACGCGGTGGACGTCCTGGTGGTGGATTCGGTGGCGGCGCTGGTGCCGCGGGCCGAACTGGAAGGGGACATGGGCGATTCCCACGTCGGCCTGCAG
>JAQAZP010000021.1:0-5212 GCA_032127265.1 Acidobacteriota bacterium
GATGTTCGAGCGCATGTCGCCCCCGGTGCGCACCCGGCGGAAGGCGGCGTACTTCCCCTTTTCGCGCAGCGGCTGGCCGTTCATCAGGAAGAGCCGCATGTCCCCCTGCTCCGCCGCCGGCAGGTAGGCCTGGGCGATGACGTAGCCGTCGCGGCTCACCGCGTCGATCATCTGGTTCATGTTCGGCACGTCGTCCGGCCGGATGAGGAAGACGCTCTGCCCCCCCGAGCCCTGCAGCGGCTTGAGCACGATGGTTCCGCCCTGGTCTTTGGCGAAGGCCTTGATCTCGACGTGGTCGCGGGTGATCAGGGTCTGCGGCCGCACCTCCTCGGGGAACATCTGGAAGTACATCTTGCTCTCCGCCTTGGCCAGGCCGTTGGGGTCGTTGACCACGATCACCCCGTGGCGCATGGCCAGCCGGCCGAAGAGGATCCCTGCGCTGGTGGCCCAGGGGCGGGTCGTCGCGTCGTTGGAGGGGTCGTTGCGCAGCATCAGCACGTCGAGGTCGTCGACGGTGATCCGCTCCTTCACCGCGCTCTTCCCCTGCAGGTCCTTGAGGTAGGCCACGCTGTTTTGGTATTTTTTCTTCGGCACACCGGTGGCCCGGGCGCGGATGTTCTCGTCCGGGTCGTAGGCCAGATCGCCCACCCCGATGACCCACGATTCGTGGCCCATGTTGATCGCGGCCACCGCCAGCCGGCTGGTGGTGTACCCGCTCTGCTCGGTCATGATGTCGTTGACGACGAATCCTATTTTCATGTTCTGCTCCTCTCCATTCTTTTGTTGCGACTACTCCACGCCGCGATTGTTCAAGGCGCACCAGGGCCTCGGACCGCTCCGGCTGGTTCGGCATGGACTGGGGTTTCGGTGCGGTCACCATTTCCAGCCCTAGAGGCGGTGCGGCTTTGCCCGAGGTTCATGGCCCGGGCGCTCCGGCCGAAAGAAAGGTCCTCCTGGGGATTTCGGCCTGCCGTCCTGCCGGGCGGAAGCCCCGGTTTCCAGGATGCTCCCGCCCGCATACACCTGTTCAGACGGTCGGTTTTTCCCTGAACCACTGGGCCAGCTTCTGTTTGGCGAGATCCCGGCCGCCGATGCCGAAGGCGACCGCAGCGGCCACCGCCACGGCACCGACGATCAGGGCGAAGGCCAGGCTGATGATCTCATCGGCCAGGCCCATGTGCCGCAGCGCCATGGCGCCGGAAAGGACCATGATGGCCATACGGGCGGTGATCGAGAGAAGACGGGACTGCGTCACTCCGCTGGACTGGATGGCTTGAGCCGCCAGGTTGGCCAGGTACAGACCGATCCCGAAAATGACCAGCCCCACGAGAATGTGTCCGCCGAACACGGTGGCTTCAGCCGTCAATTCGGAGAGCGCCTCGAATCCCAGCAGACCGGAGGCCTCGAGGGCGGCAAAGAGCATGATCGCCACCAGCGCCAGGTAGCCGACGATCTCCGAAGGCGTGCGCCGGCCTTCCACCGGTGCCTTGCCGATGCCCAGCCGGACCAGGATGGTGTTGAACCCGATGCCGGTGAGCAGTTCGGTGACCAGCCCGGAAACCAGCCGGCCCACCGCATAGGCGATCAGGACCACCACTGCCGCGGCGAAGATAGAGGGGAAGGCGGCAAGGAGCTTGTTCAGCATCAGGCTGGCCGGGCGGGTGACCGCCTCCAGAGCCAGGGCGTTGAGCGCGGCGATGAGTACCGGGATGAGTATCAGGGTGTAGACCACCAGGCCGATCATCCGGGAGAGGTGCGGCAGCCCAACCCGGTCGCCGAGCCGGTCACCGCCAGCCGTTCCAGCAAGGTTCTCCACGATTCGCCTTACCAGACGGGCCACGAACCAGCCCACCAGAGCGATCAGGGCGGCGGCGAGCAGGTTTGGCAGAAAGCCGAGAATCCGGTTCATCATGCTCTGCACCGGCTCAAGGAGACCTTGCAGTTTCAAGGCGTCCAGAACGGCCGGCAGGAAGAGCAGAAAGACCAGCCAGTATGCGGCATCGGCGATCGTCCGGGACACGGACCCGAACGGCTCCTTGTCACTGAGCTGGCGCCCGATCCGTTCATCCACCTTTGAGGCCTTCAGCGCCTTGCGCAGCAGCAGCCGGATGGTGACAGCGGTGATCCAGGCCAGAACGGCCAGTATCGCCGCGCCCACAAGCCGAGGCAGGAACTGGAATACCTGGGCCAGAAACTGGTTCAGCGGGGCGGTGGCCAGGGTCAGATCGAGCACTTGCAGGACAGCGGTCAGGACCAGGATCATGATCAGCCAGAACACGCCCCGGCCGATGCCGGCGGTGAAATCGGGCGCCTTGCTGCCCGTTTTCTCTTCGCCAAACCAGGCCACCAGCCTGTTATCTATTCCGGTGCGGCGGACGATTCCCCGAATTGCCCCGGCGATGACGATGGCCAGCAACCAGCCGATGATCAGTATGGCCAGTGCGCCGATCAGCTGCGGAACATATCCGCCCAAAGATTGTTTCACTAAATTGACAATTTCGTTCATGATTTCTACCCCCTCTTTCGTGATCATTTTCTGGGCCTTCGATCACGGCCAGTCGCTCGAACCGCCGGGCGGGAGGTGTTGGCGCTCTGCCGCCCGGCGGTCGTCAGTCATCGGTCTATAAAAGATCGAACGAGAAACGGAGCAGCAGGCTCTGGCTCGTCTGGGTGGTGTCCACCACCTGGGGGAATCTCAGGATATCGACCACGTAGTCCAGGGAGAGATGCCGGGTCAGGCGCAGGCTGAGATTGTTGCGCCAGTCGATGGTCGGCTCGCCCATGTCGTCGAAATCGAAGAACACTTCGAAGTCGGTGATATACGAGAGATACCTGGTGATGCGTGCGTTCCCGGTGATCGTCGACTCGATGCCCTCCTGGTTGAAATCGTCCACCTCGAAGAAGTCGATCTCATCGGTCAACGGGTCGTCCATCTGGACGTAGAGGTCCCTGAACACGTTCTGCCGCAGGCCGATGCCCAGCCGCCAGTTCAGGGTCGCATGCTGGTTTCTGAAAAGGCGGAGGTTGGCGCCGACGCCCTCGCGGAACCGCAGGTTGCCGAAACTGTCCGCCGTCTGGTAGTTGCTGTTGGCGGGCACGAAGACCACATCACGCGTGCCGTCGAGCCGGTTGTAGGCGATGTTCAGGTCCTCGGTGGCCAGGGTATCCGCGGCGAAGACATTGGTCAGGAATCCGGCGCGGGCGTATGGCCCGATCCGCTCCTTGAAGAAGCGGGTGTAGAGCAGGTCGGTGCGCAGGCGGTCCCGGGTTTTCTGCGTCGGCAGGGCTTCGCCGATTTCGGGATCGATTTTCAGGAAGCCTTCCTCCAGCTCGATGATGCCGGATCCGAAATGCGGCCCGTTGGTGTAGGTCAGGTAGGTGTCGAAGAAGGCGAGGCCGGAGTAACTGGTCTGGTTCGGCACGCCCACCACGTTGGAGGTGTCGTTGAGCGCACCGGCCACGCCGACGGTCATCGACTTGGCCCACTTGCTCACCGTCTGGTCCACGATCCCCAGCTCGTCCGGCATGGCCACGCCCGCGCCCCGGAACTCGCCGGTTTCGGGGTTGATGACCAGCTTGAAGTGCACCAGCCCCCCCTCGGGGAGAACCACCGTGGCGAAGTCCTGCCGGGCCCGGTAGGTCTCGCCGGTGCGCACGATCCGGTACAGGCCGGGGCTGAGCAGCCAGGTGCCCAGCGGCTCGGCCTGGAGGGTGTCGGCGCCGTAGCCGATGCCGAACAGCTCCCGGTCCTCGGCGCGGATGATCTCATACGTGCTCCGGTGCGGGATGTTGTTCTCGTCCACCACCTCGATCTTCAGGCCGCCCCAGGCGGTTTCCACGACGGTGGTCTCGCCTTTTGCCACTTCGACCCCAAAGGTCATCATCTGCTTGACCGCGCCGGTGCCGATGCGAACGACACAGGCGCCGGGGTCGACGACAATCCTGGACCCGGTATTGCCCGAGGCTATTTTCTCCTCGTTCCGGAACACGAGGACCAGGGGCTCGTCGTCACCGTCGGTCATCGCCGGTACGAAGATAGCGCCCGCATCCGCCGGCACGGGGGTCTGGTCCGCCGCCAGCTGATCCTCCGCCGAGGGAGCGGTCCATTTATAAAATTCAGAATTCTCTCCCGCCTGCAGCCCTGCCGTCATTCCCGAGAACAGGAGCAGCAGGACCAGGCTGGCCGCAATTTTGAAACGGCTGCAATTTTGATTCGAGTTCCTCTTCATCAACAGTCCTCCTTTTTCGCGCCTTCGGGGCGCAATGCGTTCACTTCATTTTCCGTCCGGCGCCATACGCCCCGGATCCGGTTTCGCCGCCCCCCCTTGTGCAGCCGGCGGCTCGGCGTTTGACTGTGCTTTCGTCGGCATGTTTAAATCAGAAGGCGCCCGGCCTCCAGCCGGCTCGCTCCTCTCACCTGACCAATGACGGACCGGACAGGAAAGTAACCCGGTGAGTGGAATTTGTTTTAAAATTGTCCGATTGCCGGCGTCCGCCGGTTCGCGGCCCGGACGCTAAGTTTGCTGTTATGTGACGTTTTCCACCTTCGCCTGCTTGTACCTTGGTGGATGACGAGTCTACTTTCGCTCGGTGGATGGAAACCCACGGGAAGACGTGAACGATCACACCACAGATGCTGATCGGGAACTCGTCGAACGGGCGCAGAAGGAGTTGCCCTATGCAACCGCTGCCTTTGATGCCCTGGTCGCGCAATACCATGCCCAGGTTTACCGCCGGGCCTACCGGATTCTGCGCAGCAGGGAGGATGCGGAGGATGTGGTTCAGGACAGCTTTCTCAGCGTCTTTCGCGCACTTCCCAGGTTCCTTTTCGAGAAGCCGTTTCACCACTGGCTGAACACGATCGTCATCAACGACTGCCGGCTGGTCCTGCGGCGGCGCCACCAGGAGCAGCGCCGCCGGAGCGGCTTCGAGGACCAGGGCGGCCGCTGGGCCGGCGATCGGGGAGCGAGCCACGAGGATCGCCTGACGCTGGAAACGATGATGGACCTCCTTTCGCCCGAGACACGGGTGGCGGTGGTGATGCGGTTCACCGAGGGGTGGGGCTATGCTGAAATTGCCGAGCTGATGGGGGTGAAGGAATCGGCGGTGAAGATGCGGGTGGCGCGGGCCGTGGAGCAGATGCGGATGCATGCCGCCGGCGGGCCGGGCGCAGCAGTCCCGGCGCTCGAGGATCAGGGGCCGCCCGACTGAG
>JAQAZP010000022.1:0-11832 GCA_032127265.1 Acidobacteriota bacterium
CAGTGCAGCTTCTGCCAGAACCACTCCATCTCCCAGGTCCGGGGGTGCGGGATCGGTGGTCAGGAGGCCCCTCCGGAACGGCTGGTGGAAATGGCGGTGGATCAGGGCTGCCGCAGCATCTCCTGCACCTACACCGAGCCCACGGTCTATTTCGAATATGCCGCCGAAGTCTGCCGCCTGGCCCGGGCCGCCGGCCTCTACACTGTCTTCGTCACCAATGGTTTCATGACCGAAGAGGCTCTCGATTTTCTCGACGGCACCCTGACCTGCGCCAATGTGGATCTCAAGGCCTTCAGCGAGAAGACCTACCGCACGGTGATGGGCGGTCAGTTGCGGCCGGTTCTGGACAACCTGGAGGACATGAAGCGGCGGGGGATCTGGGTCGAGGTGACCACCCTGGTGATTCCCGGACTCAACGACTCGGCGGATGAACTGCGCGAGATCGCCGGATTCATCAGCGGCAGCCTTGGCAGTGAGACTCCCTGGCACGTCAGCCGCTACCACCCGGACCACCGCTACCGGGTCACCGCGGCCACCCCCGCCAGCGTCATTCGTCGGGCGGTAGCTATCGGCATCAAGGCTGGATTGCGCTACGTCTACTGCGGGAATCTCCCCGGGGAGGACCGGGAGGGCACCTACTGCTGGAACTGCGGCGCCCTGCTCATACAGCGAGTGGGATTCACCGTGCGGGAGAACCTGGTCAGCGCTGATTCGAGATGCTCCGAGTGCGGGGCCGGGGTCGACGGAATCGGGATGTGTGGCGGTGCTTGAGGAGGCCGCGGTATTCGCCGCGCGCCCTCAGTATCCCAGCGGTTTGGTCACCAGGTGAACCGATATCCGTTCCGGGTCCGTCTGGTTCTCGATGATGGTCAGGATGTTGCAGATCCGTTCCTTGCGGTCGCAGTTCTCTTCGTCGCAGAAACCGGTCTCGCGGCAGGGGGTATCGGCACCCAGCCGCTTGGCGTTCATCGGTGCGGCCACTTCGCGTATCCGCCAGTAGCCCTCCTCGATGTCGGATACGAACTTGTTGATCCCCACCACCACGATCACCTTTGGCGGGCCGTAGAGCACGGCGGCGATGCGATTGCCTTCGCGGTCGGCATAGACCAGCTCGCCCTGCATGGTCACTGCGTTGGCGCTGCAGATGAAGACGTCGCAGGTCAGTGACCTCCGCTTGACCTCCTCCAGCTCCTTGGGGGTCAGACCGTCGCGGTAGCGGTCGAGCAGGTAGATTCGGCCCGCCTCCTCACGCAGCCGGTCCAACAGTCCCAGTTCCGTCAGGGTCATCGACCCGCCCAGACCCACCATCGAGCCGTCGGGGATCTCCCCGATTATCGCCTCGAGAGTTTCCTCGAGCGTGATGTGGATGGCGGCGGTCATGTTGCGCTGCTCCATGGCCGAGGCCACTTCTTCGGCGCGCTGGAAATAGACCTCGTCCCTGGGTTCGAACATCACTGCATCCTCCCGGTGGGGGTGATCAAGGTGCGGATTATAGGGCAGTGGGTCCAGTCATGCAACAAGATGAAAAATGACAGGGTCCGGTACTATACATTTGCGCTGTGGTGCACGGACCCCCTTTTTTTCATCTACTGTTTTGCCTGCAGCCGGTCCAGCATCCGGCGGGCGTTGAGTTTGCCCGGTTCGAGGCGCAGCACCTCGCGCAGTTCACGGGCCATGGCCTCCCCGTTGCCCCGGCGGAAGTGGACCTCGGCCAGCCGGAAGTGGGCATCGGCCAGCCCCGGGTCGAGGCGCACCGTTTCGGTCAGCTCGCGGAAGGCGCCGTCCAGGTCTCCGCTCTCCAGTTGCAGCACCCCGAGATTGAAGCGGCTGGGCACGTGGTCCGGCTTGACGGACAGGGCCTGGCCATAAGCTCTGCGAGCGGCCTCGCCGTTTTCCCGGCGGGCCTCGGCATTGCCCAGCTGATAGGCGGCCTGCCACAGCCGCGGGTCCAGGCGCAGGGCCTGTTGCAAAGAGGCCACCGCTTCGGGCAGCCGGCCCAGCCGGCTCAGCGTCTCGCCCAGCTGGTAGTGCACCGCCGCGTTCTCCGGGCTGAGTTGCGCTGCCGCGGCGAAGTGGCCCGCCGCTTCCTCGAAGGCCTTGCGCTGCAGGCAGAGGTTGCCCAGATTGTTGTGTGCATCCACCAGCCCGGGGTTGAGCCGCAGCGATTCGCCGTAAGAGGCCTCGGCCAGGTCGAAGTCCTTCTTGTTCAGGTGGTGGTTGCCGAGGTTGAAGTGCAGCGTCCCCAGCAGGACGGGATCGCGGACCTGGAAGAGATTCGCATTGCAGAGCACTCCCAGGAGCGCCAGGGCGATGAGCGGCAGGGCCAGCCGCTTCAGCCTCTCGCCGGGCGGGCTCTGGCGCCGGCGGCGGACCAGTTCCCCCACGGCCAGCACGGCGTAGATGAAGACCAGCGGGAGCAGGGGCACGCGGTAGCGGGCGTTGACGAAAAAGAGGATGATTCCGGCGGAATAGGAGGCGAGGAAGAGGAGGAAGAGCAGCTGCCGCCGCCAGTCGGCCAGGGCGAACCCCATCCCCAGCAGGGCCAGGGGCAGGAGCAGCCCCATGGGGAAACGGCCGGGAAGGCCGAGGGCCAGCAGGTTCAGGGTGCCCAGGCGGTTGTGGCGGATGAAGTGCACCATGTCCTTGTTGCTCGGGATTTCGTAGGCGTTGAGCAGGTAAAAGGTCTTGCGGGCCAGCAGCCCCACGGCCTGCACCGGATGTCCGGCGATGAACGCACCGGCCCGGCGCAACCAGTACGAGGAGATCTCCGACGGTTTGAGATCACCGCGGCCGGTCTCCTTCTCCGCCAGGTACTTCCCCGAGACCCAGATCAGTTCGTGGGCCCAGATGCTGTTGGTGTGACGCCGGCGAAACTCGTCGGGGATCTCCGCCCAGCCGCAGGGGGCGATGGCCGCCCGCCCGTTGGCCGAGTCGTTGTTGCCGAGGAAGAAGTTGATTCCCCCCTGGGAGGCGATGAGCACCGGGTCGCCGCCCCGCACCATGTTGCGGACGGTCACCGGGGCCACCATCAGCACCGTGCCCAGCACCAGGGCCAGCAGCGAGGCGAGGAAGGTGCGGGAGAGAAGCGACTTCGCTTCCCGGGCCACCACCAGCCAGCCCAGCCAGATCATAACCGCGGGCAGGAAGATCAGGATGTTGGGGCGGGCCAGGGCCGAAAGGCCGAGCACCAGGCCGGCGGCAAAAAGGATCCCCTTCCCGGGCCTGCGGTCCGGGCCGCAGCGGGTGAGCAGGAGCAGCAGCAGGAGGTCCAGCGGGACGAGGATGGTGGTGATCAGCAACTCGCCGCCGAAGTAGACCATCACCCAGCTGCCGGCGGTCAGCAATGCGGCGGCCAGCGCCCCTCCGCGGCCCAGCAGCCTGAGGCCCAGCAGAAAGGTCAGCGGCGCGGTCAGGGCGCCCAGCAGGGCCTGGACCAGCCGCACGGCAAAGCGCTCCGGGCCGCAGAGGCGGTAGAGCAGACCCACGGCGTAGGGGTAGAGCGGCGCGCGAAAAAAGACATCCTCACCGGTGGTGCCGGTGTCGGCGATTCGCTGACCCATCAGGTGGTGCGTCCTGGTGTCCAGGGAGAGAAAATCCTCCAGCGGCGAACGCTGCAGCTCGGCCAGGTAGACCAGCCGCGGCACCAGGGCGGCCACAAAAAGCAGGGCGAGCAGGAGCCGGACGCGGCCGCGGATTGGCCGAGTGGTGGTGCTTTCAACTGGCTGGCGACGCAACGGCATGGGCTCTTCAATCGTAGCGGTGCACGGGTTCTCGAATCGGAGAGAAACGTTACCACCTACCTCTGGCGCTGTAAACCATGCGGCATGGTATACTGACCATGTGTTGCCGGCATGGGATACCAGGGAAACTGAGGCGTACGGGATGAAAAGAACAAACAGAAACATCAACCCCGGAGTGTCACGGGGAGTGCTGCTTGTCCTGGCTGCTGTGCTGGCGGTTTCGCTCCTCGTCCCGGCCGACGCTGAAGCGCAGTATCTCGGCCTCTATCACAGCTACCGCTGGAATTATGTCGTGCGGCACCTGGAATTCGGCCTGGCCCACAGCGTGATGACCGACCGGGTGGTGTTTGCCGACCAGGGGTTCATCGACCTGGCAATGACCGACCTCCACCCGCTGGCCGTCCGTGATATGTTCCCCTATCCCTGGCTCTACAACGATGACCAGCTCCGCGAGATGAACTACAACCCGATCCTCTTCTGGTCCATTCCGACCTACCTCCCGTCCTATGACGAAATGCGGCGGATCTACACCCTCGACGGCGGCTACTTCTTCGACCCCTGGGGCAGCTTTTATGGCGGTTTCTGGGAACGGGCCTGGGGCGGGTATTACGGAAATTTCCCTTATGACATGTACTGGGGCTGGTGGCAGTACAACTTCTACTTCGTCGACTATCCCTACGGCGGCTGGTGGATGAGCGGCCGAAAGGCCATGGACACGCTCTCCGCACAGGTGGACAGTGTCCAGGTGAAGAAGAAGGCCGGCTGGCCGGTGGGTCTCTGGGTCCGCGAGCCGCTGCCTTCGGCCCTGGCCTCGGCCGATCTCAGCGGGATGAGCGTCCTGGAAACCATGGCTCTGGCCGGCAAGGCGAATGAGTTCTACGTGCCGGGCGGGAATGGCGCCGAGGTGCGGGTCAAGGAGGACCAGCAGCCGCGGATCACCCGTGCCCCTTGGGATTTCCTGCCTGAACCGGGCCCCGAGCGTGAGGGCCGCCGGTCAGTGGGCGGCGACGCGAGCCGGGGTTCCTCGTCCTCGTCATCCGGCTCGGTCAGTTCCTCCAGTTCGTCCGGCGGCGGGTCGAAAACGAAGACAAAGAAGAAGTAGTTCAGACCGCTTCCAGCACCTGCAACGCCAGCTGGTAGCGCCCGAAGGGCGCGGCCACCTGGATTCCCTGCACCATCCCTCTCACGGCGGTGACCGATTCGCGGGCGATGGCCAGGCCCTCGGCGATCCCCTGCTCCTTGGTCTCGGTCTTCTTCATCCGCGCCAGAATTTCACCGGGCACCGTGGCCCCCGGGACCTCGTTGTTCATGAACTGCGCGTTGCGGTAGCTGACCAGCGGCCAGATACCGGCGAGGATCGGGATGCGGAAGTGCTCGGCCCGCTTGAGGAAGTCAGCCAGCAGTTGCTGGTCGAACACCGGCTGGGTGATGGCGAATTCGGCCCCGGCCTCCACCTTGTATTCGAACCGCCGGAGCTCCTGGTCCAGGTTCAACGAGCCAGGGTTGACTCCCACCCCGATGAGGTAGCCGGTGGGCTTGCCGATGGGGTTGCTGCCCAGGTCCAGTCCGTGGTTCAGCCGGTTGACCATGTTGGTCAGGCCGATGGAGTCGACGTCAAAGACCGCGGTGGCGTCGGGGTAGTCGCCCATCTTCGGCGGGTCGCCGGTGATGATCAGGATGTTCTTTACCCCCAGGGCGCTGGCGCCCAGCAGGTCCGACTGCATGGCCAGCAGGTTGCGGTCGCGGCAGCAGTAGTGGAGGATCGTCTCCATCCCCAGATCCTGCTCGACGCGGACGGCCAGTGCCAGGGCGCCCATCCGCGAGCTGGCCCGCGGGCCGTCGGGGATGTTGATGGTGTGGATCTTTCCTTTCAGCTTGCCCACCGCGGAAAGCAGGCTCTCCGGATCGCAGCCCCGCGGCGGCACCACTTCCACCGAGATGGCGAACTCGCCGTTTTCCAGCGCGGCGGCCAGCCCGCTCCTTTCGGCACGGGGGACCGGATCCACTTGCGGCTGTTCGTCCCGGGGGATGGCTTCCACCAGCGACGGCTTGCGCTGGGTGTGCTGCAGGGCGCGAACCGTGGCGGCGATGGCCTTGATGTGTTCGGGCCGGGTGCCGCAGCAGCCGCCGATCAGCCGCACGCCGAAGGGGATCACCTGTTTGGCGAACTCGGCCATGTATTCCGGCGAGCAGAGATAGAGGTTGCGGCCCTCCACCGCCCGGGGCTTGCCGGCATTGGGCTGCACCGAGAGAGGCTTTTCGGTCACCGCCTGCATCCGCTCCACGGCGCCAAGCATCACCTGGGGACCCACGCTGCAGTTGACCCCGATCACGTCGGCGCCCCACTGGTCCAGCCGCTCGGTGAAGGTTTCCGGCGAGGTGCCGTAGAGACTGTTGCCGTCATCCTCGAGGGTCATCTGGGCCACGATGGGCAGGTCGCTCACTTCCTGGACGGCGAGGATCGCTTGCTGGATCTCGCTGAGGTCGAAAAAGGTTTCGATGATGAACAGGTCCACTCCGCCCTGCACCAGGGCCTCGGCCTGCTCGCGAAAGGCCTCCCGGGCCTCCTCCAGCGAGGTGGGACCCCAGGGCTCGATACGGATGCCCAGGGGGCCGATGGCGCCGGCGACGAAGGCCCGGTCGCCGGACGCGGCCCGGGCGATCTCGGCGCCGCGGCGATTGATTCTGGCGCACTTTTCCCCCAGTCCGTGGGGTGTGAGTTTGAACCGGTTGGCGCCGAACGTGTTGGTCTCGATGATATTCGCGCCGGCGTTGACGTAGGCGGAGTGTACCTCGCCCACCAGCCTCGGCTGGTCCAGGTTCAGCTCGTCGAAGCAGCGGTTGATGAACACGCCGTGGTTGTAAAGCTCGGTGCCCATGGCCCCGTCGCAGACCAGCACCTCACTTTTCAGCTGCGCACGGAAATCCCTCTCGGCCATGTCTGGTTCCTCGGTTGTGACGTGTAGCTCGTCAGGACTTGCAGAGACCGGCCATCTTTTCGGCGATGGCCTCTTCGGTCAGTCCGTATTTCTCGAACAGTTCGGCCGGCGTTCCCGACTCGCCAAAGGTATCCTGCACCCCGATCATGCCCATGGGGACCGGGGTGCTGGTGGCCAGGTGTTCGGCCACGGCGCTGCCCAGCCCGCCCACCACCGAGTGCTCCTCGGCGGTGACGATTCGGCCGGTTTCCCGGGCTGCGGCGGTGATGGCCTCGCCGTCCAGCGGTTTGATGGTGGACATGTTGAGCACGCGGATGTCGAGGCCGTCTTTGGCCAGCAGCTCCGCCGCGCCCAGGGCCCGGCAGACCATCTGGCCGCAGGCGATGATGGTGCCGTCGCCGCCGTCCCGCAGCCGGGCGGCCTTGCCCAGGGTGAACCGGTAGCTCTCGTCGAAGAGCACCGGCACCACATTGCGGGTCAGCCGCACATAAGCCGGCCCGTCGGTGTGGGCCGCCAGATACTCGATCACCTGTTCGGTCTCCACCGCGTCGGCCGGGACGATCACCTTCATCCGCGGCAGGACCCGCATGATGGCGATGTCCTCACAGGCCTGGGCCGAGGCGCCGTCCTCGCCCACCGAGAGCCCGCCATGGGTCAGCACGATGTTCACCGGGAGATTGGTCCGGGCCACTGAATTGCGGATCTGCTCCCAGCCGCGGAGGGCAAAGATGACGAAGGTGGAGATGAACGGTTTTTTCCCCGAGGCGGCCAGGCCGGCGGCGGTGGCCACCATGTCCCCCTCGGCGATCCCCATCTGGAAGAAGCGGTCGGGGAATTTTTTGGCGAAGCGGTGGGTCTGGGTGGAGCAGGAGAGATCGGCGTCGAGCACCACGATGTTCTCGTCGGTTTCGCCAAGTCTGGCCAGTGTATCCCCGTAGGCCACACGGGTGTGCTTGTTCTCGCTCATTGGTCGTCCCCCACCCGGTACAGATCCGGGCGCTCTGTTTTCAGCACCTGCTCGGCCTGCTCCAGTTCTTCGAGGGCGGCAGCCACCTGGTCGACGGTGGGCGCGTTGCCGTGGAACTTCAGGTTGTGCTCCATGAACGACACCCCCTTGCCTTTCACAGTGCGGGCCACGATCATGACCGGCTTGCCGGTGACGTCCCGCGCCTGGTCCAGGGCGCCGAGGATCTCATCCATCCGGTGGCCGTCGATCTCGAACACCTCCCAGCCAAAGGCTTTCCACTTCTCAGCCAGGGGCGCGACCTCCATCACCTCGGACACCGGGCCATCGATCTGCATCCCGTTGTAGTCGATGATGCCCACGAGGTTGTCCAGCCTGTAGTGTGCCGCGGTCATCGCCGCTTCCCAGACCTGGCCTTCCTGCTGCTCGCCGTCGCCCATCATCACGAACACCCGGTAGTCGAGGCCGGAAAGCCGTTGGGCCAGCGCCATGCCGTTGGCCGCCGAGAGCCCCTGGCCCAGGGATCCGGTGCTCATATCCACCCCGGGGGTTTTGAGCATGCAGGGGTGCCCCTGGAGTATCGATCCCAGCTTGCGCAACCGGATCAGTTCGTCCTCAGGGAAGTAGCCGGTCATCCCCAGCATGGCGTAGAGGGCCGGGCAGCCGTGGCCCTTGGAGAGCACGAAGCGGTCGCGGTCGGGCCGCTGCGGGTCGCCGGGAAAGTGTGTCATCTCGCTGAAATAGAGCGCGGTGAGGATGTCGATGGCGGAGAGAGAGCCGCCCGGATGACCGGAACCGGCGGCTCCGGTCATCCTGATGATGTGTTTCCTGGCCTCGAGGGCTGTTTTATTGAGGACGCCCTCGTCGCGGGTACCGGCCCAGGCGCCTCCGGTTGCTCGATGGGGATCGGCCGCTGGGTTGTGCATGTTTCTTCCGATCATTTATAACACGTTGCAGTGGAAGGAGATGTCGATCTTGATGGACTCACCATGTGCTCGGCTGGGTGAGCCGCGGTCGGCGCTGGCAACCCAAACCCCGGAACCATGATCAGACTCTGGAATCGCAACGATTCTAAAGAGGGCCCCCGGTTGAGTCAACCCGGTGCCTCAGCCGGTGAGGAAGGGGTTGGACACCCGTTCCCGACCCAGTGTGCTAGAGGGACCATGTCCGGGATGGACCATGGTCCGGTCGTCCAGGGCACCGAGCAGTTTGACCCGGATGCTGGTCAACAGCACTTCATATGATCCGCCCGGCAGGTCGGTGCGGCCGATGGACCCGGCAAACAGGGTGTCACCGCAGAACAGCTCGTCTTCCACCGCGATGCAGACACCGCCGGGAGAGTGGCCCGGTGTGTGGATGATCCTCAGCGTCAGTTCGCCCAGCGGGATTTGCTGGCCATCTCGAAGGTCGGCTTCCACCCGGGGGCGTTTCACGCCGTCCATTCCGTAGGCGGCGGCCTGGGATTCAAGGTGCTCGAGGAGGAAGGCGTCATCCGGGTGGAGGTGGAAGGGCGCCTTGTAGTGCTTCTGCATGTCGTGTACCGCGCTGACGTGATCCACGTGGGCGTGGGTGTTGATGATCATGGTGATGCGGGGATCTCCGGCTTTGCTGATCATCATTTCGATCAGTTCCGGGTCGCCGCCCGGATCCACCAACGCGGCCTCCCGGGTGACCGCACAGCCCACGAGGTAGCAGTTGGTCATGAACGGGCTGACTTCCTGACGGTGCAGGATCATTTTATCTTCAGGCACTCTGTTCCTCCTGGGTCACCAGTTTGCGGACCCGCCTGGCGATCAGGCTGCGTTTCAATGAACTGAGGTGGTCGACAAACATGATCCCGTCCAGGTGGTCCACCTCGTGGCAGATCACTCTGGCCAGCAGGTCTGCGGCTTCCATCTCCAGCGGATTTCCGTCGCGGTCCAGAGCCTTGAGGCGCAGGCTGAGCGGACGCTTGACGTCGGCGAATTCCTCGGGAACGCTGAGGCAGCCTTCCTGTCCCACCTGCTCGCCCTCGGGGCAGGATATCTCTGGGTTTACCAGGGCCAGCACCTCTCCCTCGCTATCGCCTTCCCCGGCGGTGATGTCGATGACGACGATCCGTTTGGGCACGCCCACCTGGGTGGCGGCCAGCCCGATACCTGGGGCATCGTGCATCGTCTCCACCAGATCATCTATCAACTGGCGCTCGGCATCGCCGACTTCGGTCACCGGGTTGGCCTTCTCCCGGAGACGCTTGTCCCCGAGCACCAGGATGGGCAATACAGCCATGGTCGTACCCTTCATTCAACGGTTCAGTAAAAAATCAAGTGTACGACCCGGTTCCGCGGGGTGTCAAGAAAAGAGTCGACCCGAGGGACGTACTTGCGTTATTGACTTATTCCATTGTCCCGTCAGCACAGAGGGACGTACATGAAAATATGAATAATTCCTGAACCATGGAATTATTCATATTTTCATGTACGTCCCTCATCCTCTTGATCAGGGATAAGTCAATAACGCAAGTACGTCCCTAACCATCATCCTCCGTATGGATTATCCCCGCTGGCGGCCTCGTCACCCTCCGGTTCCCCGTAGGAATCACTATATTGTCCGGTGTCCGGGGCCGTCTCACCGCCGTAGTAGTCGTCGGCCAGCGGCGCCTCGGATTCTCCGCCCAGCAGCAGGGCGCTCTCCTCACCGCGCGATTCGCCGATGCGGGTGACGTAGATCGCGGGGCGGTCGCGAACCGGGCAGACCCATTCGCAGATACCGCAGCCGATGCAGAGTTTCGGATCCACCCGCGGCAGCTTGAGCCGTTTGCTCGACCCGTTGCGTCCCTCCATCTCCTTCTCGATAAAGTAGATCGCCTTTTCACCGGTGGGGCAGTGCTCTTCGCAGACGATACACTGGCGGTTGAAGGCGTAGGGCAGGCAGCGGTCGGGGCGGATGAAGGCGGTGCCGATGCTCACCTGGCGTTTGCGGGGCAGCGGCAGGTTCTCGATGGCGCCGGTGGGGCAAACCTGCCCGCAGAGGGTGCAGTTGTTCTCGCAGTAGCCGATCTTCATCACCAGCCGCGGGGTCCAGAACCCTTCCAGCCGGGCCTCCATGAAGGCGGGCTGGATGGCGTTGGTCAGACAGACCTTCATGCAGAGGCCGCAGCGGATGCAGGTCCCGAGGAACTTCTTCTCCTCCAGGGCGCCCGGCGGCCGGATGAGCAGCGGGTGGATCCCGTCCGGGCCGGTCCCCCCGCGGAGAATCAGCGGGGCGGCCGCACCGGCGGCCAGGCTGGTCACCACCGCCCGGCGGGTCATGTTCACGTCGCCGGCGCTGTCCGGGACCCAGCGCGCTTCCCGCGGGGCGGACGATTTTTTCGTTGACCGGGCCGGCCTGGCCCACCGTGCGGAGAAGGAGAGTGTGTCCTCCTTGCACTCGGCTACGCAGTTATAGCAGATGTAGCATTCGGAGCGTTTCCACTGCTCGGCGGGCCAGGGCGAGGCGGCCGCCGGGCAGGTGCGGCGGCACCGTCCGCAGTCGGTGCAGGTGCCGGGCTTCTCGCACAGGGTGAGGGGCGAGAGTTTCGAGGTGAACCCCAGCAGCGCGCCCAGCGGACAGACGTAGCGGCACCAGAAGCGGAAGCGCTGCCGGCAGAGGGCCACGATGAGCACCAGCAGCAGCGCGATGAACGGGCCCTGGTAGTAGACGGGCCGGATGTTGGCAAAGAGCTTGGCCGAGGCAAAAGTGCTCAGGGCGTCCAGCCAGCGCGGCGGCCCCTCATCGCCGTAGATGCCGAACAGGGCATCAAGGGTGTCCTGGCCCGCGGCGTTGTACACCGGTGAGATACCCACTCCCAGGGAACGGGTGAGCAAGGCGATGGGATCGAAGACCCCCACCAGCTGCAGCGAGAAAAAGCAGGCCGGGATGAGCAGCAGCAGGAGGTAGTATTTCCAGGCGAGCGGCCCCGACGTGCGGCGTTTGCGCTTTGTCTCGCTGCGCCTTCGGTCGGCCGCGGCTTCCCGGCGGGCCGGCCCCCGTCCGAGGCTGAACAGGTGCAGCAGCGCGCACTCGGGACAGAGCGACCCGCAACAGACCCTGCCCAGCAGCTGGGCCGTGACGACCATCACCGCGGCGTAGAAGATGCCGGGAGGAATGGTGCCCGAGGAGAGGATCACCGACAGGGCCAGCAGGGGGCTCGACTGGAGGTAGACAGCCA
>JAQAZP010000023.1:0-2977 GCA_032127265.1 Acidobacteriota bacterium
GGCATGGACCAGCGGTCCCACCCGGGTGTTGGAGACAAACCACTGGCCGGCCATTTCGCGCTCCAGCGTGATGCATTCCTCCGGGCAGTGGTCGTGGCAGACGCCGCATCCCTCGCAGAGGTGGGGATCGATGGTGAAGACCCCGTCTTTTTCGAGGACGGCGTCGAAGCGGCACAAGTCTCGGCAGATACCGCACGCAATGCAGGAGCCCCCATCGATGGCCGCGGTGAGGCCGCCCTCGAAGTCGTGTTGCTCGTACGTTTCGGGGGCCAGCAGCAGGTGGAGATCCGCCGCGTCCACGTCGCAGTCGGCGCAGACCACCGAGGGAGCCAGCGAGGCCATGGCGGCCACGATGCTGGTCTTGCCTGTCCCGCCCTTGCCGCTGATCACGGTCAGCTCGCGCATCGTCCCTCCTCCCCGGTGTTGCTTTTCCCGGCCAGGGCCGCGGCGTTTTGCCACAACTCCTGAAAAAGTCCGGTCAGTTCAGGCAACTCCCGCACCGCGAGGATGCCCCGGGAGTAGGCTTCGGCCAGCGGGCGGCTCTCCGGGATCCTGGCCAGGATGGGGATGCCCTCCTCCCCGCACCAGACGTCCACCCGGTCATCGCCGGCGCCGTCCCGGTTGATCACCACCCCGAAGGGAACGCCCAGGGCCCGCACCATCCCCACCGCCAGCTTCAGGTCATGCAGGCCGAAGGGCGTCGGTTCGGTGACCAGCAGACAGGCGTCGGAGCCCTGCACCGAGGTCACCGCGGGGCAGGAGGTTCCGGGGGGCGCGTCGAGCACCACCGGGACCCCGGGCGGCAGACGGCTGCGCACGGCCCGGATCACGGGCGGGCTCATCGCTTCACCGATGGACAGCGTGCCGTGAATGAAGAGCATTCCGTCGCACCGGCCCTGTTCCACCACGCCGATTTCGCGGGCTTCTTCGTGAATCGCGTCTTCCGGGCAGGCCAGCTTGCACCCGCCGCAACTGTGGCAGAGCTCGTCAAAGATCATGACGCTGGTGGGCAGGACTGCGATAGCGTTGAAACGGCAGACCTCCTGGCACGTTCCGCAGAGCGTGCACCGCGAGTAGTCCACACGCGGGACCAGGCTGTGAACCGGTTCGCGTCTGTCGAATTCCGGTTTGAGAAAGATGTGGCCGTTGGGCTCCTCCACGTCGCAGTCGGCGTAGACGGCGCCAGTGGTGACGGCGGCCAGATTGGTCGCCACCGTGGTCTTGCCGGTGCCCCCCTTGCCCGAGGCGATGCTGATGATCATCGTGTTGCTTTCCCGGGCCGCCGTCCGCCGGCGGCCCCGCGTTATTCCTTTGCGGCAGGCCCCATTGCTTCCAGCTGCTGCCTGGCCGCCTGGAGATCGCTCTCCAGCATCCGGACCTGTTCTTCCAGGGCGGCCCGGTCGGCCAGCGGTTCGGAGCCGGGATACTGCTGCCCCCAGATCCGGCCGAACCAGTTGCCCCTCGGGCGCGGGTCCACGGCGCTTCCCTGGCCAAAGCGGTTACCCGCTCCCATGCCTCTGCCTCGACCCTGTCCGCGGCCTTGCCCGCGACCACACGGCCCGCGTCCCCATCCATTGGGTCCGCTTCCCATCGGTCCTGTTCCATCTTTTCCTGGCATGTTGTTTCTCCTTTTCAGTCTTGTCGTATCGTTTCTATCTTCGTCGGGGGCCGGATCCGTTTCCCCGGGGGCCCTGTCCACCGCCCCCCCGTCCTGACTGGTCGCGCCCGCGGCCCATCCCTAGACCCTGTCCCTGACCCATCCCGCATCCCTGGCCGGGCCCGCGTCCCATGCCCCTTCCACAGCCCTGGGGCCGCTCCCAGGAGGGCTGGGATTTCAGCCGTCCGGCCAGGTATTCCCTGAACACGTCGAGGTACGGGCCGAAGTGACCCGCCACCACCTCGATCCCGGCTGCGGACAGTCGGTGGTAGTCGCACCGCCGAATCCCGCCGCAGAGCAGGGCTGAGATGTTCTGACGGAGCAGCATCTCGGCGTGACAGCAACCGTCATTCAGCAGAAGCCGCTCCTCGCGCCGTTCCGCCGGGTCGTCCACCCACTCCAGGACCCGCAGCGTTGAAGCGCAGTCGAATCTCGGCGAGATCATTTCCCCGTAGGTGGCAATGGCAATCCGCATCGGTTGTCCTCCCGGGCAGAAAGTAGAGCATAAAGCGTGCCAGGAGAAAGATGCTTAATTTACGGCCTTTTACTGTATGGTGTTTTGGCGATTCCGGCAGGTACAGAATTACGCTGAATGGTAGCGATAACGCTACCCGAATTGATGGTGACTGGTAGCGATATTGCTACCATGTGGAATGTCTATTTGAGACCTGGATTCTTCGTCCAGCACCCCTCTACCACTCGAATCCCCCGATGGCGGCATTGACTCCGTGGCTGACATCCATGCCGACGTAGGCGGTGAACGTGTGGATCAGGGTTACGGCGCTGCCGTCCCAGGAGTAGACCTTGATCGTCGGCGCGTAGGACGTGCCCGGGCCGTTACCGGCGAAAATTTCGTCGATGCCGTCACCGTCGAAATCACCGGCGCCCACGCCGACACCCCACTGGGTGGTGTCGAAGGCGAAAAAGCTGACCCCGGCGATGGGCGTCACCGGGCCGCCGTCCACGTTCCAGCCTCTGACGTGGGGCCCGAAGACCGGACCGGGGCCGGGACCGGTGAGGATCTCGTCGTATCCGTCTCCATCAATATCCCCCAGGGCGATATTGACCCCGTACTGGTTGGTTCCGTAAGCCAGGAAACTCACCAGGTTCATTGGGGAGACCGTACCGCCGTCCACGTTCCAGCCCCTGACGTGGGGCCCGTACACCGCACCCGGACCTGCGCCGGTGACGATCTCGTCCATCCCGTCCCCGTCCAGGTCGCCGCTGCTGACGTTGACCCCCCATTTCGGCGTGCCGTAGGCGAAGTAGCTCACCCCCGGCACCGGGGTCACCGCTGTCCCGTCATAGCTGAACCCCCTG
>JAQAZP010000024.1:0-6772 GCA_032127265.1 Acidobacteriota bacterium
TGGCCAGAGGTACCCGCTCGCCGGTCTGCCGAACGGCCTCCCCATCACAGATGAATTCAGCAGTTTCCTGGAAACAACGTCGGGCCAGACGAACCAGCGGCTGAAAGAAGAAGATGCTTTCCACCAGGCGGGCCACCAGCAGCCAGGCCTGGTCTCGCCGGACGATGTGCGCCAGTTCGTGGGCCAGAACGCTTCTCAACTGCTCAGGGGCCGTCCCCCGGGCCATGGAGCTGGGCAGGCAGATTTCCGGTCGCCGGATACCGCAGGCCACCGGCACTGGAATACGGTGCGAAACGGTCAACCTCACTGCCCCACTTCGTTTGTATCGGGATGCCACGAGGTCTCTGAAGATGCGATGGAGAGGACCCGAGGTGATTTCCCGCCGGCCGCGGAACCGTCTTTTCAATCTGATCACTTGCCGGGCCAGGCCTGCGGTATACCCCGCCGCACCCAGCCCCCAGAAGAGAAGGAGGAACCACTGCCAGTGAAGCGGCAGCAGGCGTATGCTCTCTGCCCGAACGGCAGCTCCGTCGCGGACCGTCGCCGTCCGGACGGTGTCCGATTCCGGAAAACGGACCGAACCAGGGGCCGGTCGGCCGAAAAGTGCCCGTGGTGACAACCGGTTGTCCGACTGATCGGCGGCCACGGCGGCCGGGATCGAAGACGAAACCCGGGGCAGCACAATCCGGGGAGCGATGGCGCCGTCGCCAAGTCCGGCCTGCACCGTGCAGGAGAACAGGGCACCGGTGAGGGCCACTTTCCACAACTTGTCCTGAACTGTCAGCCCTCTCATCCCCAACAGCCTTGTGAGCAGCCAGGTGCAGCCGATGAGCAGGGTGCTGTGCAGAAGAAAAGTCGCCGCCCACGCCACTACCGTCATGGGCAGTTTGGACAAACTCGAGATGATCGAACCGTTCATCACTCACTCCCCGTTCGCATCATCCAATTCGTCTGATTCGGCAATCAGTCTGGCCAGTCGCGGCAGCTCGTCGGGATCGATTTCGTATTCGGTGATCAGGTGGCTGAGCAGGGCCAGCGGGTCTCCCTTGAACAGCCGTGAGGTCAACTGACCCACCATGGAGCTTTTCACCAGGTCTTCGGTTACCTGAGCACGGTAAACAAACTGGCGTCCTTCCAGTCGGTGTTCCACAACACCGTGGTTTTCCAGTCTTTTGAGCATGGTGGCAATGGTGGTCAGGGCCAGGCCGCGCTCCTCACGGAGGGCTTCCTGCACATCGGCTACGGTTGCTTCGCCTCGCTGCCAGATCACTCGCATAATCGCCAGTTGCAGTTCACCGAGGGTGTGCTGTTCACTCATCCCATCCCCTTTCCAACCGGATTCGATTTCTGTCGTGTCTCCTCTATCGCATTTTCTTCTACAAGTGTAATACTACACGTGTCGTCATTAGTCAAGCGCTTTTTATACCGAACCCGCTACCTGAGAAAAACGAACCAGCCGGCAGAATGTTGCAGGCAAAACCGGGACATGGTAGTGAAGAACGGAAAGATCACTCATTTTTCAGGACGTACACGTTTCAGCACAAGCGGTGCCTCCATCAGGTAGCCATGGAAGAATCGGAACTCCAGCTCGTAACAGAGGCGCGACGGGGAGATGGAGAAGCATTCGGACAGCTCGCCGCGCGTCACTGGGCACGACTGGTCAGGCTGGCCAGATCGGTGACCGGGGAATCCGCGGCCGAGGACGCCGTTCAGGAGGGCATGGTGGCCGCGTGGCGGCGGATTCACACGCTGGAGAACCCGGAGGCATTCCCGGCATGGCTGACCCGGATTGTCTTCCGGCAAAGCCTCCGGCATTCGAAGCGCCGGCGGTCAACGGTGTTCGGCTTCGGTGACGAACCCCCCGAGCCGGCAGCACCGGATGGTGATCCGGACGAGAGGATCTGGGCTGCGCAGTTGCTGGCAGCGCTCCCTCCGCGGCAGCGAGCCGTACTCCACCTCACCGTGGTGGAGGGGCGAACGGACAGCGAAATCTCGGTTCAACTGGGCATCCGCCCTGCGTCGGTCAGGGCCCACCGGCGGCGGGCGAGAGAAAAGCTGGGCAGGATGATTGGAAGCGAGGAGGCTTGATGAGCCACAGAAACGATCAGGAGATGGATCGATTCGAGCAGGAGTTTCGCCGCTGGGGCAAGCGCCCACCGCTCACTCCGCCGGATGTTGCCGGGCGACGGATCGCGGCCAGGCTGAAACCGGTGTGCACCGTGCTGCCAATCTGGCGGATGGCGGCGGCGGCCGCCGCGGTGGTTCTGCTGGTCTGCGGCACCTGGGCCGGCCTGAAATTCACCGGGGGAAGCGCATCGCATTCCGTTCCTGATGCTGCCGCCGCCCACTCCACCGAGTTCGTCCCGCCGCCACTGGACGAGAACGTGGTCCTGTGGTGGCTGGACGACGAGACACCTGTTTATTTCGTTCTCAATACCGGGGATGCCGGTTGATTTAAAAGGAGAGATCATGAGCAAGCGTAACGGGATAATCATCGGCGCAGCCCTGGCCACACTCCTCGTGCTGCTGCCAGCGACACCGCTTTCCGCCGCCGAGCTGGGCCTGGAGACCGATTGCACCGTGCTGATCGGGTACGCCGAAAACGGGGGGCCCCACGGCGGAGTGACCCTCATCGTTCCGGGAACCCTGATCCCGGCCCTGGAGGGCGACCAGTGGCCCAGTGACATCAGTTCGCTGGAAGAACAGTTGAAGAATGCCTACCGGCTGAACAAGATGCGCGTGGCTTCCCAGATTTCCAAAGTGATGGAAGTGGACATGCCGGGCAAGCTGCCAACCGCCGACGGCATCGACACCACTCTGACCCTGGTGGGTTACAACGACAAGGTGGCCACCTACCAGGCGGAGATGACGCTGAATGGACAGTCCCTGGCCTCGGCCAGCCTCTCGGCCTCACTGGGCGGCCGCGCGGTGATGGGCAGCCGGATGGCCAACGCCACCCACGACGATCCATATGTCTTCCTGGTGGTGCAGACAAAGTCCGGGAAACGCGGTATGGCAGACAACAAGAGGTCTGACGGCAGCACACTGCCCCGGGCGATCGAGAAGATTAATCCGAGATACCCGGAAGAGGCCCGCAAGCAAAAGCTCTCCGGTGAGGTCGTGGTGCAGACCTTGGTCAAGACCGACGGGTCCTGCCATGTGGTCGAGGTGCTGGAGAGCCCGGGCCAGATCCTCAGCGACGCGGCCGCCGAGGCGCTGGAGCAGTGGAAGTTTGAACCGGGTCTGGACCCGAACGGTAACCAGGTGGACATGAAACTCACCCTGACCATCAAGTTCGAGCTCAAGTAGCTTTCTTTAAATATGGAGAATTCCGCGGGCTATGCCGCAGAATGGCCGATCCACGGCACGACGCCGCCGGAATATTTCCGGCGGCGTTTTTTTTCAACCATAGCCCGACAGCATTCCCGTCGCCCTTAATTGATAATTATTTACCCTTTTATCGATAAACTAATTGTTGATTCAGTCACACTCCTCATTTATAATGTGTATGGTAAGGATAGAGGTTGTGATATAACCGCCTGTCGGCCTTTCCCCACGGCTGAAAGCTGACGGGCCGGCAAGGCTTTTTACAGTGGATCGACCTGCGTGTCAGGCCCCGTTTCAGCCCCGCTGGAAACAAGACCACACGCCCGAAAGTCAACCCGGGAGTCAAATTAATGCTCGTCAAATCAGTTCTCTGTACACTTCTGATAATCGGTTTCGTCCTGCTGCCTGCCCCGCCGGCAGCGGCGGAGACGGCCGGCGGCCCCGAGGCCTCCGCAAACGCGATACGGCTTAAATACGCCACATTTACTCCCGGAGTGGACGAGCCGAAGATACCTGCGGGCCTGCAAGCGGCGACTGGCGACACGGTGTTCCTGATCCAGGTCTCCGGTCCACTTACCTCTGATCAAATCCAGGCCCTCGAGCGGTCCGGCGCCGAATTGCTGGGATACATCCCGGAGTTCACCTACCTGGCCCAGGTTCCCGGCCGCCGGCTGGAGGCCGTTCGCGCCCTGCCCACCGTGCGCTGGGTCGGCCCGTTTCACGCGGCATACAAGATCCAGGAAGAGTTGCTGAAGGCGTCGGCCACCGAGGTCGAAGTCAACGTGGTCTATTTTCCGGAAGTGGCCGGCATTGCCGGCAGCAGCGGGTTGAAGGCCGCAGCTGGCGCTCTGGGAGCGCGAGTCACGGCCCACGAGGACGGCTACCCGGTGGTCCGCCTGCGCATTGCCCCCTCGGCGCTGCCGGCGCTGGCCGCGCGCTCGGAGGTTCGCTGGATCGACCGCTGGACGCCTCCGGTGACCCAGATGGACCAGATCCGCGACATCCTCGGCGCGACATTCGCCTCGGTGGACGGGTTCAACGGCGAGGGCATCGTTGGTGAGGTGAAAGACAACGGCATCGACCAGGGCCACCCCGATTTCGGCAACCTGATCGGCACCTACGGCGGCCCGGTCACCGACTCTCACGGCACCTGCACCTTCGGCATCGTCTTCGGCGACGGCACGGGCAGCGCCGCGGCCACCGGGATGATGCCCGGGGCCGGCGGTGTCTTCTGCGACTGGTATGTCGGCCGCACCGCCTCGATCTCCAACCTCAAGAACAGCTGGGGGCGGGGTCTTCCAGTCCAACAGCTGGAGTCAGGACACGGCCAACGGCGATTACAACAGCCTCTCCCAGGAAAATGATGAAGCCATCGTGACCCACGACGTCTCAATGTTCTATTCGGCCGGCAACTACGGCACCGGCCCCGAGACGATCAGCAAGGACTCGGCGGCCAAGAACGTGCTCTGCGTGGGCGCGGTTTTTCACCAGAACACTGAAACCCTCAGCGACGACCAGTGGGAAAACCACGGCTACGGGTCGACCCCGAGCCAGGGTCCGGCCCGTGACGGCCGGATCAAGCCCGATATCTGCGCCTTCTTCGACTGGATCTACACCACCGACATCAGTGGCGGGGGGGGGTATTCCGGCGGCGACTATTACAACGACTTCGGCGGCACCAGCGGCGCCTGCCCCATCGTGGCCGGTGCGGCCGGCCTGGCCTACCAGATGTATGAAGAAAACCACTTCGGGAACAACCCCGCAGGGGACATGCCGAAGCCTTCGACGGTCAAGGCCCTGCTCATCGCCAACGCCTACCAGTATCCGCTGGACCGGGCCACCCGCTACCGCCAGGGCTGGGGCCTCGTCGACGTGGGCCGGATTCACGAGGCGGCCCACCACCAGCTGATCGTGGATGCCGACACGCCGCTCTCCACCGGCCAGAGCTGGAGCGCCGACGTGAACCGTTTCAACGGTTCCGAGCCGCTGAAGATTTCGCTGGTTTGGAGCGACGAGCCGGGCGAGACTTCATCGAGCAAGGCCCTGATCAACGACCTGGACCTCAAGGTCACCGCCCCCGACGGCACCATCTACCGCGGCAACAGCGGTCTGGTGGACGACATCTGGTCGACTTCGGCCGGATCGTGGGACCGGTTGAACAACGTGGAAAACGTCTTCATCGAGTCCCCGCAGGACGGGACCTGGACCGTGGAAGTCACCGCCGACAACGTGGCCATGGACAACGATCCGGCGGCCGGCGTGAACCAGGCCTTCTCCCTGGTGGCCACCATGGTCGGCAACGGTGGAACACCGACCACCGCGACCATCGTTGCCGGCCCGGGAGCCGGTCCGGCCAACCCGCCGCTGGTGCGCACCTTCGATCCTGCCACCTCCGCCATGCAGAATGAATGGAGTGCTTACGGCGCCACCGGCTACGGAGTCAACGTGGCGGTGGGCGACCTGGGCACTGGCGGTGTGGTGATCACCGGCGCCGGACCCGGGGCGATTTACGGTCCGCACGTCAGGGCCTTTTCCAGTGACGGCACCCCGGTGCCCGGAGTCAGTTTCCTGGCTTACGGCACCAACAAATTCGGGGTCAATGTCACCGCCGGCGACATCGATGGTGACGGTACCGACGAGATCATCACCGGTGCCGGCCCGGGGGCAGTGTTCGGACCCCACGTGCGCGCCTGGAACGTGGACGGCGGCACGCCCACTTCAATCGGCGCCATAAGCTTCTTTGCCTACGGCACCCCGAAGTGGGGCGTCAACGTGGCCTGCGGCGACATCGACGGCGACGGCTACGACGAAATCGTCACCGGCGCAGGCCCGGGCACGGTCTACGGACCCCACGTCCGCGGCTGGAACTATGACGGTAACGCCATCGCCCCCATGGGCAGTGTGAGCTTCCTGGCTTACGGCACCAACCAGTTCGGCGTCAACGTGGTCTGCGGTGATCTCGACGGTGACGGAATGGACGAGATCATCACCGGCGCCGGTCCCGGGAGTATTTTCGGACCCCACATTCGGGGCTGGAACATCGACGGCGGCACCGCCGTGTCGATGCCTGGAGTCAGCTTCATGGCCTATGAAACCGGTCTCTACGGGGTAGCCGTAGGCGCGGCAGATCTGGACGGCGACGGGATGGATGAAATCCTGACCATGCCAGGGCCCGATCCCGGCCGGGGAACGCGCATCCGGGCCTGGAACGTGGACGGCGGCACGGCCACCATGGTCCCCGACATCGATTTCACTGCATTTGGTGATTCGGGTCTAAACTACGGCGGAAAAATCGCTGGTGGAACCATATAAACCCGGGATGGACAAACCACCCAATGAACGAACCTGACAGGGAGAGGATCATGCCTTCGACTCACAACGTCCTTCGTCTGCTAACTGCGATCATCGTCTGTGCACTGCTGGTACCTGCCGGCACAGCCTCCGC
>JAQAZP010000025.1:0-19733 GCA_032127265.1 Acidobacteriota bacterium
TTCCTCGCTGCCTTCAGGCGGCGGGGGAACCACCACGCCGCCGGCCTTGCGCACCCGCCAGAAGTGGAAGGGCATGGCCGTCACCAGCAGCACCGGGATCAGCGCGGTGTGCATGGTGAAGAAGATCAGCAGGGTGCGCGGGCCGATCTCGGCCCCGCCCCGGACCCATTTCTGCAGCCCGGGCCCCAACCCGGGCAGGTACTCGATCCTCCCGGTGCCGATGGTGATCGCCCAGTAGGAGAGCTGGTCCCAGGGCAGCAGGTAGCCGGTGAAATTGGCGGCCAGCACCAGGCCGAAAAGGCCGAGGCCGATGAGCCAGTTGAACTGCCGCGGGGCGTGGAAGCCGCCGGTGAAGAAAACCCGCAGCAGGTGGAGCAGCGAGACGATGACCAGCAGGTTGGCGCTCCAGTGGTGGATGTTGCGCACCAGCTGGCCGAACAGCACCTCGTCCTGCAGGGTGTGGATCGAGATGTAGGCGCTGCCGGGGAACGGCTCGTAGACGAAGAGCAGCAGCGTCCCGGTGAGGGCCAGCAGAAGCACCAGCACCAGGCCCATCCCCCCCAGGCCCCAGGTCAGGCTCAGGCGCAGCGTCCGCTCGGGCAGGGTGGGCGGGTGGATGTGAAAGACCAGGCTGCCCCGCCGGGAGCGTTTCTTCTCGCTCTCGGAGCGCACCTCACCCGCCGGCTGAGCCACCGAGTCGACGATTCGTGTGACCAGGCCCTGGCGCTGCGGAGCGTTTTCTGCCTTCGCCATCGTGGGGGTTCTCTCTCTGTCCACCAGACATCAAGACGGTAAGCAGAATTTTAGCACACTGAGGGGGAAAGGGGATAAATGGGGGCCAGGACACTAATTATTCGCACATAATCATCACGTTCCAGTCAAAATTCAGCCTAAAGGCGAAGATGTGGCAGGAATGTGCGAATAATTAGTGTCCTGGCCCTCATTAAGAACTTAACTACTCGACACCGCTTCGAAACCGGCAAGTTCCCGCGCGGCCATCTCATCGTCGTAGAGGGCGAAGGCCGGCACCTGGAGGCACTGGGCGGAGGCACGCTCGGCAGCAGGGAACTGCCGCTTGGTTTGTACGCCATAGTATTCGGTGAGGGCGGTGTGCCGGTGCAGCAGAACGCCGCCGATTTTGACAACGGTGCAACCCTGGTCCACCAGGCGCTGCAGCACCGCCCGGGGCTCCCCCAGCCGGGCGTCGGCCCGGAAGGGCACGCGCCAGTACACACGGTCAGCCTCGGCCGGTGTGGAGAACGGGGTGAAGCCCGGGATACCGGCAAGCGCTTGCTCGAAGGCGCGCACGTTCTTTACCAGCCGAGCCGAGCGCTCGGGATAGCTGCTCAGCTGCTCCATGGCCAGGGCCAGGGCAAAGGCATGGGGACGGTACTTGATGCCCACGGCGTTGGCGATGTGCTTGTAGCGGTCGGTGAGCAGCCCATGGGGCACTCGGTTCACGTGCCCGTAGAGCAGCATGCGGTCGCGGCAGTGGTCGGTGTTGGCGGTGACCACGCCCAGCTCGCCGCCGGAGATCAGCTTGCCCTTGCCCATGGAGGCACAGATGTAGTCGTAGTAGTGGCCCAGGGGACGCCCCCGCCACAGCGTGCCCAGGGCGTGGGACACGTCGGCGATGAGTTTCAGATCGTGGCGATCGGCCAGTGCCCTCAGGCGCTCGGGGTCGACGGGACACCCCCAGGGCTGGTGGGTGATGATGGCCCGGGTGCGGGGCGTGATCATCTTCTCCGCGTCGTCGAGGTCCAGGGTCAGGTCGTCCCCGCGCACGTCGCAGAAGACCGGTTTGGCCCCCATCATGCAGACCGGCAGGGCCATGGCGTAGTAGCCGTAGACCGGGATCAGCACTTCATCGCCCGGCTGGAGGTCCATGGCGAAGAGGGCCAGGTGCAGGGCCGCGGTGCCGTTGCACACCGCCACGCCGTGCCGCGCGCCGAAGAAGGCCGCCGCGGCCTGCTCGAAACGCTCGAGGATGCCGCCTGAAACCACCGAGAGCTCCTCTTCCACCACGGTCTTGAGAATGCGGCCGAGGACCTTCTCGTCGAGGGCGTAGAAGAGGCGCTGCTGATCTTCGAGCGACAGTGCGTGTGGTTTCATGGCAGCCCTACAGCTCCGGCAGCGAAGCCCAGGCCCGGATGGTCTTCGCGATTTTATACATCTGGCTCTCGGGAACCACCGGGTAGACGCAGATTTCCATGATCGATGCTTCGCGGGGCGGCGCCGATTCCCCGCTGCCGTGGTGGTCACGGAACTCGTCGAGCACCGAGCAGTCGGACATGTCGCTGATCTTGGTGTCGATCCCGTTGCGCAGCAGGCGGTGGCGCAGTTCGTCCCGGTTGCCGGCATCCACCGAGAGGGGGTAGTAGACATAGATGTTGGTGCCGCCGGCCGAATCGGGGGGCCTGACGCCCGGCACCTCGCCGATCTGCTCGGTGAGGATGGCGGCGTTGCGGCGCGCGCCCTCGTTGAAGGCGTCGATGTGGCGCAGCTGGAGCAGGCCCACGGCCGCCGAGAGGTTGGCCAGCGGGGTGATCTTGGGGTCGGACGCGGCGAACTTGGAGAGCAGCGTGTTGCCCACCGAGGAGTCCATCAGCGGCTTGCCCATGGCCAGCTTCATGCGCAGGGCCGGGTAGCCGGAAAGTCCGAACACCAGCGGCCGGGTGAGCAGCCACTTGATCCAGATGGAGACGGCCTTCTTGCGGATGGCCGCGGCCGGCGCCTGCTCGGTTTTGGCCAGGATGGCACGGGTCCGTTCCGCGATCACGTCGTCCGAGGTGGCGATGACCCCGCCGCCGAAACAGGGCATGTTCTTGCCCTCGGCGAAACTGAAGATGCCCACGTCCCCGAAGGTGCCGGCCTGCCGGCCTTCCACCCGCACGCCGCAGGCATGGGCGCAGTCTTCCATCAGCCGGATATCCCGCCCCTTGATCAGTTCGGCGATACCGCGGATGTCGCAGGGCTGCCCAAAGAGGTGGGTGGCCAGCACCGCGCCGGTGTTCTCGTTGAGCAGCGGCGCGACCTCTTTCGGCCCGGCGTTGTAGGTTTCCGGGTCCACGTCGCAGAACACCGGCTTGTAGCCCAGCATTTTTGCCACCAGGGGCATCACCGGAAAGGTGAATACGGGGAAGATGATTTCCCGTCCCTTTTCGATTTCCAGCGCCTCCAGCGCCAGTTGGAACGCCGTGCGCCCGGAGGAGGCCCCGAAGACGTGGGTCACCCCCAGCCAGTCGGCCATCCGGCTGGTGAATTCAGCGAGCTCCGGCCCGTGCTGGACCCTCTTGCGGAGGATGCAGGAGATCAGGGCACGAAGCGAACCGGGCGGGAGGTTCACGCAGCGGCGTGGTACGGCTCCTGCAAAAGGCATTTCACATTCTCCTCTTCATTCCTCTGCCGTGATTCCTCTGCCGTGCGGCAACGGGCTCTGGAGCGCCAGGTGTTGCGGCGAACAGCGACGGCGGATTGTATATCCGGGGACAGGTCTTTCTCAAGTGGCCGGCGGCGGGCCCGGCGGACCTGGAGGCCCCGAAATGATTGAAAGCAGGCCGGACCGTTCTCGCCAGGAAAAGAGCCCCAGTTGATGCCGGAAAATCCAGGCCACCAGACCGAGCCAGATATGCAGCCAGGAATCGATGAGCCGGTTGAGCACGGTGACCGAGGCCGCCGTGGGATGGGCGACCCCCAGCAGCCGCAGGCACCCGTAGAGCGTGGCCTCGACCAGACCGGCCCCGGAAGGCGTCAGCGGGAAGGTGGACGCCAGCAGCGGGAGCTGGAGCAGGAAGACGATTTCCACCACGCTGAATTTCAGGTCGAAGGCGAGCATCAGGCAGAGCGTCCACACCGCCTCCAGCACCCAGACCGTCACTGTCAACCCGCCGATGGCGGCCAGTTGTTTGCGCGCCGGCCACATACCGGCCTGAAAGGCCTCGATCACCTCCCGCATGGTTTTGGGCACCCAGTTGGGCAACGATTTTCTGTAGATCACCAGCGGGGTGAGGATGGCGGTGAGGACCAGCGCCAGGGTCAGGCCGCCGATCAGGCCCCAGGCCACGGACGTGGGAAGCGTGTCCCTGAAGATCAGGAAGGACGAGAGCACCGCCAGGACCAGCACGATCCAGGCGTCGATCAGGCGCAGGAAGAACAGGGACCCCAGGGCGGTGGTGCGGCGGACACGGAAATTGATCCGGGCCAGGTGGGCGGCGTAGAGGTCCCCCAGTTTGCCCGGGACCACGTTGTCCACCGCGTTGTAGAAGAAGACCACCAGCCCGAACTTGGACACGCTGCCCTCGACAGGCATGTGCCCCAGCGCTCTTTTCCACCTCATGCCCCGCACCGGGTAGGTGGCGTAGTGGGCCAGGAAACCGACGAAGGCATACCACTTGTTGCAGGCGACGATATCCAGCCAGACCTGCTTCAGGTCGATTTTCGTGATCATCCAGCCGATGAGCGCCAGGGCGATACCGATGCCCAGAAAGGTCTGCACCCCCCAGAGGCCGGGCATATTGTGGGTCTCAGGCGGAGCAAGGTCGGCAACTGTCTTGTTGGGGTCGTTCGCGGACATCAGGTTCCCGTGCCCGCGTCAGGGCGCCGGGCTTCGAAGAGACGGCAGGCCAGCTCGAAGACTTCATCCACGCTGAGCTTCTGCATGCAGATGTTGTCGGTGCAGGCCGATTGCCGGTCGTTGAAGGCGTTGACGCAGGGGCTGCAGGCGATGCCGGCCCAGAGCACGTGCGTCCGCTCACTCTGCGCGCCGAAGACCGCGGGGGTCTCGGGGCCGAACAGCGCGATCACATCCATCGGCGTGACCGTGGCGTAGTGCGCCGGCCCGCTGTCGTTGGTCACCATCAGTTCGGACCGGAAGTAGGTGGCGAACAGCTGGTCCAGGGTGGTTTTCCCGGCAAAGTTGATGCAGCGGGGCGAATCGACCTTTTCCACCAGCTCCCGGGCACCCTCCTCCTCGTCCGGGGCACCGGTGAACACCACGGCCAGGTCTTCGTAGCGCTCCAGCAGGCACCGGCCCAGTTCCACATAGCGCTCCCCGGGCCACGAGCGCAGCGGCAGGAAATCGCCGCGGTTGGCATTGAGCAGGATCAGTGGCGGGATGGTCTCCACGTCGAGCATGTCCCTCAGCATGGCGTCCACGCTCTCGATGGTCTCCGGAGCGGGCTGGTGCTCGGGGAGTTCCCCGCCCTTCACCGGCATCAGGTCGCAGGCGGGCAGCAGGTCCGCGGGGCACCAGATGGCGTCCACGATCTGGTGAAAGATCTCGCTGGCGTGCATGGTGGTGTTGTAGCAGAGCCGGTGGGTCATCAGGTCGCCGCGGTAGGACGCTTCACCGTAGAAGGCGTGGAAGCCCACCCGGATGGGTGCGCCGCTGAGCCAGGAGAGCACCGCCGTGGAACGGGCGAAGAACTCGCAGTCGATGGTGGCGTCGATCCCTTCTCGACGCATCCGCATAACCGCCCGGATGGCGTCCATCATGGCCTGCAGGGCATTGTCGGCGCGGATGACGATGAGGTTTTCCAGCGGGACGATCTCCAGCAGCTTGACGATGAACTGGTTCTGCTCGAAGACCACGAAGAAGAGGTTCTCGCGCCCCACTTTCTTGGCGGCGCGCATCAGGGCGGGATAGGCCACCACGGTGGCGCCCTGTTCGGCGAGCTTGATCGCCGCGATCCGCTTCACGGAACCCGCCGGCCGGCGGGACCCGAAGAGGTCGCCCAGTTTCCGCAGCAGCGTGAGCATGGCGCACAGCGGCACTCCAAGCCACTTGTCCACCAGACGCATCAGGCCTACGTTCACGGCGTCTCCCTGTTGGCGATGAGCACGAATTCCCTGTGCCCGATGTCCTTCCTGGCGATCTCCGGCATGGCCGCCAGGTCGGGATCCTGCAGTGCGGCATGGTAGTCGGTGGGCAGGACGGCCATGGAAAACGTCGGGCGCTCCATAAACGCCTTCAGCTCCTCTTCGGTTTCAACGACCTGCACCAGGCTGTCGGTGTAGTAGACGAACGCGGCCCGGTAATGCTGGTACATCACCCATTCTCCGCCCTGTTCCAGCCGCGCGGCAATCTCCCGGCAGAACGGTTTGGGTGTCTTGTAGACATTCATCGCCGGGATCAGCACGTGGACCCCCAGCAGCACCAGCGTGCCCATGAAGACCGCCGGCAGAAAGATCAGGGCCCGGGGGTTGTCCCTGCGCCAGGCCACGAGGAGCAGCACGGCGAAAATCCCGGTAACCACACTGGTGACGATGCCCAGGGTGAGGAACTCCGGGTACTTCACACTGCCGCCCACAGGCAGGGCTATGGTGATCAACAGCAGGATCCCGGCAAAGATCAGGGCGGGGATGACAATCGACCTGCGGAAGTATTTCTCCTTCCAGCCGTCAAGGGCCCGGTGGCCCAGGTAGCCGATGAGCAGGGCCAGGCCCGGATAGAGCCCGAGGATATACTGGTGCCGCTTGCACTGGGCCAGGGAGAAGAAGAGCAGCAGCGCGATGACCCAGACCAGCAGGAGCTTGAGGTTCTTCCGGTCCGCCTCGCTGCGCCGGCTGAAGGCCAGGTGGATGGCCCCGGGCAGGAAGAACGACCAGGGGATAAAGGCCCAGAGCAGGCCCACGATGTAGTAGTGGAACGGCCTGTTGTGGGTCCAGGTGTTGAGAAAGCGGGTCACGTTTGTGGTGATGAGGAGATCGTTTCCGTACTCGCTATTGAGACCGGCCGGGATATACCAGGAGAGCGCGATGGCCGCAAAGATCAGCGTGCCCCAGACCAGTTTCATCTTCAGAATGTGCTTGAGGTCCTTCATCACCACCAGGTAGACGAAGATCACCAGGCCCGGTATGGCGAGATTGACCGGCCCCATGGTCAGCACCCCGAGACCGGCCGCGGCGCACATCCAGAGATAGGATGCCGTCCGTTTCTCCGGCTCGGTGTATCCCCGGTGGAACATGAAGATGGCCAGGGTGGCGAAGAAGGTGGAGAGCATGTAGGTCTGGGCCCAGCGGCCGTTCTCCAGGAACATGACGCTTGTGCCCAGGGCCACCGCACTGATGAACCCCGCCCGGGACCCGAAGGCGCGCCGGCCCATGAGAAAGGTGAGCAGGATCGTCCCGATGGCCGCCAGGGCGGAGAAGATCCTCGCCCGGAACTCGTCCACATCGCCGTAGGGCAGGGAGATGACCCCCACCAGCCAGTTGTAGAGAGCGGGTTTGATGGTCCAGGGGATGCCGTTGCAGGTGGGATAGAGCCAGTTGCCGGTCCGGATCATCTCCCGGCTGATCTGGGCGTACTCGTCTTCGTCGGGAGCCCACAGATCGCGGTCTCCCACACCATAGACAAAGAGAAAGAACCCGATAAAAACCAGCGTGATGACGACGGTTCTGGTCTGTGCCGGACGATGTTCAGTCATCACGAGCCGGCCTCCGGTATCGGCATGTTCGACAGGATCAGATTGTTACCTTTTTCCCAGACAATATAGCATTTCTCCTTCAACTCTCCGAGAGGTTCGTATCTGCGTCGTTCGGTGACGAAATAGACCCGTTGCTCCGTTGCCAGAAAGGCCTCGAGCTGGGCCGTTGAGTTCAGAACGACGGCCTGCCTTCCGGTGTAGAAGAGTATGGAATCCTTCATCTGCCAGTAGAAGACGAACTTCTCGTCCGGGGGGACCAGCCGGTCCAGTTCGCCGCCGAGGATTTTTGTCGAGCGGTAGGGGTTGATGCCTGGAACAACCCAGATAATGAACGGAATCATGAGCAGGAAGATTGTCCCCGCCGTCATCAGAAAGCAGGCCTTGTATCGCCGCACGAGAAAGAACAGAAAGGCCAGGACACCGCCCAGACAGGCCACACCGAAGATGATGTTCACCCGAGCCAGGTCGACGCCGTATCGGTATTCCACTTTTACCGGCGGCTCGAGCACCAGGTAGACCACCGCTCCCACGAGAAAAACCGCATAGAGGCCGGACGACCAGGCGAAGAAGCGCCTGAGCCGGGGCGTGGGCCGGTCGATCAGATCGTGCCACAGTGCGGCCACCAGCAACGATACGGCGGGAAAGAGCGGCAGGATGTATGTGGACATCTTCGAGCCCGCGGCGGTGAAGAAGAAAAAGATGAACCCGAACCAGATCAGGCAGAAGAGCGTCCCGTTTTCGATTTTTTTCAGCCCGCCCCTGAAAGCGTGGATCAGGGCCACGGGCAGGAAAAAGGACCAGGGGAAACAGCCGCCGATCAGCCGGGGCAGGTAGTAGTAGACCGGCTGCGGGTGACGGGCCCCCGAGCCGCCGGTAAAGCTGTGCAGGTTCTTTTCAATGAGAAAGTAGCGCAGGTACTCGGGGTTTTTCAGGCTGAGCAGAAGATACCAGGGGGCGACGATCAGAACAAAGATCACGATGCCCGGGCCCAGGTGCATCTTCCTCAGAAAACCGAGGTCCTTCCGGCAGGCGAGAAAGATGCCGATGATGGCGGCGGGAAGCAGCAGGCCGATGGGCCCCTTGGCCAGCACCGCCAGTCCGGCCGACAGATAAAAAAGGAGAAAATTCAGCCGGCGGCGCGTGTCGCAGGAATATCCGGCATAAAAGAAATAGAGGGTGGCGGTGATGAAAAAGACCAGGGCGATGTCGTGGACCACCACACGGGAGAGGGCGATGAACTGGATACTGGTGGCCAGCACCATGCCGGCGAGGAAACCGGTCGTGCGGTTGAACATGCGCCGGCCGAACCAGTAGGTGAGAACGACACAGCCCGTTCCCAGCAGGGCCGCCGGCAGCCGGGCCGCGAACTCGGTAAACCCGAAGACCATGAAGCAGATCGCCACGAACCAGTTGAAGAGCACCGTCTTGTCATAGAACGGTTCGCCGTTGAATACGGGGGTGATCCAGTCGCCGCTTTCCACCATGATCCTGGACGTGGACGCGTGCATCCCCTCGTCGATGTCCCAGAGAGGCTGGTTTCCCAGGCAGACAAAGAAGAGGGCCAGACAGCAGACGGCGAGAACGGAGATGTAACAGACGTCCTGTTTCTGTCCGGTCATGGGGGATCTCTCTGGATCGAACGGGGATAGAGGAGCATCCCGATTGTAGAAGTGCGCCCGTGCCGCGTCAAGCAAGGGTAAAGGTAGTGTCCTGTTTTGAACTGAAGCCAGAGCGATAATAAGACGAATTACATGATACCAAAACCGGAATGAGCGGGATCGGGGTGCCCGGGCGGTGCAGACCCGGCGTTACGGCAGGGCCGTGACCGTTATCTTTGCCCTTGGGGCGTTTGGTTAGCTGTGGTGTCGCTACCGGTGACACAAGGGCCGCCGAAAAGCGTCCCGGGGGCCGAACAACTTCCCTGGATAAATTTCTTGCCGGTTTTTTTCACTTTTTTTGCTCGCCGCCCTTGACTTTCGCTGTATTTTCGTCTATATTTAAACCATTGACAATGAAAGTGGTTAACAGTGATTCGAGAGCCGTTTTGCCGGCTGTGGCACGCCTCTTCCGGGGCCGGGTTTCCCGCCCTCGAAACCACCGCCGATCAGGTTCCCTGGTCGATGATTCTCCGTGGCGCTGTCCACTGCGGCACCGCCTGATGGCCTGACCCATGAACCAGCCATACGCCCCGACCGAGCCGATTTCTTTCGACCGGCAGACACCGCTGGTGCCTCCCTGGCACGACGAGATTCCTACGCGCATCGACCCCTTTTCGCGGGATGACTGCGCCCTGCTTGTCGACTTCTATTTACGGCGGCTGGCGGCGCTGAAGAACCGCATCGACCCCGGGCTGGCCGCCGGCCTGGCCCGGATGCGTGACGGGGAGAAGCACCGCCTGCTCGGTTTCGTCAGGATGAAGGACTACACCGCAGAATGCCTCGACCTCGACTGGCGGCGGGCCCGCTACCTGCTGACGATCCACGACGCCTTCCAGGGGATGCCGCTGCTGGCCCGCTCGTTCGAGAACGGCCGCCTCACCTGGACCAAAGCCCGGGAGATCACTTCGGTGGCCGATGCCGAAACCCAGGGCCGCTGGCTCGACTTCGCCTCGACCACCACGGTGCGTCTGCTGGCCGGGGCGGTGCGTCGGTTCAAGGCTGACGGGAAGCTTCCCTGGGAAGAGGTCACGCCTGCCGTTCCCGGGGAGGATGTGCCTGCGGGAAAAGCCGGACAGCGGGGCGAAGAGCCCGGCAGCAGGGATGCCGGAGATGTCGCCAGCGCCCGAATCGCTCCGCTTGGAACAGCCGGTGGTGCTGGCTCGAGCGATGCCCCGTCCACAGAAGCCACCGGTGAGGCGGACCAGCCGTGGACGACATTTTCCTGCCGGGTCCCCCCTGCTCTTAGACTACGCTGGGAGGAAGCGGTGGAAGCCTGCCGGCGTCAAAGCGATGCCGAGACCCCGCTCTGGGAGTGCGCCGAATACATGGCGGCCGAGATCCTCGATACGGTGTCCGGGCTTGAAGGCGAAGACGCTGCGTGCCGCGACGAGCGGGACGGATCCGGCAGCGGCGGTCCGGCCGATGACGGCCAGGAAGAATGCGGCGGCGGAAGTTCGGCCGATGACGGCCATGCCCGGCCCGGCAGCGACTGCTCCCCGAACAGCGACTCGGCGTACAGCGACCCATCGGACAGTCGCGAAGCAGACGGGCTAAATGACTTCATTCACACGCCGACCACCGACACGCCTGGCCGGGGTCAACATCCAGGCGCCGTGAGCGATGCCGGCCGCGACCTGATCAGGGCCGGCATCGAGAATGAAACCGGCAACTGGTCCTTCCTCTCCTGGGCACCGATGGTGGTGACCCTGGTGGGGCAGCTGGAAGCCGCCCTCCGGTTGGTCAAATGCACGGCGAGCGAAGCGTCGGGAAGGGACGGCGCCCGCCGCCTGCACCGGGCGCTGTTCCGCCTGGTGGGCGACCACGAAAAGATCGAACGCTACCTCGGCCGGCTGCTCCGCTTCTTCGGCGACCACCGGCTTCACGAGCGATGCTGTTTCCTCAGCCTGCGCCACTACGCCCGCGAACGTCTGGGGCTCAGTGCCCGCCAGGTGGGCTACCTCACCAGCCGCGAGCGGGTCTTCATCCACCACCCCGAACTCGAAGAGGCCTTCCTCGACGGCCGTGTGGGTTCGGCCAAGGTGCGGCTGCTCGAGCCGTTCGCCCGGCAGCTCTGGCCCTGCAACTGGGAAGCCTGGGTCCAGCGGGCCGAAGGTGTGACCGTGCGGCGGCTGGCCGACGAAGCCGGCTGGGCCGTCGATTTCTGCCAGCGCGACCCGGCCGGCTGGCAACGGAGAAAGGGCATGCCCCCCGCTCCGGGCGAAGGGCCATACGCCTGGGTCGACGGCCGGTGGCACACGTGTTCCGGCCCCGATGAAGGCACGGAACGACAGGCGGCGGGAAACGGCGATACCGTTTGCCCTGCACCGGGCGTTTCAGGCCCGGCCGGGGGTCCGGGTTCCTTCGCCGCCCGGTCCGCTCCCCCGCTCACCTCGCTGATCCGCTTCACATCGCCGCCCGAATCTGCGGTCATCTGGTCCCGGGCCGTTGAAGCCTGCCGGCGGTTGATCGGTGACGACGCTCCGGCATGGCGCTGCCTGGAAATGATCGTCGATCACTTCCTGCTGGTCTGGGCCCCTGAGCGCGACCCCGATCATCTAACCACCGGGTACCCCAACGCCGTGTTCCACCGTGACGGCTGGCGCTGCACCGTGCCCGGCTGCCGGGCCCGTTCGAACCTCATGCCCCACCACATCGTCAAGCGCAGCCATGGCGGCGGCGATGAGATGGGCAACCTCATCACCGTCTGTTTTCATCACCACCTCGAAGGGATCCACCGCGGCCTGGTGTGGGTCAACGGCCGGGCACCCGATCAGCTGGTCTGGGAACTGGGCCGCAAAGCGGGTGAAGCGCCGATCCTGACGGCGCGCGGCGACTGGGTTCTCCGCCAAAAACTTCCGGAGGATACTCTCCCGGCGAAGATTGAATCGGCTCCGGGGACACGGGTGCCGGGATGGAAATACCCGGCCAACACCCCTGCCGGCTTCACCCCTCCGCGAGTACCACACCCTGCGGCATCGATTTAAAATTTTTTCGGCAAAACCAGCGGATCCATGGATTGGTCGGACATTTATGTCTGGACGTTTACGTAAAACGCTGATCAAACCAAATGCCAGTTGCAGCAGTTATATTCTACGGCCAGGCTTCATATTCAAATCAGGACATTACCGGGCACCGGCGCTGCTTGACATTGCAGGGGATTTTGATAGCTTACCCCAGATTTGACGTATCCGGAGAGCCTGCGCGAGAACATTTTTCGGCGCCATTGCCGACGGCTTGCGGCGGGTGAACCCGCGGAGATCGAATATGCCATCTGGAACCCAGTCACCACCGAGTCTCATGGAGTGGAAGGAGCTGAAATCGCTGGTCGGCTCCATAACCACGCGCTCCCTCGTCGCCCGCCCGACGACCATCGAGCAGTGCCGCGAGGCGCTGGACTACTGCCGGCAGAACAACATGACCATCTGCGCCCGCGGGGCCGGGCGCGGCTACGGCGACCTGGCCCTAAACGACGGCCACGCCCTGCTGGACATGAGCGGCATGAACCGCATCCTCGATTTCGACGAGGAGAAAAAACAGATCACCGTCGAGGCCGGCGCCCGGCTCATCGACATCTACCAGAAGGTCCACCACCTGCTGCTCACGCTCCCCTCCAGCCCCACCGAATCGCACTCCAGCGTGGCCGGGGCGATGTGCGTCAACGTCAACGGCAAGGACGGCTGGCATCACGGCAGTTTCGCCCGGCAGGTTGTCCGTTTCACCCTGCTGCTGGCCAACGGTGAGACACTGATCGTCGACCGCTCCCACGAGCTGTTCAACGCCGTGCTGGGGGGCCTCGGGCTGCTGGGCATCGTGCTGGACGCGACGCTGCAGCTCAAATCGGTGCCCTCACCCTTTGTGGAGGTCGAGCGGTTCCCGGCGGCCGATGTCGATGCCATGCTCGAAACCTTGGCCCGCATCGAGAAGACCCACGACATGGCCGTGGTCTGGATGGACCCCTACACCCGCGGGTCCCGCATCGGGCGCTCTGTGGTCCATGCCGCCAGGTGGATCGAACGCCCGGAAAACGAAGAGCAGCGCCGTGAACTCCTCGAGGCGGGCTACAAGCGCCTCGACAATCACCGCCGATTCGGCCT
Source organism: Acidobacteriota bacterium (assembly GCA_032127265.1). GTDB lineage: Bacteria > Acidobacteriota > JAQAZP01 > JAQAZP01 > JAQAZP01 > JAQAZP01. The sequence continues at coordinate 13,177 of JAQAZP010000025.1, forward strand.
GGCGCTGCACGAAAAGTTCGGCCCTTTCCTCTCGTTGATGCTGCATGCCCAGCGCCCGATGATGATCACCTTCAACAAGCTCTACTACACCATGAGCCGGCTGGCCTATCGCATGGGGCGCTCCTCCAACTCCGAGCTCTTCCTCAGGTTCAGCTTCGAAGCCAGCTTCACCGTGCCCCCGGCCCACCTGGTCTGCGGCCCGCGGGGCTACACCGTCCAGCTCACCTTTCCCCGTTCCGTGGCCCGCGAAGCCATCGTCGAAATCATGGGGATCTGCCAGTCCTCGCCCTGCCCGCCGGTGACCACCATCCTGCGCGGCCACAAGGCGGACTACTGCCTGATCTCCTTCTCCGAGGACGGTTACAGCCTGAACTTCGAGTTCCACCCCAAAAAACGCCACGAAGCGGCCAGCCGCGCGGCCGTGGACCGCATCGTCGACGCCACGGTGCGTTACGGCGGCAAGATCCACCTGGCCAAGGACCAGGTCCTGACACCGGAGCAGTTCTACCGTGTCTATCCCCGCTACCAGGAACTGCTGGAAATCAAGCGGCGCCTGGACCCGGAAGGCCTGTTCACCTCCGACCTGGCACGCCGGGTGGGCATCGACCCCGTGCTGAACAAGCAGCAGGCTCAGTAGAGATCAGAACCCGGTGCCGACGGAGAAGTAGAGCCGGGAGCGACTGTCCTCGGCCAGGCCCCAGGCAAAGTAGACCGGCCCGACGATGGTGTCGGCGCCCACCAGCAGGGCCAGGGTCTTGCGCAGTTTGTCCAGGCCGATGTCGCCGCTGCTGCCCCAGACATTCCCCGTCTCGATCCAGCCGCCAAAGTAGAGATTCTGGCCCAGCGAGGAGGGGAGGGCCCAGAGGCTGGCGTAGTAGCCGAGGCGGCCGGCGGCGGCATAGGGGCCGCGCAGCTCCTGGTCGGCGTAACCGGCGAGAGAGAAGAGGCCGCCGAGGGTGAACTGGTGGTAGGGCGGCACCCGGCTGCCCAGGCTGGTCCCCCCTTCGATGCTGGCAAACCAGGTGTGCCGGCCGCGGCTGAAAAAGGTCGAGCCCGAGCCGCCCAGCCGCTTGTAGTCGTCATCGGCCCCCAGTTCGGTCCGGGAGATGACGAAGTCGAAGTCGGCCAGGTAGCCCCGCCGGGGGAAGGCCACCCGGTCCACCCGGTCCAGACGCACTCCGGTATGCAGGCCGCCGAGGGACGGACTGTGGGCATAGAGCCCCCCACCACTATCGTCGGCGGAGCGCTTCGACCCCGGAGTGCCGGTATCCAGCGCCACCCGGGCCGCGCCGTAGTAGAGTCCGGCCCGAAGCTCGGTTGATGTTCCCAGCTGCATCCCGAAATCGAGGGCGCCGATGGCCACCTGCTCGTCGTATTCGGCGATCTTGTGCCCGTCCTGGTACTCGTCGATGGGCCGTTTGCCCAGGTTGATCCCCGGTGCGACAAAGAAGCGGCCGATGTAATCCAGCGGCTGGTAGAACTCGGTGTCGATGGAGCTCTCCTGCCCCACGGTGAGCCGGCTGCGCCACTCCCCCCCGAGATGATTGATCTGGGTGGCGGTGTGCAGGGCCACCAGGTTGAACGCCGCACCCCGGCTCTCGTCGATCTTGAAGTTAAGGCCGAAGCGGAGGTAGTTGGGCCCCCACTCCTTCTCCCGGGCGTTGATCACAACCTCCACCCCTTCCTTGGCCGGGACCAGCGAGAAGTCCACCATCTGGAAAAAGCCGAGACCGAAAATCCGGGCCAGGTCGCGGTGCAGGGCGTCGAGGTCCAGCCGGTCCCCCGGCCGGAGGCTGATCCGGCCCAGCAGCGTCCGCTCGTCCACCCGCTCCAGCCCCTCCACCCGGACCCGGGCCACCAGCGGCGGCTCGAACGCCGGGGCGTGCTGCCCGGCACGGTGCACCTCGTACTGCGCGGCCGGCAGGGCCAGCGTTGCCATCTGCGGCAGCGCCCGCTCCGCCTCGGCGACACCGGTGCTGATGAGGTGGGGGACGTTGGTGAAGTCGAGTGTGCCCAGCCCCTCCACCTCCGGCCGCAGCACCAGGTCGGCCTGGGGCAGGATCGCCTCCACGTTGAGCCGGGTGAGCAGGCTCACGGTCTGGTTGCTGATGGCCAGCGATGAGTCGAGCTCTTCCACCGGCTTGAGCGCCTCGCTGATGTCCACCGCGATGACGATGTCGGCGCCCATCTCCCGCGCCACGTCCACCGGGATGTTGCGGGTGGTGCCGCCGTCCACCAGCAGGCGGCCGTCCAGCATCACCGGGGCCAGCACCCCGGGGATGGCCATGCTGGCCCGGATGGCCTGCACCAGGTCACCACCCTTGAGCACCACCATCTCCCCGTTGACGATGTCGGTGGCCACCGCCCTGAACGGGACCGGCAGATTGTCGAAGGAGCGGGTGCCGGCCACCGGCAGGGTCCACTCACGGAGCAGGTTGGAGAGCTTGCGGCCCTGGCGGAAGCCGCGGGGCATCTGCAGGCGCAGCCCCCTGAGGCCCAACTCGATATCGAAGAGGTGGAGGCGGTCCTCCTCCTTGCGCCGGAACGACTTGTAGCGTCGGCGGGGTTCGTCGAGCATCATGTCGGTCCAGTCGGCCTCCAGGAAGAGCGCCTCGATCTCCGCCGCGCTGTGGCCCGCGGCGTAGAGCCCGCCAACCACCGCGCCCATGCTGGTGCCGGCGATAAAGTCCACCGGGATCTGGTTGGCCTCCAGCACTTTCAGCACGCCGACGTGGGCGCAGCCCCGGGCGCCGCCGCCGCTGAGCGCCAGACCGATCTTCGGGCGGTGGGCCGCGGCATAGACGGAATCGGCATCCTGGACGGGCAGGTCATCGGCAGCAAGAAATGGAGCGGGGATGAGAAAGACCAGGAGCCAGCAAAAGAACCGTGCGGCCAGCCTGCCTGAAAAGGGAATCGGCAGTTTTCCACAGGCACACAACGGATCTGCCGGCAACATGTTGGACAACACCTGGAGGCACTGGAAATACATGCGGTTGATAAACACGTAGTGGTACCCGTCCCCTTTCCAGTATCAGATATCACCGGCAAGAATGTCGCGGATCCGGGTCAGGATCTCGGTAGTGCCGTACGGTTTCTTGAGGAAGGGATGGCGCTGCTCCTCGATCCGTTTTCGGGCGGTCTCCTTGCCGGCATATCCGCTGGTCAGCAGCACTCCGATTTCCGGTTTCAGTTCCCGAAGCTGCTCCACCAACTCAAGGCCGCTGCGGCCCGGGAGCACCTGGTCGCTGAACACCAGCCGGATGTTGCCCTGCTCTTCGCCGAAGATCTTCAGCGCTTCTCCGGCGCTGGAGGCGGAAAAGACCTGGTAGCCGTTCCGGGTCAGCACCTGGGTAGCGTAGCGCCGTACCGCGTCTTCGTCCTCCACCAGCAGAATCCGTTCGCCCTTGCCCTGCAGCCCCTCCAGGGAGACCTGCCTTGGCCGCTCGCTGGACGGGGCCACGGAATAACGGGGGAGGAAAATCGAAAAAACGGTTCCCCGCTCCTGCCGGCTGTTCACTTCCACCCAGCCCTCGTGCTGGGTGATGATGCCGTAGACCAGGGAAAGGCCCAGACCGGTGCCGCTGTCCCTGGTGGTAAAGAAAGGCTCAAAGATGTGATCGAGCACTTCCGGCTCGAGGCCGGTGCCGGTGTCCTCCACCGTCAGCCGGATGAACCGGCCGGGCCGCGCATCCGGAAAGCGGCGGCAATGCTTTTCATCGAACAGGACGTTGTCGGTGCGAACGGTGACCTGCCCGCCCTCGGGCATCGCCTGGTGGGCGTTGACCACCAGGTTCATCAGCACCTGTTCCATCTGCCCCGGGTCCACCTTTATCGCTTCCAGACCCGGGTCGAGCACCGTCTCCAGGGCGACATTCTCTCCGATCAACCGCCGGAGCATGTTCTCCATCCCGGCCACCAGCCGGTTGAGGTCCAACACCTTGGGCGCGGCCACCTTCCGCCGGCTGAAGACCAGTAGCTGGTCGGTGAGGGTGGTGGCCCGCTCGCCGGCCCGGATGATCTCTTCGACCTCCCGGCAGCGGGGGTCGTTCTCCTCGAACTGGGTCAGGAGCAGCGACCCGTAGCCGGTGATGGCGGTGAGCAGATTGTTGAAGTCGTGGGCCACCCCGCCGGCCAGCCGGCCCACGGCCTCCATCCGCTGGGCCTGCTGCAGCTGCTCCTCCAACCGTTTTCTGTCGGTGATGTCACGAAGAAAGGCAAGGGAAGCCGGCCAGCCCTGGTAGGTGAGGCCGGCGGCCGACACCTCGAGATGGAGTTTCCCGCCGTCCCGACGCCGCCCCAGGCACTCGTAGGTGGTGTCGGCGTCTCGGCCTTCCTCGCGCTCCCGGCTCAGCTCTTCCACGCGCTCGCGGTCGTCGGGGTGAATCAGATCGGACCGCGGGACATCCAGCAGCTGGTCAGGATCGTCGTAGCCGAACATTTCGGCATACTTGCGGTTGACGAAGAGGTGGCGCGAACCCTTGATGATCGCCACACCGTCATTGGAGTGCTCGATGGCCGTGCGGTAGCGTTCCTCGCTCTCGCGCAGGGCCTCCTCGGCCCGTCTCCGGTCGGTGACGCTGCGGACAAAAACGGTGACCCGCTGCTCCTTCCCCAGGGTGACCGGGCGGGTGCTCACCTCGGCGGGGAAGACGGTGCCGTCCTTCCGCAGTCCCAGGCTCTCCAGGAACAAACCGCCGCCCTTCCGGTGCTCCTCGATCACCTGGTCCAGCCCCAGGGCCACCTCCTGCGGCACCAGGTCGGTCACCTCCAGATCGAGCAGTTCTTCCCGGGTGTAGCCGTACAGGTCGCAGGCCACCTCGTTGCAGTCGAGGACCTTGCCTTCCAGGGTTTCGATGAAGATGGCGTCGGTGGACGCGTCGAAGAGGGTGCGGAACCGGGCTTCGCTCTCGCGCAGGGCGTCCTCGGCCCGGATGGCGTCACCGATATCCCGCTTGATCCCCAGGACCAGTTGCCGCCCGTCGAGGGTCAGCGGGGCGATGGTCATCCCCACCCAGACCTCTGTCCCGCCCTTGTGGCGCAGGCGGTAGCGGGGGATGGTCAGCCCTTCGACCCAGCCCCTGCGGTCCCAGGCCAGAAACTCTTCCCGGTCTTCGGGGAAGATCAGCAGGGTGACGTCGGCGGCAAGAAATTCGTCGCGGGTATAGCCGAACATTCGGCAGCCGGCGGGGTTGACGTCAATATATCGCCCGTCGAGGTCGATGACGAAAATCCCGTCGAGAGATCCTTCGAAGATCGCCCTCGGCAGGCCGCTGGTTTGAGTCTGGTCGGCCATTCTCTTCACCGGGTGGGCGGCGGACCGGTCTCTATTCCTCTTCGGTCAACCGCTGAACGTTTTCCTCGAGCAGCGCGATCTGGCCCTGCATCTCGGCCAGCCGGTCGCGCTCCACCTGCACCACCTCGGGCTTGGCCCGGCTGACGAAGTTCTCGTTGGCCAGCTTTTTCTCCGTGGTCTCCAGCTGCTTGCGCAGTTTGGCCAGCTGCTTGTCCATCCGCTCCTTCTCCCTGACCGGGTCAAGGACGCCGGCGAGGAAGATCTCGCACTCGCCCACCACCGCCGTGGCGGCCAGGGCCGGGCGAGTCACCCCGCCGCCGATCTCCAGCACCGAGAGGGCGGCCAGGTTGCGCACGTGGGCTTCCAGCCGGGTCAGGGTTTCGGCGGTGGCGCCCTGTCGGACCTTGATCCGCCCCTCCACCTTCTGGGACGGCGGCACCTCGTACTTCCAGCGCAGGTCGCGGATACCGTGGATCACCGACTGCATCAGCTCCATCTCCGCCTCCAGCTGCGGCTCGCCTTTGTAGCGCGATGAGTCGGGCCAGTTGGCGGTGATCAGCAGGTCCACCGCGGGAAGCGGCCCTTCTATCCCGCGCACCGGGACCTGGGCACTCAGCCGTTCCCAGAGCGCTTCGGTGATGAAGGGGATGAAGGGGTGGAAGAGGCGCAGCACCCGGTCGATGGCCACGGCCAGCACCGAACGGGCCACCGGGGCCTGGGCCTCGTCCTTCATCCGCGGCTTGATCATCTCCAGATACCAGTCGCAGAGGTCGCCCCAGAAAAACTTGCGGGCCAGGCCGATGGCCGCCGAGGGGTTGTATTCCTCCAGCGCCCTGGTGACGCCGCGCACGGCGCCGCCGAGACGGGAGAGGATCCAGCGGTCCTCGGGGGCCAGGTCTTCGGGGCGGAGCGGCGTAAAGGGGTGCTCGCCGAGGTTCATCAGCGCGAAGCGCACGGCGTTCCAGAGCTTGTTGCAGAAGCCCCGGCCCACCTCGAAGCGGTCGCTGGTCACCTTGGCCGCCGGCACGTCCTTCATCGTGCCCAGGACGTCGAACTCCTTGCCCGATTCGGGGCAGATGTAGGTGAAGATGCTCCGGCCGTGTTTGGCCTTGGCCAGGTCCACCAGTTCGCCGGTGAAGGGCGAGATGGCCTGCACCGGCAGGCGGATGTCCTGGGTGCCGGTCTGCATTTCGCAGAGCACGTAGCGCATGGCGTCGGTGCCGTACTTCTCGATGATGTCCACCGGGTCGACACCGTTGCCCTT
>JAQAZP010000026.1:0-4061 GCA_032127265.1 Acidobacteriota bacterium
GGTGCCGTTGATCACGAAGGGCGGTGTCCACTGGTCGGCCAGCTCCTTGCGGATGGACTGCATGTTGCGGAATTCGACCTGGGAAACCAGCCGCCGGTTGACCCTGGTTTTTCGCATCCCCCCCTCACCGGAGGAATTCACCACCACTTCGTAGAGGTTGTGCTCCTCGTCGTGGATCACGTCAGAGACCTCGTAGCCCTGCCCTTCGAGTTTGACCCGCAGGGCTTCCATCTTCTCCTGCCCGGCAAAGGGCTTGCTGCCGGCGACACTTTCCTCGATCAGGAACTCGATCAGGCCGCCGTCCTTGCCCCGCCGGGTCAACCGCTCGAGGTAGTAGAAGTAGTCCTTCATTCGCTTGAGGACCGAGATCAGCCGGGTGCCGGCGATGGCGCGTTTGCCGTTCTTCTCCACCACCAGGGTCCGCTTCTCCGTGGCCTGGCGCATCAGAAACTCGTCCAGCTCTTTTTCATTGTCCAGGTATTTTTCCTGTTTTCTGCCCCAGGAAACCTTGTACAGCGGGGGTTGGGCGATGTAGAGGTAGCCCTGGTCGATCAGCGGCTTCATCTGGCGGTAGAAGAAGGTCAGCAGCAGGGTGCGGATGTGCTGGCCGTCCACGTCGGCATCGGTCATGATCACCACCCGGTGGTAGCGGGCCTTGGTGACGTCGAAATCCTCCTTGCCGATACCGGTGCCCAGGGCGGTGATGATGGTCCTGATTTCGTTGCTGGCCAGCATCTTGTCGTAGCGCGCCTTCTCGACGTTGATGATCTTGCCCCTGAGGGGGAGGATGGCCTGGTAGCGGCGGTCGCGGCCCTGCTTGGCCGAGCCGCCGGCCGAGTCGCCCTCCACGAGGAAGATCTCGCACATCGCCGGATCCTTTTCCTGGCAGTCGGCCAGTTTACCGGGCAGGGTGCTGGCCTCCAGGGCGCCCTTGCGCCGGGTCAGGTCGCGGGCCTTGCGAGCCGCCTCGCGGGCCAGTGCCGAATCGCGGCACTTGATCACGATCTTCTTTGCCCGCGACGGGTTCTCTTCGAGATAGGCACCGAGATGCTCGTTGACCAGCGTCTCCACCATCCCCTTGACCTCGCTGTTGCCCAGTTTGGTCTTGGTCTGGCCCTCGAACTGCGGTTCGGGGATACGGACGCTGATCACCGCGGTAAGGCCTTCCCGCACGTCGTCGCCCGTGAAGTTGCTCTTCAGGTCCTTGAAGAGGTTATTGGCCGCGGCGTAACTGTTGATGGTGCGGGTCAGGGCGGCCTTGAACCCCGAGAGGTGCGTGCCGCCCTCGATGGTGTTGATGCTGTTGGCGAAGGAGAAGATGTTCTCGGTGTACGAGGTGTTGTACTGCAGGGCGATCTCCAGCTCGATGCCCTCGCGATCGCCGGTGAAGTAGACCGGCTTGCTGTGCAGCGGAGTCTTGTTGCGGCAGAGGTGCTGGACGAACTCGATGATCCCGCCCCGGTAGAGGAAACTGTTGCGCTTGTCGTTTCGCTCGTCGACGATGGTGATGGAGAGGCCCTTGTTGAGGAAGGCCAGCTCGCGCAGGCGCTGGGAGAGGGTCTCGAAGGAATAGACCAGGTCTTCAAATATGTCGGCGTCGGGCTTGAAGGTGACGATGGTCCCGGTGCGCTTGGTGTTGCCGGTCTTGGTCAGCGGCCCCTGGGGTGCGCCCCGGCTGTAGTTCTGCTGGTAGACGTGGCCCTCGCGGCGGATTTCCAGGTCGAGGTTTTCCGACAACGCGTTGACCACCGAAATACCCACACCGTGCAGGCCGCCGGATACCTTGTATGACCCCTTGTCGAACTTGCCGCCGGCGTGGAGCTTGGTCATCACCACTTCCGCCGCCGGCTTCTTCTCCTTGGCGTGCATGTCCACCGGGATACCGCGGCCGTTGTCGATGACGGTGACACTGTTGTCGGTGTGGATGAAAACCTCGATGGTGTCGCAATACCCGCTCAGCGATTCATCGACACTGTTGTCCACCACCTCGTAGACCAGGTGGTGCAGGCCCGAGGTGCCGGTGCTGCCGATATACATCGCCGGGCGCTTGCGCACGGCTTCCAGACCTTCGAGGACTTTGATGCTCCCGGCATCGTATGCTTTCCTTCCATCCTGCAAATTCTTATCTGACGCTGGTGCGGAATTCTTGCTCATTCAGATCTCACCCGGGAAATGTTGGTCTCCAGGAGACCGGAAACAATCGTGGGTGATCAGTGGTCGCTCTGGTCGCTGATCTGCCCCTTTTTAACGCGAAAGAGTTTTTGCCTCTGCCAGGGTTCTCCCATGTCCAGTTCTTCCGCCGATACGGCGATGAAGATCTGGAAGCGGTCCCGGCAATACTGCAAGAAACCAACCCGGCCCTGCCGGTCCAGTTCGCTCTCGAAATCATCGAAAAGGAAGACCGGGTAGCCGCCGGTCCGGGCACGGTGTATTTCGGCCCGGCCGAGTTTGGCCGCCAGCAAATACCCCCGTTGCTGACCCGACGACCCATACTGTCTCAGCAGCCGGCCACCGTAACGAAACTCTATCTCGTCACGGTGCGGCCCCACCAGGGACAGGCACCGCTCCCGTTCCCGCGCTGCTGCCGATTCCAGTTTCTGCTTCAGCCTGGCGTTCACCGATTCCAGGCTCTCACCGGCAATGGACCCTTCGTCGCCGATGGCGGTACGCATGGTCATCCCCACCGGCGGACGGGCGCCGGAGAAGAGCCCGGAATGGACTTCCTGCAGCACGGCGCTCAAACGGGAGACATGGTTTGCCCGCTCCAGCAGGATCCGGGAACCGAGATCGATGATACGCTCGTTCCAGGCCTCTAATTCTATCAGAAACCCACCACTTTTTCCTGCATATCTCCGTACGGAATCGGCTAAAAAGCGGTTTTTTTGTCTGACCGCCCGCCGATACTCCACCACGGTCTTCAAATAGGACGATTTGACACCCACAATTCCGCGGTCGATGAACTTCCGCCGTTCTTCCGGACCGCCCCGGACGATGGCCAAATGCTCTCCGGTGAAGGCCAGCGTGTCCAGGGCACCGATGTAGTCGTAAAGGTCTTCGGCACTGTCGGCGCGGCCGAAAGACTTTCCTCCACCCTCTTCGACGCGGAAGAAAAGCTCGTCCATCCGGCCGTCCTGCTCAACCCGGCCCCTGAGGGAGCAGGCGCTTTTATCCTCGGCCGTCAAATCGCCGATGCGGCAATGCCGGAACGATTTGGTTGTACCCAGGAGATAGATAGCCTCCATCAGGTTTGTCTTGCCCTGCCCGTTCTCGCCCTGAATGATATTCAACCCGCTGGCAAACCGGATGGTACTGTTTTCCAGATTTCTGAAGTTGAACAGCGTGAGCGATTCGAGCGTCATCAGTGGTGCCCCTGGAGATCCATTCCCTTCATCGCGAGAAGCAGGCCGGTGTGGTATCCATCCACTCGGAGCGCCTGTCGAGGGGAAAATGACAACCCATTCGCAAACCGCGAACCTGAGACCCGAAGCGAGGAGGGATGGATACCTCGCCAGCCTCACGGACTCCTCTCAGCGACAGGGGGAAGGTGTGATCTTCGCCGTTCCTCGGTGCGATGATGAGCGGTGCGATGGTGGCCGGGACGGGCTGGTCACAGACGCATCGGCATGATCACGTGACGGAAGACGTAGTCGCCGTCGGTGGCCGGCCTGAAGAGCCCCTGGGTGGAGCCGTCCTTCAGGTCGATCCTGATTTCGTCATCCTCCACGCAACTCAGGAATTCGAGAATATACTGGGCGTTGAAGCCGATGCTCAGGTCGTCATCGGACGGGAAGTCCACTTCGAGAAGATCGCGACCCTCCCCCAGATCGGGGTTGCTGGAACTGACCAGCAGGCCGTTGGAACTGAAGCCGAGACGGACAGCTCGGGACCGTTCGCTAGACATCAAAGCCACCCGCTTGACCACCGAGGTGAGCGCCTCGCGGTTGAACAGGGTTGAGATGTTGTTCTCGCGCGGCATCACCCTTTCGTATTTCGGGAAGGTCCCCTCCACCTTGCGGGTGATCAGCGTCCGCTGTTCGATACGGAAGAAAATGTGGTTTCCT
>JAQAZP010000027.1:0-64074 GCA_032127265.1 Acidobacteriota bacterium
TCCAGTTCTCCTGCAGCGAGCCCGGTCACGGTCACGCCACCGGGCTCTACTCCCGGCGGGCCGTGCTGGAATCGGTGATCGACCTCTGCCGGTCGGTGCGGGAAAAGAATCCGGAAATCTTTCTCAACGTCACCTCGGGCACCTGGCTCAGCCCCTGGTGGACCCGCTACGCCGACACCATCTGGATGCAGGGCTACGACTATGGCTACTCCGACGTGCCCTCGATCAGCCGCCGCGATGCGGCCATCACCTACCGCGACTACGTGCTGCACGACGGCCTGGTGAAAAACGATTTCTGGTTTCCCATCGCCAACCTCATGACCCACGGCATCATCAAGGGCGACCTGCAGAAACTGGGGGGTGAAGCCGAACCGCTGGACAAGTTCACCGACAACGCCCTGCTTTACGTCGCCCGTGGCGTGGCGATGTATGAACTCTACGTTTCGCCCGACCTGCTCAGTGAAGGGGAGTGGGCGGCCATTGCCAAGTCGATCCTCTGGGCCAGGGACCGCTTCCCGATCCTCGATTCAACGGTGATGATCGGCGGTGACCCCGGAAAGCGCGAGGCTTACGGCTACGCCCACTTCGAGGGGCAGCGCGGCATCCTCGCTATTCGTAACCCCTTTGCCGAAACACAGACCCTCGAGGTGACGATTTCGCCGGCGCTGGGGCTGGATGCCGAGGCGAAGGACCTGGTGCTGGACCGGGTCTACCCCACCCGGCTGATCCAGCCGGCGCTATACCAGAGCGGGCTGACCCTGCTCCTGGAACTGCAGGGATATGAAACAGCGGTCTACGAACTCTACCCCCTTTCCGAAGCGGCCGGCCCCCTGCTGGCCGGTGTGATCCACGAGGTGGCGGAGCAGACTGACCAGCGGCTGAGCCTGCGCTGCCTCGATTCGGCCGCCGGGGTTCTGCTCAACCCCGATACGGTCAGCGCGGTGATCCAGGACGGTAAGCAGAAAGACCCTGCCGCGTTTCGCCTCCCCCTCCTGGAGCACCCCTCGAAGGAGGGATATTTTGGAGCAGAAGTGGAAGGCGGCCCGGAGACCTGGGAGGTGGTGTGGGACTTCAGGGAGGTGGAATGGGACTTTCAGGAGGGTGCCGATATTGTCGGTTTCACCCTGGCCCTGCTCTGGGAGCCGGAGGAAGGTGTGGGGCCCGTTGAATCCGGCCCGGTGGTCACCGCCATCGTGGATGGAGAGCCGGCAGAGCTGACCGTGGAAGAGCAGGCCGGTCGCTGGGCATGGCACACACTCGAGCTGGATGGTGAGTGCTCCCAGGTGAAATTCCGTCTCGGCCCCGGGGAGAACGGTGCCCCGGTGACCGGGAAAGTACTGTCCTGCTTTCACCTCGGTTACCGTCCGGAAGGACGGGAAATAATTTTGCTGCTCAAAGAACCGGCGGCAAACCGGCCCATGCCGCCCGGTCCCCGGCCTGCCGGTGAACTATGGTCGTGGAGAAATCTGGGCTGGCAATACCTGCGCTGATACCTGGCGGTGGCAAAAGTTCGTTTTTGACTTCCCGCGGGGGTTCACCTATATTTTCCAATAACATGTCTTGTCTATGGCCTTTCACAGTAGCGGTCTGCCCGGATGCCGACTCCAGCCGGGGAAGCGGCGTCAAGAGGGGACGACCGTACCCCGGGCCCTCCTGGTGCCGGAACCTGACGCTGGGCCTGCTGCTGCTGTCCTGTCTGCCCCTTGCCGGTTGCCGGCCGCCGGCGGAAGAGGACGCCGGCCCGTCCGGCCCGGTGGCTGATCTCGAAGAAATCAAGGCCCGGGGCAAGCTGGTGGCCGCCACCGGTTACGGGGCCACCAGCTACTTCATCTACAAGGGCCGTCCCATGGGCTTCGAGTACGAACTGCTGGAGCGCCTGGCCCGCCACCTCAACGTGGACCTGGAAATCCTCATCCTGCATGACATGGACCGGATGTTCGAGATTCTCGACAGCGGCGAGGCGGATATCATCGGTCTGGGCCTCACCGTGACCAAGGCCCGGGCGGAGAAGATCTCCTTCACTACCCACCACGTCGAAATCCGGCAGGTGCTGGTGCAGCGCAAGCCGGCCAACTGGCACCAACTGAAACTGCACGTCATCGACGACACCCTGGTGCGCAGCCCGGTGCAGTTGCTGGGCAAACAGGTGCATGTCTGGGGCGGATCCTCCTATCACGCACGTCTGGAGAACCTCGCCGAGGAACTTGGCGGCGACATCGATATCGTGGATGTGCCGGGCAGCCTCTCCACCGAGGACCTGATCGGCATGGTGGCCGACGGCGACATCGACTACACGGTGGCCGACGAAAACATCGCCCTCATTGCCCAGGCCCACCATTCCAACATCGACGTGCGCACGGCGGTGAGCCTGCCCCAGCGGATCGCCTGGGCGGTTCGCCAGCGGTCGCCGCAGCTTTTGTCGGCGGTGAACCTCTGGATGGAGGAGGAGAAGAAGCGCGAGGACTTCAATGTCATCTACAACAAGTACTACCGCAACCGGTCCGCCTACCGGGCCAGGGCGGAGAGCCCCTACTACTCGGTGGCCGGGGACAAGATTTCCCCCTGGGATGACCTGATCCAGGCCCGGGCGGACGACATCGGCTGGGATTGGCGACTGCTGACCTCGCTGGTCTACCAGGAGTCCCGCTTCGACCCCAACGAGCAGTCCTGGGCCGGGGCGGTGGGCCTGATGCAGCTGCTTCCGGAAACCGCCGCCCGGTTTGGCATCCACAATCTGTACGATCCCGAATCAAACATCGAGGCCGGTACGCGCTACATCGCCTGGCTGGAGGAGATATGGGGGGAACTGATCCCGGAATCAGGTGAACGGGTCAAGTTCATCCTGGCCTCGTACAACGCCGGTACGGGTCACGTGCTGGACGCCCGGCGGCTGGCCTTGAAATACGGCCATGATCCAAGCCTGTGGGATGGGCACACGGCCAAGTTCCTGCTTCGGAAATCACAACGAAAGTATTTCATCGATCCCGCGGTTCAGCATGGATACTGTCGCGGTCAGGAGCCGTATGACTACGTGGTGGAGGTCCTCGAACGCTACGAGCATTACAAGCGGCTCTGGCCGGCCCGGCCCGGCGCCGCCGACGGGGTGCTGGGGGTGACGCTGCCGGTGCTTCCCGACCCGCTGACCACCACCATTCCCGAAACAGCCGGCGGCACTGTAGAATGAGACGGGCCGGCCGATAAGATCGATGACGTCAGTGCAGCGGATGCAACCCGGAAGCGAAAACACCCGGAAGCGTAAACCGATGAATGACAGGGATAAGAACAGGGAACAGTTGCTGGAGGAACTGGGTGAACTGCGCCGCCGGCTCTCCGGGGCCGGGCCGGACACCGGGAACACCCGTGACATCACCGACCGCAAAATGGCCGAAGAGGCCCTGCAGAAGAGAGAGACGGTTCTGCGGGCGATCAGTCTCACCGCCCGCAGCCTGCTCGAGCCCGGTGATCTGGATACGGTTCTGCCGGATATTCTCCGTCTGCTGGGCGAAGCCCAGCAGGTGAGCCGGGTCTGGGTCTTCACGGTCCGGCCCGGGCCCGGCGAAGAGGTCTTTGCCCGGCTCACCCACCAGTGGTGCGCCGTGGACAGAGAATTGCTTATGGACAAGCCCGAGTTCGAGGAGTTCCCGCAACGGGCATCGGGGTACGATCGATGGGTGGATCTGTTTTCGTCCGGGGAGGCGGTTCACGGTCTGGTGGCCGGGTTCCCCAGGTGTGAACGGCCGTTTCTGGAGCAGCTGGGCATCAAGGCCCTGGCCGCATTCCCGATCAAGGTGGGCGGTGCCTGGTGGGGCGCCATCGGGTTTGACGAGAACGTCAAGGATCGGCCGTTCAGCCCCACCGAGTTGGATACCCTGGCCACAACGGCCGAGATTCTCGGCGCGGCGATCAACCGCCGGCGCCTGGAAAAGCTCCTCTGGCTCCAGCGGGACGTAGCCTACGCCCTGGCCTCGGCCGGGGGTGTGGGGCAGGCCATGGGCCAGGTCCTGGACACCCTGGCCACCTTTGAGTGGGTGGACGCCGCCGGCCTCTACCTGGCCGACGAGGAGACCGATGTGCTCGAACTGGTGGTCCACCAGGGTGTCGAGCCGGATTTTGTCAAAGAGGCTTCGCCGGTCCGCCCGGGAACGGCGGAATTCGAGCTGATGACCCTTACCGAACCGCGCTACCTCACCCTGGGCAATCTTCCTCCCACCGAGCCGGTGGCGGCCTTGCAGAAGATCGGGCTCAAGGTCATGGCCTACCTGCCGGCCTGGTCGGACGGCAAGCTCGCCGCGGTGATTGTGCTGGGATCCAGGCAGTACGAAACCGTCCCCCCGGAAATGATGGACAGCCTGGAGATCGTCTCTTCCCAGGTGGGGGATCACATCGCCCGACTGAGGGCCGAGGAGGCGGTCCGGCGGTCGGAAGAATCGTTCCGCAGCCTGGCCGAACAATCGATCCTCGGCATCGCCCTGTTCCGTGATTTCCATTTTGTCTTTGTCAACGACGCCTTTGCCCGGATCTTTGGCTACCAGACGGAGGACTTGCTGGCCATGGAGCCGGAGGATATCCGCGGCCACATTCACCTTGAGGACCGGCAGCTGGTTTTTGGGCGGATGGCCGCCCGCCAGGCGGGGGAGGATGTGCCCCAGCAATACGAGTTCAGGATCATTCGCAAGGATGGTTCCACGGGCTACGTGGAGACGTCGGCCAACCAGGTGATCCACGGCGGCCAAACGGCGGTACAGTCCATCCTCACCGACATCACGGAAAGAAAAATGGCCGAAAACGCCCTGCGGCAGTCCGAGGAAAAATACCGCACCCTGATCGAGCAGTCAATCCAGGGGATTATGGTGATCCAGGACGCGCGAATCATGCTGACCAACGAGGCCTTCGCATCGATGATCGGCTACACCGTGGACGAATTGCTTGAACTGCCGCCAGGGGAGTTGGCCAGGACAATTTATCCCGAGGATCGGGAAGAGGTCATGAGCCGTTTGCACAACCGGCTGAAAGGTGAGAACGAGCCGCGGCACTACAAGGCCCGGGCACTGCACAAGGACGGTTGGGCGGTCTGGGTGGACGTGGTGAGTGAAGTCATCGAATATGAGGGCCGGGAAGCCACCCAGGTGCTGACGGTGGACATAACCGAGCAGAAGAAGCTGGAGGACCGGATTCTTCAGGCGCACAAAATGGAGGCGGTGGGCCGGCTGGCCGGCGGCGTGGCCCACGACTTCAACAACCTGCTCACCGCCATCCGCGGTTTCGGGAAATCCCTGGCCCGCAAGATGGAAGAGCAGAATCCGCTGCGCGAAGAGGTGGACGAGATCTGTTTCGCGGCCGACCGTGCCGCCTCGCTGACCCGGCAGCTGCTCTCCTTCAGCCGCAAGCAGGTGACCCGGCCCGAACTGATCCAGCTCAACCAGGTGGTGTTTGACATGGAAGGCCTGCTGCGCCGCCTGATCGGCAAGCGCATCGAGGTGGTGACCAGGTTGGGCAAGGGCATGGGCCTGGTCCGGGCAGACCGCAGCCAGGTTGAGCAGGTCCTGATGAACCTGGTGGTCAATGCCCGTGATGCCATGAGCGACGGCGGCCGGCTGGAGATCGAAACAACACCGGTGGAGCTGGACGAGCAGGCCCTGGCCCATGAACCGGGGGCCCGGCCCGGCCCGTTTGTCCGGCTCTCGGTGACCGACAGCGGGGTGGGACTGAAAGAGAGTGACCTCCCCCATCTCTTCGAGCCGTTTTTCAGCACCAAGGGGCCGGGCCGGGGTACCGGTCTGGGCCTTTCGGTGGTTTACGGGATCGTAAAGCAGCACCATGGCCTGGTGGAGGTGAACAGTGAACCGGGCCGGGGCTCCCGCTTCGACATCTACCTGCCGGCGGCTGAGCCGGATGCGGATGAGACGGATACGACCTCGCCTGCTGCGGACATGCTGGAGGGCCGTGGAGAGATGCTGCTCCTGGTGGAGGACGAAGCGGCGATTCGGAAGCTGGTGCAGGCCACCCTGGAGGAATCGAACTACAAGGTGGTTAGTGCCGGCAGTGCCGAGGAGGCGTTGGCTATCTTTGAACAGCGGCTGGAGCCC
This sequence comes from Acidobacteriota bacterium, assembly GCA_032127265.1. GTDB lineage: Bacteria > Acidobacteriota > JAQAZP01 > JAQAZP01 > JAQAZP01 > JAQAZP01. The sequence continues at coordinate 6,087 of JAQAZP010000027.1, forward strand.
TTCGATCTGCTGCTCAGTGACGTACTCCTCCCCGGGCTCAGCGGTGTCCAGCTGGTGGAGGAACTCCGTGACCGGGGGATCGGTATCAATGTGGCGATGATCAGCGGTTTCACCATCGATGAAGATCATCAGCGCTACATCGAAGAGCATCGGATCAGCCTGCTGCCCAAGCCGTTCAGCGGCGAGGAACTGCTTGCGTTCCTCCGGCCGCTGCTCGAGGACAAGCAGTCATGACTTTTGAACCCGCGGACCGGGACCGCTGGTTGGAAACGGCCCGGGAGTGCGAATACGCCACCTTTTTCCACACTCCCCACTGGCATCGGCTTGGCCTGGCCGCTCTGCCGGGCAGCCGCGAGGCAAGCCTGGCCGGCAGGCTTCCCGGCGGCGAACGATTCGTTTTCCCGCTGGTCCGGACCGGGAGCCGGTTCGGCGGTCTGTTCCGGATCCTGGTCTCCGGTGTGGCCGGCTGCTACGGCGGCCCGATTTTCAGCGGGCCGGCCGGGGAGGCCGGTCCGGAGCGCCTGTTGCTGACCGTTGTCCGCCGGATGCATGCCGCTCCGCTGGAACTGACCGGCAATCCCTTTGCCCCCTTCGAACTGCGCACCGGACAGCTGCGGATTGATTTCACCCAGTTGCTCCCGCTGGAGGGGAGCTGCGACGAACTGTTCTCCCGCTTCTCTTCCAACCACCGTTCCTCAATACGCAAGGGCAGCAAAATTGGCGTTCGAACGCGGATCGCCTCCACGGACGAGGATTACATCTCCTACTACGGCGTGTACGAGAACTCGCTGGAACGCTGGGGGGACCGGGCCACCAGCATTTACTCATCCGGTTTTTTTCGCGAGGTCCGTCAACTGGCGGTGGAACTGCCGGAGAATGTGAAACTCTTCCTGGCCGAGTACGAGGAGCGGGTGGTGGCCGGGGCCCTGGTCTTCTGCTGGAACCGCCATGCCGTGTACTGGCACGGTGCCGCGCTCTCCGACTACTTCTCCACCCGTGCCCCCCTGGTGCTGCAGGCGGCAATCATCGAACACCTGCAGGCCGCCGGGTTCGAGCACTACGACTTCAATCCCAGCGGCGGGCACGAGGGAGTGGTGCGGTTCAAGGAGGGGTTTGGTGCCGAGCGCCGGGAGTTCGTCCGGTCGGAGATCGCCACCGGGCTCTACGCCGTGGCCCGGGCATTTAAAAGACGTCAACCGCCACCCGCTGGAGCGGAGCGCCGTTGACCGCGGCGAACCAGTTGACTCCTTCACAGAGCAGGTCAAGTTCGAGAATGTACCGGCCGGGTTTTGGTGGGCAGCCGATGCGCACCAGCACGTCGGCGGTCTCCCCCGGCCCGAGGGGCGAGGGCAGGGCGGTGTGCAAACCGTCGTGGACCACCACACGGCCTTCCTGATCCAGCCAGTGATACGAGAGGCGCACCGAGGGCAGGCCTGCCGTAGACCAGGTGGCTATCCCGCGGTTTTCCAGCGTCACAGTGACCCCGGTTTCGCCTCCTGCGGGAAAGCTGGAAGGAAGTTCGAGGTTGGTGCCGGCAGCCCGGTAGTATTCCTCTTTCTTCCATTCCGGCCCGCTTCCCGGCAGTGGTTCGGCCAGCGTCACCTGGATTCGCGGGAAGCGGGCCTGGGCCCGCGTGGAGAACCAGTCGACCCCGGGGCAGACCAGGTCGGGCTGGAAGAGATACCCACCAGGTGTATCAGGCAGGCGAACGGCCATCTCCAACTCGGTGCTTCCGCCCGAGGCACCGAGATCCTGCAGTGGGGTGCGCAGGCCGTCCCATACCGCTCGCTCGCCGGTTGCGGCGTCGAACCAGTGGTAGGAGAGCTGCACCGGGTGCTCGTCCCCCTCCCGCCAGCGGTATGGTGAATCATTGACCACCCTCACCGGCAGGCTGAACAGGCCGCCGGCTCCTTCCGCGGCCATGCGGTCCGGGGTGTCCTCTTCCAGGGCCACGGACCCGTGGTAGAACCAGGGGTTGTCCTCCCGCGCCCCGTTGCCCAGGTACTCCACCCGGCAGCCGAGAAAGCGCTTGTCGCGGCTCTCCGGATTCTCCAGGTAGGGGAGTATCCCGATCCGGGTGCGGAAGGTCAGGGTGTAGAACCAGTATGGTTCGTCACGGAAGGCCAGGGGAACTTTGGTCAGTGTCCCCCGCGGCTGGAACAGCCGGAAGTGCGGGTCGCGGTCCGGATTCAATTCGGGGTCTTCCAGGATTGTCGACCCGCAGGCCCAGCCGCCGCTGATCTCCACCTCCGGGTCGGAAACGCGGAAGATCATCCTCTCCAGGGGTACCGGCGAGGCGTAGAGCACCCGGGTCGTCGATTCGCCGCGCACCCAGAATCCGGAATCACCGCTATCGAAGTAGGCCTTGCTGTCCATCAACCGCACGTGGGTTCCCCCGTGCATGTAGACCCTGTAACCCGGGATATAGCGCAAGGTGACCTCGTAGGGCAGCAGGCGAAAGATCGGGTTGCGGGTGTGGGCCTGCAATGTGGGCCGGTCGGTCACCGCGCCGAAGGGGGTGAAGATCAGCTGGGAGAGGAAGAGGCCGGCCACGGCCCAGCTGGCGGCCAGCCAGCCGCGCCCCGGCGGCAGGCGGCGGAGGAAGAAGAACGCCGGGTAGGAGAAGACAAAGTAGCGGTTGCCGATGAATCCCCCCCCGCCCTGCCAGTTGTGGGGCAGCAGGATGAAGAAGAAGAGGGTGTGCCCGGCGATGGCCAGCAGGAGCCAGAGCCGCCACGGGTCGCGCCGGCGCCGTTCGGCCAGCAGGCCGGCGAGACAGACCAGGCAGGGGAAGAAGTAGACGAAGATGCCGGTGTGCCGGCCCACCAGGAAGTAGATCGAATTGTAGAACAGCTTGCTCGGGTAGAGGTGGTAAACGGCTTTTCTCCCGGCCAGGCCCCACCCCTGGTATGATCCCGGCTTGCCGCTTTCACTCGACCTGGTCCAGAGTTCTTCGGCCGGGCGCTGTCCGGGGTAGCCGCTTTGGTGATTGAAGGAGCGGCGGTCGCCGCGGTACGGTGACCAGCCGCCGGCGGCGACGCTGGAAAAACCGTGATAGGCGCCGGCGGCCAGCAGGACGAAAACCGCGGCCACCAGCAGCTTCCGTATCCCGCCGGGCCGGAGCGGCCGCATCCCGGCCAGCAGCAGCGGCAGAAAGAGAATGCTCACCGGTTTCAGCGAGGCGGCCAGGACCAGGAATACGGCGGCCAGGGCGATGCGCCAGAGCGGGTTGGAACTGGTCTTGTCGCCCGCGCCGGTACTCATGCCGGTGATCGGGGAGACCGGGGGGAAGGCGAAGTAGCAGCCGCAGAAGACGAGGAAAATGTTGAACACCTCCGGCTGAATCCAGAAGGCATAGGAAAAGGCGGCGCTGAGCAGGAAGAAGGTCAGGGCAAAGATCAGGGCATGGTTCCGGCTGCTCTCGCTGTCGGCCCCCCGGGCCAGGTAGCGGTAGCCCAGCCCGGACATGATCAGCAGCAGCAGCAGGTTGAGAAAGACAAACCCCCGGGCGCCCAGCACAAGGTAGAAGGGCACGGCCAGCAGGGGGTACAGATAGGGCTTGCCGTACCAGACCGTCTTGCCGCCGTCGGTGGTTTTGAGGATCAAGCCTTCGGGCCCGTTGGACCAGTCCTGCCAGGTTCGCTCCAGGTCTTCGGCAGTGAAGCGCAGGTCGCCGTCCCGGGCCAGGCTATCGGTCATCATGTAGTAGGCGGCTTCGTCGGCGATGAAATATCCGGGAAGCCTGCCCTTGCTGGCCGTGGCCCCCAGCAGCAGGAGAAAGAGGGAAAGGCAGATAAAGACGGTTTTGCGCAAAAGTCCGGTTCCTCGTCCCGCACCTGTCATTGCGAGGCGCCCGCCTGGCGGGCGATGAAGCAATCTCCTGCACGTCAACATGGGTCAGGTGGATTGCTTCGCTGCGCTCGCAATGACGATGGGAATTCTCCATGCCACCGCTTGTTGTTCCGGAGGTGATGATATCGAACGGCCTTTTATTTGGCAATCGGGTGGTATACCGGACTGGCACATCACTGTGATATGTTTGCGCCATGATTTCCGTCATCGTTCCCAGTTACGAAGCAACGGGCACCATCGTCGCCTGCCTGGAATCGCTCCTGGCCCAGGAGACAGGTGAAGAGTTCGAGGTGCTGGTGGTCAACAGTTCCGATGACCAGACCGTGGAGCTGGTCCAGGCCCGGTTCCCCACGGTGCAGGCGTTTCAGCTGCCCGCGCGCGCCTTTGCCGGTACCGCACGGAACACCGGGGTGGAGCACTCGAAGGGCGAGCTGCTGACCTTCATCGATTCCGACTGCACTGCGCCGCCCGACTGGCTGGAGCGGATCGCGGGCCGGCACCGTGAGGGACACCAGGCCCTGGGGGGAGCCATCGTGGACGGCAGCCCCACCCTCTGCAGCCGGGCCGAATACCCCCTGGAAACCATCGAGTTCGCCCCGGGGAACGCCATGCGGGGAGTGGGTTTCGTTTCCTCGGCCAACTGCGCCTTCTCCCGCCAGGTTTTCGTCGAACAGGACGGATTCCCGGAGATCCGGGCCGGCGAGGACATGGTCTTCTGTCACCGGCTGGCGGCGGCCGGGGAGACGCTGCTCTTCGACCCCGGCATCCAGGTGTCGCATCACAATCCGGTGGGCTTCCGGGCCTTTGTCCGCAAGCAGTTGATGCATGGAGAGCACAGCTACCGGGTGCGCCGGGAGGCGGACCTGCCCGGGTCGTTTCTCAACAACCGCCTGGCGCTTCCCTTCCTGCTGCCCTTCTTTCCCCTAATCCGGGCGGTGCGGGTGACCGGGCGGGCGCTGGCCCTCCGCAACGGCCTGGTTCGTGATATCATGATGACCTTCCCCCTCTTTTTTCTTGGCTGTCTCTGCTGGAGCGCCGGGTTTGCCAGGGGATATTTCGGCGACCTGTTCTCGAGCTGAACCGGTCGGTCTTGCGGATTGCGGAGCACTTTCGATCATGTGGATTGGGGTCCAAGCGTACAAATTGCGGCGGCGGATCGCCGGAATCCTGCGCCGGTCGATGACCCGCCTGCGCCGGCCGTCGCTGGAGCTGAATCAAAGTGAACCGAAGGCGGGAAGGGGTTCGAAGGTCATCTGGTGCACCCAGGTGGTGGCCAGCCGCCTCGACGAGCTGGAGATCGCCCGGGGCAATCTGGAACGGCTCCGGCCGGTGCTGGCCTGGGCCGGCCTCACCGTGGACGGCGCCGCAAGCGACCTGGAACGGTTTTCCGGGGAACACCACTGGGACGGGTTCCAGAACGTGCTCTGGCTCGGCCGCCCAAAAGTGGTGAGCCGAACCGGCTACCCCGAGACTCATGGATACTTCAACCGGCACAGTCTCAACTACCTGCGCGGCTGGCTGAGCAACCTCGAGGTCGGCGAGGAGTGCCCTGCCGACCTCTTCTGCCACACCGACGGTGACTGGGAGATCACCATCCGCCCCGAGTCGATCAAGCCGCTGCTTCGCTTCTTCCACCGGCACCCCAAGGTGGTGGCGATTTCCCGCTCCATGGACCGCTTTATGATGGACGAGCCCGGGATGTGGCCGGACAGTGATTCGGGGGGAGCGGTCTGGTTCGGCAACGGCGTGCTTTCCTCCAACGTGATCATCTCACCCATCGACCGCTTCCGGCCCCTGCTGCTCCAGGCCTGGGAAGCCTTTCCCCGCCACCGCAGCGTGTTCCTCGAGGTGACCCTGGGCCGGCTGGCCGCGAAGAGCGGCCTGGTCGTCGCCTATCCGAATGCGGATTATTTCCGGGACCACTTCTTCATCGACCTGGTGGAGAAACGGGAGCCCTTCCCCATGCCTGCCACGACCAGTCGGCCGACCGGACTCGGGTGAGCATGAGCACACCCCCATCCCAGCCCCAGGAGAAGAGTGACCCGATGCAGGGCCTCTGGCCCCGTTTGCTGGGCAATGCCTGGTGGCTCTTCACCGGCGCGGCGGGCCGCTCGGTGCTGGGCTTTGTGGTCTCGGTCTACCTGGCCCGGGTCCTCGGCCCCGAACAGTTCGGCCAGATGGGATATGCCCTGGCCGTGCTGGCCTATTTCATCCTCTTCACCGACGGCGGCCTGCAGACCCTGGGCACCCGCGAAGTGGCCGCCGGGAACGGGGCTTTGGCCCAACTGGCCGGCCGGGTGCTGCTGATCCGCGGCGTCCTCACCGCAGTGTCCCTGGCGGTGATCATTCCCTTTGCCCCGTATCTCACCACGTCGGCCGGCGCGGCGCGCCTGCTGGTCATCTTCAGTTTCGCTCTGCTGCCCATGGCCGCCAACCTCTCCTGGGTCTTCCGGGGGAAAGAACAGATGAGGATGGTCGGTTTTTCCGAGATGCTGCAGGTCGGCGCCTACCTCGCGCTCCTCGTGCTGATGGTCGGGGGGCCGGGGCAGCTCATGCTCGTCCCCGCCTTCTTTGTCGCCAGCCATTGGCTGGCCGCCCTGCTGCTGGGGGGGGGCTACCTCAGGAACTGGGGCCAGCCCCGGTTTTCCGGGTCGGCCGGCGGGTCTGCCGCCATGCTGCGTACCGCCTTTCCCCTGGTGTTGACCCTCTTTCTGCACCAGATCTACTTCAACTTCGACACCTTGATGCTGGGTTTCATGCGCGGTGAACTGGCGGTTGGTCTGTACCATGCCACCTACCGCATCATCTTTGCCGTGATTGCGGTGAACACGGTGTTGATGGAGGCGGTCTACCCCACCTTTTCCCGGCTCTTTATTGACGGCACGGCGGCCCTGCGTCGGCTGCTGGAGAAATCGCTCTCCATCTCGGTGATTCTGGCGCTGCCGGTGGGGATTGGCGGGACGGTGCTGGCCCGGCCGCTGATCCTGGCCCTCTACGGCCCGGAGTATGAGGGGAGTATCCTGGCCCTCAAACTTCTGGTCTGGAGCGCGGTGCTCGCTTTTCTCGGCGCCAATTACGGGTATTGCCTGGTGGCCTGCGGCCGGCAGAAGATCCTCGCCTGGTCGGCGGCCGCGGGGGCGCTGGTCAACGTGTTGCTCAATCTGTGGCTCATCCCGGCCCACGGCATCTTCGGCGCCTGCCTGGCCACCGTGATCTCCCAGGCGCTGATGCTGGGCTGCGAGGGCGCGGCCTTCTTCAAACAGATCGCCCGGGCCCTGCCCTCGGCCGGCCTGACCCTCAAGGCCGTGATGGCCGGCCTGGTGATGGGACTGGCCCTGTTCCTGCTCCGGGACCGGTTCCCGGTCTGGCTGACGGTGCCGGCCGGCGCAGCGATTTACACCGGCCTCTTCTGGCTGATGGCCCGACGGGGCATCAGAGACCTCTTCGACCTTGGCCGGTGACGCCGACCCTTACTATTCAGGCCGGCTTGAATTACAATATCCGGCGCCAAAGGGCTTGCGAAGTGTTTGCGGTCCGTAGCGGTCCGGGGGAGGGTTTGCAGGCGATGGATGGCGGGGTGAAAGATCTGGACCTCAGTGTGGTGGTTCCCTGCTACAACGAGGAAGACAACCTGCGAGAACTGGTGTGCCGGACGGTACGGGCCGTGGAAGCCGAGGGGATCGGCGGTTTCGAGATTCTGCTGGTGGATGACGGAAGCACCGACGCCACCGGCACGGTGATCGGTGAGCTGGCAAACGAATTCCCGCAGGTGGTGCCGGTGAGCCACCCGGAAAACCGCGGTATCGTGGCCGGCTGGCGCAGCGGTTTCGAAATGTCCCGGGGCCGCGTGGTGCTCACCACCGACGCCGACCTGCAGTATGCCCCCGAGGACATTCCCCTGCTCTACCGCGAGTGTGATTCCAGCCCCTGGGATCTGGTGCAGGGCTGGCGCAAGAACTACCGCGAAAAGAGCTTGCTCCGCAAACTGCTCAGCACCGGTTTCAGCGGGATCCTGCGGCTGCTTTTCTTCCTGCCGCTCCATGACGTGAAGTCGGGCTTCATCGCCTACCGCCGGGAGGTCCTGGAAGACATCCTCGACTACCGCTTTCACTATTTCTCGTTCCAGAGCCTGCCCATCGTGGCCGCCCGCTTCAAGGGTTACTCGATCAAACAGGTGCCGATCACCTTTCACCAGCGGTTCGCCGGGGCGTCGTCCATCGAGAGCCCGATCATCTTCTCTATCCGTTCCGCTCTGGACCTGCCCAAAGCCCTGGTGGAATACCGTTTTCTCAAGCCGCGGCACAGACGCCGGAACGGACCCGATTCGGGGAATTCCGCCGGCGGCAATCCGGGCCGCGCGATCAACAATCACTGACCTGACGTTCCACCGAGTTGGCAGATCGGTTGTAATACAGGATACCGAGGGGGAATAACGCGGATGACAGCACAACAGAACCAGCAGGCCGCGGGGCCGTGGCCGGCACGGATGCGGCGGATCTGCACCGTTCTCCTGATCCTCTTCGGGTTGTACTACCTCTGGGCGCTGCTGGCCGGCACGGGCTTCTTTGTCATTGGCGGCTACGATATGGGGATCGAGAATACCGGTGATGTGTTCTGGATCTTCCTCGGCCTGCTGCTGACCCGGCTGGCCCTCGGTCACCGGGAGCTGGCCGGTTTCCTGCGCCGTACCGGACACCGGCGGGTGATCACCGTTCTGAACATCCTCTTCGGCCTGGCCGTGGCCTACTACGCGGTGGTGGCGCTGTTTCAGGGGCCCACCCTCATGCTTTTCGGGGTAGAGCTGGGGGTGCAGAAGATCTCCACCGCGTTCTGGATCCTGGCCGTGCTGGCCCTGGCCCGGCTGGCCGCGGGCTACCGTCAGCTGGGGCTGCTGCTGCGCTCACCCCGCTTCTGGCTGATGGTGCTGATCCTGCTGGTGGCCGCCGTGGCCCGGATTCACGAGATCGATTTCGGCCTGCCGCACAATGACCACCCCGACGAATCGGTGATCATCGCCAAGCCGCTGCGGATGATGAAGGAGGGCCTCCATCCCCACTATTTCGTCTACCCCTCGGTCTATTTCTATTCGGTGATGGTGACCCTGGAGACGGCCTACAACTGGCCGGTGTCCGTGGACTGGTTCCTGCCGCCCGATGTGAGTAATGACGCGGAGAAGATCCGGCTCTATATGCTGGGCCGACTGACCACGGCGCTCTACGGCATTTTCACCGTGCTGCTGCTCTACCCGGTGGGGCGCCGGCTCTACGGCCGGGCCCGCACCGGGCTGCTGGCCGCGCTGTTCCTGGCCCTCAATGTCCAGCACATCCACAACTCGATGTATATCACCACCGACGTGCCGGTGGCCTTCTATACCATCCTCTGCTTCTATTTCGCGGTCAAGGCGTTCGACCGCGGGCGGTTCTCCCACTGGGACCTGCTGGCCGGCCTGGCCGCCGGGTTCACCGCCTCCACCAAGTACAACGGCGCCTCGATCCTCGTGGCCCCGGCCCTGGTGGTCTTCTTTTTCTTCGTCAACGAACTGCGGGTGCCGGCGGACAAGCGCCGTATCGGTCCGGCCCTCTGGCGGCTCAGCTGGCGCTGGGTGCTGCTGTGGGTCGTCTTCTTCCTCGGCTTCGCCATCGGCACGCCCTATGCCGTGCTTGATTATAACGGGTTCACCACCGACTTCATCTGGAACATCGATCACTACTCCGAAGGGCACGCCGGCGCCATGGGCAGCGGCAACTGGTGGTTCTACATCTCCTATCTCGCCCGCTGGGGCATGGGTTTCGGCCAGTTCGGCCTGGCCCTGCTGGGCATCGGGGCGCTGCTTTGGGGGCGGCGTCAAAAGGACGTGCTCTATCTCATTTTCCTCGGCCTCTACTTTTACGAGATCTCCTCATTCACCGTCCGTTTCACCCGCAACCTTCTGCCGGTGGTACCCCTGTTGGCCCTCTATGCCGCGGTGGGGCTGGAGCTGATCATCGGCTGGGTCGGCGGCAAGGGCGAAGTGAAGGCCGGACGGCGGCGGCTGGCCCTGGCCGCCGGTGCGCTGGTGCTTGTCGGGACGCTCTACTACCCGGTGCAGGACAGGGTGGTGGTGGAGATCAAGTCTCGCCGGCCCTATTCCGGTGCGCTGATCGCCGAGTGGATCCCGGCCAATATCCCCGACGGCACCAAGGTGGCCATCGAGTTGTACACGCCGATCAACGAGACTGAGTGGGGGGAGCGCACCTACACCTTCCAGCGGTTCCTGCACCGCAAGCCCCCCGAGTGGTACGCCGAACGGGGGATCAAGTACCTGATCTTCAACAGCTATGCCTACCAGCGGTTCTACGATTTCCCCAAGGAGTACGGCAAGCAGATCGCCCAGTATGATCGGCTGTTCAACCACCCGCAGATGGTCCCGGTGGTGACGATCAACGAGAAGGACGATCACCGCGGCCCGGTGTACAAAGTCTACCGGCTGGATATGGAGAAAGAAGTGGGCCCCGGCGGAGGAACTGATGGGGATGAGGACACGGTGCCCGGGGCCTGACCTCAATTACTTTTCCAGCTCGGCCCTGGTCCAGGGCAGCAGACCGCCGGCGTCGCGGATGGCGAGAATCTCCGGCGGCAGCCGGGGAAAGTCGAATTCCCGTCCGCCCACGGTGATCTTGCCTTCAGCCGCGTCGAGGGTCACCTCGTCGCCGGCGTTGTACGCGGCCACGGCATCGGGGCACTCCACCAGCAGCAGGCCCTGGTTGATCGACGAGCGGTAGAAGATCCTGTCAAAGCTCGAGGCCACGATGGCCTCCACCCCCACCGCCTTCAGCCCCAGGGTGGGCTGCTCCCGCGAGGAACCGCAGCCGAAGTTCTTCCCGCCGAAGACCAGGTCGCCCGGTTTCACCATTTCGGCAAAGTCCGGGTCCAGGTCTTCCAGCAGGTGGGGCCTGATTTCCTCGGCGGTGCTGCAGGTATAGGTGAACTTGCCCGGGAAGAGCATGTCGGTGTTGACGTCGTCGCCGTATCTCCAGACCTTCATCGGCTCACCTCTTTGCGCGGGTCGCTGATCACGCCGTGGATCGCGGTGGCCGCCGCGGTCTGCGGGCTGGCGAGGTAGATCTCGGCCTCCTTGCTGCCCATGCGGCCCTTGAAGTTGCGGTTGGCTGTGCTGAGGCACTTCTCGCCGGGGGCCAGGCAGCCCTGGTGGGCGCCGAGGCAGGGCCCGCAGCCCGGGGGCAGGATCGTCGCCCCGGCCCGGGAGAGGATGGCCAGCGTGCCGTTCTCCATGGCCGCCTGGTAGATTTCTCGGGAGGCGGGCAGCACCAGCAGCCGGACGCCGGGGGAGACCGCATGGCCGTCCAGAATGCCGGCCGCGGCTTCGAGGTCGCTCAGCCGGCCGTTGGTGCAGGTGCCGAGCAGCACCTGCTGGATCGCCATCCCTTCCAGTTCGGCCACGCTCTTCCTGTTGTCCACCTTGTGCGGCGCCGCGATTACCGGCTCGATGTCGCCGAGGTCGTAGGTCAGTTCGCGGCAATACGCTGCATCCTCGTCGGCCCACAGCGGTTCGTACGAGCCATGCTCCGCGCCGATGGAGGTGAGATATTCACGGGTGACGGCATCCACCGGGAAGACGGCGATCTTGGCTCCCATCTCCACGCCCATGTTGGCGATGGTGAATCGCTCCTCGATGGACAGCGTGCTCACCGAGCCGTGGAACTCCACCGCCCGGTAGGCCGCGCCGTCGGCGCCGATGTCGCCGATGATGGTCAGCACCAGGTCTTTGGCCGACACCGGCGGCTGAAGCCGGCCGCCCAAGGTGATGCGGATCGTCTCCGGCACCTTGAGCCAGGTTTTGCCCCGGAGATAGAGCGCCGCGGCCTCGGTGCGGTCCACACCGGTGGCGAAAACGCCCAGGGCGCCGTAGGAGCAGGTGTGGGAATCACTGCCCACGATGAGCCGGCCCGGCAGGGCGTGGCCCTTCTCCATCAGCACCTGGTGACAGACCCCGGTGCCCACATCGTAGAAGTTGGGCAGCTTGAACCGGGCGGCGAACTCCCGCGCGGTCTTGTGGTTCACCGCGTGCTTTTCGCTGGCCGCCGGGATCACGTGATCCAGGGCGATCACCGGCATCCCGGGCCGGGCCACGCCGAAGCGCTCCAGGTCGTCGACGATCTTGTCCACGATGGCCGCGGTATTGTCGTGAGTCAGCAGGTGGTCCGGTTCGATGATGACGATCTGCCCCGGCACCGCCCGGTCCAGCCCGGCTTTGCGGGCCAGGATCTTTTCCGCGAATGTCATTCCCATTCCACTGTTCTCCAGCCCGCTATCTCAGCAGGCCGCCCTTCCTGTAGATCGCCATCTGGACGTCGGAAAAGGTGCCCTGCACTTCTTTGCCGCCGGGAAGGGTGATGACCCCCGTTTCCAGGTCCACCTCGATCTGGTCGCCGGTCTTCAGGCCGTCCCCGATCAGATGTGCCGCAACGATGGGGAACCCCTTGTTGATCGCGTTCCGTTCATAGATCGCGCCAAAGGACTCGGCGATGACACAGGAGATGCCGAGGCTCTCGAAACAGTCCACCGCCTGCTGCCGCGAGGAGCCGGCGCCGAAATTCTTCGGCACCACCACCATGTCGCCGGGGCGGGCTTGTTTGGCGAAATCCTCGTAGCCTTCGAGGTTGTCAAAGGTGTACTGGCCCATTTCCGCCGGGTCGGTGATCGCCAGGTAGCGGTTGTGGTAGATCATGTCGGTGTCGATGTTGTCCTGGTCGATGACCCAGGCCCGGCCGGTGAACCGGGTGGGGTGCGGCTGCTCCGGGTGGTGATGGGCAATGGCCCGCGGCGAACGGTACTCCCGCCGCGGTGCTTCCAGCGGCACGTCGGGAATATGGTCCGGCAGGGCGATGGCCCCGGCCACCGCCGAAGCCGCCACCACTGCGGGCGAAGCGAGGTAGACCTCACCGCGGCCCTGCTTGCCGGCGAAGTTGCGGTTGCCGGTGCTGATCGTCACTTCGCCCGGGCCGTTCTGGCCGATCTGCCCCGCGGCGCAGCCGGCGCAGCCGGCATTGCTCACCATGGCTCCGGCCTCCTTGAAGATCTCCAGCATCCCTTCCTTGAGACAGAGCTGCCAGATGGCGTCGGTGGCCGGAACGATTTTCAGCATCACCCCGGGAGCCACTTTTCGTCCCCGGAGAATCTCCGCCGCCGCCTTGAGGTCCTCGTAGCGGCCGTTGGTGCAGGAGCCGATAAAGGCCGAGTCGATCCGGCGGCCGGCCACCGTTTCTACTTCCACCACGTCCTCGGGGTGCCCGGGCCGGGAGATCAGCGGTTCCAGCCCGTCGACATCGATCTCGAAGGTCCGCTCATACTCCGTGTCGGGATCGGCGTACACCGGTATGACCTCTCGGCCGGCGGCCCGGGAGCAGTATTCCACCACCTCGTTGTTCGGCGGGAAGAGGGCGATGATCCCGGCCATCTCGGTGGCCATGGAAGCCATGGTCACCCGGCCGGCCAGGCTCAAGCGGTCCACGGCCTCGCCGTAGAACTCGGCGGCGCAGCCCAGCAGGGTGTTGGCCCCCAGCTGCCGCAGCACGGCGAGCACCAGGTCCTTGGCCGTAGCGTTGAGCGAGGGGGTGCCGGTGAGCAGCACCTTCACCGTGGGCGGCACCTTGAACCAGACCTTGCCGTGGGCCCAGGCGTGGGCGATGTCCACATCGCCCATCCCCTGGCCAAAGGCGCCGATGGCGCCCATGATGTTGGCGTGGGAGTCGGTGGAAACGAAGGTCGACCCCGGGACCGCCAGACCGCCGTCGATGGCCACGTGGGTTCCGATGCCCTGGTTGATGTCGTAGACCCGCACACCGCGCTGCCGGGCGTAAAGCCGGCAGATCTGCTGGTTGGTGGCGTATTTCTGGTCCGAGCCGCCGGGGTTGCAGTCGAAGGTGAAGAAGGTCTTTTCCGGATCCTCCACCTCGAGGCCGTTCTCTTCGAGATTTTTCACCACGTTGGCCCCGCCGAAGTCGCGGGCCACCCGGGCGTCGATGTCGATGTCGACTATTTCGCCGGGCCGCACATCGCGGCCGGCGTGACCAGCGAGGATCTTTTCGATGATCGATTTACCCATGTCACGTCCTTTTCAGAATCGAACAGCGGATTCCGTTCCGGGTCAGAGCCGGGCGATAACCGCGTCGGTGAGCTGGCCGGTGGTAACGGCGCCCTTGTCAAAAACGTCGGGGCCGCCGCGCAGCATCAGCATGTCGTAGGTCAGCGACGTGCCGTCCACCACCACTTCTCCGATGGCGGTGCGAATCCGCTCGGCCTTTTCGGTTTCGCCGAGGTGGTCGAGCATCATGCCGGCGCTCATGAACATGGCGATGGGATTGACGATGGGCGGGTCGAGCTTCTCGTACTTCGGCGCCGAGCCGTGGGTCGGCTCGAAGACCGCCACGTCCGCACCGATGTTGGCGCTGCAGGCGAAGCCGAGACCGCCCACCAGGCCGGCGAAGCCGTCGGAGACGATGTCGCCGAACATGTTGCCGGCCACGATCACGCCGTAGTTCTCGGGGTTCTTGGTCAGCCACATCATCTGGGCGTCGATGTTGGTGTTCCAGATTTCGATGTCGGGATAGTCCTTCTGGGTCCGCAGGCCGGTCTCCAGCATCATCCCTGAGGTCTCGCGGATCACGTTGGGCTTCTCGCAGATGGTCACCGACTTGTAGCCGAAGCGCCTGGCGTATTTGAACGCCTCGCCGACGATCCGTTCGCAGGCCCGGCGGGTGAAGATCCGGGTGGAGACGGCCAGGTCCTCGCGGGGGGTGGCGGCGAAGTTCTTGAACTTGGGGTGGGTGTTCAGCGCGTCCCACACCTGCTGCGGCGGGTTGGTCCACTCCACGCCGCCGTAAAGGCCTTCGGTGTTCTGGCGGAAGATCACCACGTCAACCCCCGGTTCCTCCACGGTGCCGCCGGGGCCGCGGCGGATGAAGTTCAGCGGGTTGCCCTTGACCGAGCGGCAGGGGCGGATGCAGAGGTCGAGGTTGAAAAGCTGCCGCATGGCGACGATGGGGCTGAAGTAGACGTAGCCCTTGTCCCGCAGCTCGGGCGCCAGTTCCTTGGCGGCCTCGCCCTTGGGCTTGGAGGTGATGGCGCCGAAGAGGCCCACCTTGTGTTCCCGCAGCAGGTCGATGGTCCGGTCGGGGAGCGGGTTGCCTTCGGTGCACCAGAAATCCCAGCCGATGTCGGCATGAACGTAGTCGGCATCGAAACCGACTTTTTCAAGGACACGAATCGCGGCGGGCAGGACAACCTTGCCGATGCCGTCACCGGGCATGGTTACGATGGTTCTTTTCGACACCCTGAAACCTCCTGACGTGTCGGAGCCGGCCGGTCTGTTTTGGCGCCCCGGCTACCGACGGAAATTGGATATTCCTCAATACAAAAAGTGGTGCTGCCCCAGTCGGACCGCATCACCGGTTTTCCCCTTCTCCGTACGTGCCAAGGGGGCCGGCTCGATACTGCTGGCCGCCCCCCGCCAAACACCATGAAAACAGGCAGCACCATAGCACGAAGCCCGGCCTTTTTCCACCTCAAATTTGGTGACACTCACCTATTTATTCGCCCGCTGTTCGGGGCTGAACGCCTGCGGGTAATGGGTGACAGCCACCTATTTGGAAACAGGTGGCTGTCACCTCTTCTCAGCGTTGATCCAGTCACCGAGGGTTGCGGGATCGATCCGCTGCACCTCGAGCAGGGTGGCGACGAGCGACGGGTCGGCGGCGGCCCGGGTGGGGTTGTAGAACTCCCAGACCATTTCCCCCTCGGGGGTGACTTCAAAGGCCCGGCCGTTCACCGAATCGGTGATCAGGGTGTTGCCGTTGGCCAGCCGCGAGTTCGAGCCGAGCACCGGGGAGTCGAAGCCGTTCTCTTCGTTGCCTTCGTAGGACCAGTGGACCGTCCCGGTGAAGGGGTCAAATTCCACTACTTTCGACCCGCCCGGATGGCCGCAGTTGTCGAAGAGCAGCATCCGGCCATTGTCCAGCAGGGTGGGCTGGTGCTGCTCTCGCCAGTCACCGGTTTTGGCCCAGACCACCTGCCCCAGGTCGAGGTCGACGATGGCGATGGCATCGAGGTTGCGCATGGAGACCAGCACGTTGCCCTTGCCAAAGAGCGGGGAGCGGTGGGCCTGGGAGCCGTCAAAGACCTCGATGGTGTTGGTGTGCAGCAGGTGGCCGGAGCGGGGCATCGGCTCAAGATAGGTGCTGAACGGGGAGTTCTCGAAGGCCACCAGCAGCGATTGCCGGCGCAGTTCCTTGCCTCCGGCGTCGAAGACGGTGATGAAGTCTTCCCGCACCTGCTCTTGCGGGCTGATTCTGCGCAGAATCCCCTTGCGCCAGGTGAGGGCATAGATCAACCCTTCTGCAGTGACGAAGAGATCGTGGTGCGCCGGACAGGGCACGGCCCAGAGCAGTTCCGAGTCCCGGTCCACCTTGAGCAGTCCGTATCCGGTGACCACCGCCAGCAGGTCTCCGTTGGGGAACAGGTGCACCCGCCGCCAGAAGAGCGGTTTTTCATCCTTGACCGGTTTGCGGGCGTCGGCCCCCAGCGGCACCTCGTTGAAATCGTAGGCCCAGCGATGGAGGATTCGCCCCTCCATGTCGGTGAGGAAGGCCGACTGGCCGTGGCCGCCGTTGCAGAGGTTCAGCCCGGGAAGCGCCTTTTCCGGCAGGTGGAGGGTGACGTTTTCTTTCCCCGTGGCGGGCTTGTACCCGGTGAGGTAGCCCAGGGCGGCCAGCTGCCGGTTCCGCTCGTCCCGCTGTTCATCGGCCGGATGGATTCCGGCCGATGGGATCGCCCCGGCCTGCTCCGAAACCGGGTCTGCTGTTTCGCCTTTCGGCACGGCTTCCCCGCTGCGGCAGGACCCGCACAGGACCGACGCTGCCAGAATGGCGAAAAGCAGTACGTCGCGGATCGGGGATGCCGTCGGAGTCATGGGGTGTCCTCGTCTTGCCCGGCTGGTTCAAATCAGGCGAATGTCCATAGAATCTAGTGTGTTCCCCCGGTGGTTGCAAGGGGGGGGGTACACGGTGGTGGAGATCGCCCCGGGGAGCACCGTAACCCACGGCGCGGGCGTGATCTTCAACCGCTCTCTAAAATGTATACAAATCTGTATACGGTATAGTTCCTGCTTCACCGAGGCCGGTTTCACACAGGGTTGCCCCCGAGCCAGAGCCTTCCTCTCCACAGGCTTCAAATCCGGTGGAGCTCACCGTACTGAAACTGAAAAGGTTGATCGCGGCGTTGAGATCACGATCCATAGTGCGTCCGCAGTGGCTGCAGACGAAGTCACGATCACTCAAGGTCAGATCGTCATTGACCACGCAACACCAGGAGCATCGTTTGGATGACGGGAACCAGCGGTAGGCCGGCTCAACGTGATTGCCACGCATCTGTGCCTTGTACTGCAGCTGCCGCCGGAACTCGTGAAAGCCCATGTCGGATATCGACCGGGCCAAACGGCGGTTGCCCATCATTCCTTTGACATTCAGGTCTTCGATGGCAATGGACTTGTAGTTGGCCGTCAGGAATGATGTGAGCTTGTGCAGTGCGTCCTGCCGAACGCAGGCAATGCGGTAGTGCAGCCTCGCGACCTTGGTGCGGGCTTTCCACCGGTTGCGTGATCCCTTCTCTTTGCGCGACAGCTGCCACTGGAGCCGGCACAGTTTTCTGAGCAGCTTGCCCAGCGGTTTTGGCCCTTCAACCTCGGTCATACCCTTGCCGTCGAACAGGGTGGCCAGCTTCCTGATGCCAAGGTCGACCCCGACCCCTGCTTGGCTTTCGCAGGGGGGCGGTGGTTGACCCAGTTCCACGTTCAGACTGACAAACCACTTGTCCGCTATCCGGGAAACAGTGGCCGATACAACTCTGCCGGTGAAGCGCAGCGCTTCCCGCATCCGCACCCAGCCCAGCCGGGGGATCCGGATCTTTTTTCCTTCCAAACGGAAATGGTCGTTTCCGATGTAAAAGCTGTCGTGCACTCCTTTCTTCTTGAACTTGGGATAACCGGCCTGCTTGCTGAAAAAGCGCCGGAAGGCGCTTTGCAGAAAAATGAACGGCTGCTGGCTGGCATACTTGGTGACTTCGTAGGTCCAGGGAAACTCCACCGGCTTGATGGCGTTGAACTGTTTCTTCAACTTCAGGCCGCTGGGCTTCTTACCAGATGTAAACTGCCGTTTCCACTCCGACAACCCCCAGTTCCAGGTGAAACGGGCCACACCGCAGGCCTGACGGAAGTACTTCTCCTGCTTATACGTCGGATCAAGACGGATCTTGTGGGTCAGGGTGATTGCGGTCACGATTCATTCCGCCAGCACTCTGGCGGCCTCAACCAGCTTCCTGTTCTTTTGACTGCGCGAGCCATACAGCCGGGCTGAAAAGACGGTGATGATCTCCAGCACGTCCTGGGCCAGTTCCTCCTCGAAGGAGACCTCCTCCCCCTGGTTGATGATCACCACCTCCACCTGACGTGCTTCACACAATGTGAATACAAGTTCCGCGCCAAAACGGAGCAGCCGGTCCTTGTGGGTCAGCACCAGCCGGCTGATCCCGCGGTCGAGGATCAGGTCCAGCAGCCGCTTCAATCCCCGTTTGCGGTAGTTCATCCCCGAGCCGAGATCCTGAATCACCTCGAAGGTCCAGCCCCTGGCCGAACAATACGCTTCGAGCCTTTGGGCCTGGCGTTTCAGGTCGTCTTTTTGATCGTGACTGGAAACCCTGGCGTAGGCGATGGTGAGATCAGCTTCGGTGTTCCGGCGGCCAAGCAGGCGATCACGGTGATAATACCTGGTGCCACCCTCACTCTTCCTATCCGGCGGCAACTCACCGTTACGCTCCCATTTACGAAGCGTCTGCACCGATACACCGAGCAGCCTTGCCGCCTCACCGATCTTGATCAATCGTGACATAATACAAGATAGTATAAGATAATATAAGATTAATCAACACTGTTGTGAGCCCTATCCGCCGGCCGGCAGTAGCGATACGTCCAACTTCACGCTCACCACTTTTGCACCTTAGAACGCGGTAGCCCCGGAGGATTCGGCACGATCAGCCGCATCCGCCGGCGGCGGTAGGCCAGGCCGTTCAAACGGGCTTACGGCACCGCCTCCAGCAGGCAGCGTGCATACTCACTGGCGCAGAGCTTGCCGTGACGCAGGGCCCATCGGTCACAGGCATGCTCGCGGGCCAGGTCGATGTGACGGTTGACCCACGCCACCACCGGCCAGAAGAAAAGAACGGTTCCAGCGATCCACTGCAGGCAGCGCAGCCAGGGATCCCCTCTCCGGAGATGGGTCACCTCGTGCACCACCACCGTCTCCAGTTCGTCCGGCCGAACGGTCTGGTCAGCCCGACGATAAAGGGCGACTGGAACTTGCTGCTGATGCGGACCATCGGAACACGACGCACACCGAAACGCCGGCAGATGTCGCTGACCAGTGCCCTGGTCTTGAGGTCAGCCGGCGGGAGTGCTCGACAGTAGGTGAGCAGTGCCCGGTGCCGGCGGCCCCTCCAGAGGAGCAGCACCGACACCCAGGCGAGGTAGGTCAGGGCCGGCAGGGTGAGCCAGGAAAATCCGCCGACTCCCGAGCCGCCCGTTTCTGGATCTTGTCCTCGATCCGCCGCAGGTCCTCGGCCGAAAGGTCGCTCTCCTCCACCAGGTGCAGCATCAGGTCTTCGGCCTGGCCGTCGAAGACGGTCTGGACAAAGCTGGCCAGCCGCTGGCGCAGCACCTGCTCCCGCCGCACCCCGGGGGTGTAGACAAAGGGCTGCCGGCCGCGGTCCACCTCGAGGGCCCCCTTCTCCCCCAGGTGCTTCATCATCGTCATCACCGTGGTGTAGGCCGGTTTGGCAGAGGCGTCGGGCATGGCGTCGATTACCTGCTGCACCGTCCCCGAGCCAAGGTTCCAGATCACTTTCATCACCTCCAGCTCGGCCGGTGTGATGTGCGGTGTGGTTTTTCGGGCCATCTTCCCCTCCATCGTTACTAGTATGCTAAAAGTATTACTATGTGTATAGTAACTTGTCAAGCGATATTTTCCCGGAGCGTTGACGCGCCGCAGTGGTGCAAACGCTGAAACTCTCGGAAGGTTCATTTATTGAACGGGATAGGGTGATTCCCGGGGGCCGGTTGCACGGCGTAATGCGGCCGCGCATTTTCATGGACAATGCCTCTACCCGGTTGGTTGTGCTGAATTTCTCCACCGCGACCAAAAGAGATTTTGATAGTGTTCATCTTCGTGAAATTGCTCTTTTCACAAATATGAGGTTCTACCGATGATGAAAGCGCTGTTCTGTGTCGCTCTCGTATCCTTGGTTCTTTTGACATGCGGTCCGGCTCATGGCGAACCATTCAACGGCTATACCCTGTTCGCGCCGATGCAGTCCACCCTCACCTATTTGATCGATATGGATGGCCAGGTGGTGCATACGTGAGCCCCAGCACCATGACGTGGCCGTGCTGCCAAACGGCAACATCCTGATGATTGCCTCCAAATACAAAACCCTGGCGCTGGCCGGCGGCGGGTTCTATTCCAACTGGCGTGCCGGGTTTACCAATGTGGCCGCGGGGGATAGGTACATCAGCTTCTGGAACCAGAGCATCCCCGCACTGGGCACACTGGTGGGCGACAACATCTTCACCCTGGTCTGCGAGGATGTGACACCCGCGCCATACAACCAGCCGCCCTATCCCCCGGCCGGAGACGCGGCCACGGCCACCTGTGCCGTGACGGGGATCGCACCTTGATGAGATGAGCGAAAAGGGGGAGGACCGGAAGGCCAATGCTCATCCTGTGAGGTTGTGCCGCTTCCTCTCTCCAGGCACCAGCGTCCTGGCCCCGCGGATTCAATCACCGTGCCGCTGTCGGCAATCCGTTGACAAGGGCCGGTGGATCAATCACCATCCTTTTGTCTTACAGATAATAGCCTGGGGGCCGTCCCCGTTGATGGAGGAATTATATAGATGGATTTTGACCAGGATCTGAATGGTGCCGATGATATCGACATCTCCACGTTCACTCCGGACGAAGCGCCGGAGATCACGGGCCAGCTGGTGCCGTCCAGCGAAGCGACCCCGGAAAACCTGGTGGTACTGCCGCTGACCACCCGTCCCATCTATCCCTCGATGGTGGTGCCCATCGGCGTGCCTCTACCCCGCTATGTCGAGACGGTGAAGCATGCCGTGGAGCAGGCCCAGGGCTACATCTGCCTCTTGCTGCTCAAGGGGGACGACCCCCCGGTGGAAAATCCCCAGCTGGAGGATTTCTACACCATCGGCGTCCTGGGCAAGGTGATCAAGATGGGCGGCGGACCGGATGGCCAGATCAAGGTGCTGATCAGTTCGGTCAGGCGCCTCGAGGTGCTGGCCATGCGTCACACCACAGCGCACATCTGGGCCAAGGTCAGTTACCCCGCCGAACAGCGCGAACGTGAAGACCAGGAGATCCGGGCGCTCAGTCTGGCCCTGGTCCACGATATCCGCGAGATGGTGCAGAACAACCCGATCTACACCGAGGAGATCAAACTGGTCTTCGAGCGGTTCAGCATCGACGACCCCAGCCGGCTGGCCGATTTCGCGGTCACGCTCACCTCGGCGAGCAAGGAGGAGCTGCAGGACATCCTGGAGACCATGGGCATCGGTGAGCGGCTGGAGAAGGCGCTGATCCTGCTGCGCAAGGAGCGGGAGGTGATGGAGCTCCAGCAGAAGATCCGCCAGCAGATCGAGGAGAAGGTCAGCAAGCAGCAGCGGGATTTCTTTCTCCGCGAGCAGCTCAAGGTCATCAAGGGCGAACTGGGCCTGGAAAAGGACCAGAAATCGATGGAGGTGGAGAAGTTCCGCAGGAAGATCGAGGCCTTGGAACTGACCGAGGAGGCAAACAATGCGGCCGAAGAAGAGCTGGACAAGCTTTCGCTGATCGAGCCCTCGTCACCCGAGTTCAACGTTTCGCGCACCTACCTCGACTGGGTGACCTCGCTGCCCTGGGGCATCTTCTCCAAGGAGCGGTTGAACCTCAGGCTGGCGAGGAAGATTCTCGACGAGGACCACTACGGCCTTGACGACGTCAAGCGCCGGATCATCGAGTTCATCGCCGTGCGCAAGGTGAAGAGGGACACCGGCGGCGCCATCGTCTGCTTTGTCGGTCCCCCCGGGGTGGGCAAAACGTCGATGGGTAAATCCATCGCCCGCACGCTGAACCGCAAGTTCTATCGCTTTTCACTGGGCGGGATGCGTGACGAGGCAGAGATCAAGGGCCACCGCCGGACCTACATCGGCGCCATGCCGGGCAAGCTGATCCAGGCGCTGAAGGTCACCGGCACCTCCAACCCGGTGATCATGCTTGACGAGATCGACAAGCTGGGGGCCAGCTTCCGCGGCGACCCCTCCTCGACCCTGCTGGAGGTGCTCGACCCGGAGCAGAACGTCGGCTTTCGCGACCACTACCTCGACCTCGGTTTCGACCTCTCGCGGATCCTGTTCATCGTCACCGCCAACGTGCTGGACACCATCCCCGGGCCGCTGCTGGATCGCATGGAGGTGCTCAAACTTTCAGGCTATATCGCCGCGGAGAAGGTGCACATCGCCCGGCAGTACCTGATCCCCAAGCAGATGGAGGCCCACGGCGTCACCAGGAAGGACATCCATTTCACCGACGCCGGCCTGATGAAGATCATCACCGGGTACGCGCGCGAGGCCGGGGTGCGCAACCTGGAGCGGGAGATCGCCAACGTCTGCCGCAAGGCGGCCACCGGCGTGGCCGGGGGGAAGAAGAAGCCGGTCTCGGTCACCGTGCGCACCGTGGAGAAGCTGCTGGGCCAGCCCCGCTTCGAGGATAACATGCTGATGCGGCGGATGCGCCCCGGGGTGGCCCTGGGCATGGCCTGGACCCGCATGGGCGGTGACACCCTCTACATCGAGGCGCTGGCCGTGCCGTCGGCCAAGGGCGGGTTCCGCCAGACCGGGCAGCTGGGGGACGTGATGGTGGAGTCCACCACCATCGCCTACACCCTCTGCCGCACCCTGGTGGGACGCTACGGCGGCAGGGAGGACTTCTTCGACACCCACTCGATCCACCTTCACGTGCCGGCCGGCGCCACTCCCAAGGACGGTCCCTCGGCCGGGATCACCATGGCCGCCGCGCTGATGTCTCTGGCCCTGGGCCGCAAGGTCAAGGGCAAGCTCTCGATGACCGGCGAGCTGACCCTCACCGGCCGCGTCCTGCCGGTGGGCGGGATCAAGGAGAAAGTGATCGCCGCCAAACGCGCCGGCGTGGAAGAGATCATCATCCCGGCGCTCTGCGAGCGAGATTTCACCGAATTGCCCAGGCACATCAAGGAGGGAATCAGGTTTCACCTCCTCTCCACCATCGACCAGGTGCTGGAGACCGCGTTGGAGGAGTAGGCACGCGTCCGGCAGGCCATCACCGATAAAGGTACGACAACATCACGATGCGCCACCGCAGATTTTTTTCGCTGCTCTCGCTGCTCTCGCTGTTCACGCTGGTCGGCCTTTGCCTCGTGCCGTACAGCTGCCGGCGGCCGCCGGGGGTCAGCCCGGCCCAGCAGAAGGCCACCCGCGGGTCGGTCATCGACCTGGCGGCACTCCGGCAACTCACCGACCCGGAGCATCCGCAGCGCTCCGAAGCCTGCCGCCGCGCCCTCGACCAGAACCGGTCAATCCTGAGGCGATTCGGGTTTCAGGAACCGGAAGGGCTCGAAGGGTGGCAGGCCGATATGACCCTCTGGGAACTGAGCAACGGCAAACTTCGCACCAGCGCCCGGGATCAGCGGCTCCGGATCAGCCTCGAACCCGATTTCGACTGCCTGCGAGTGCAAAGGGTGACGATTCGCATGCGGCGGCACAGTACGGCGGCCGGCGGACGGATCGTGGTGCAGTGGGCCAGTGGCCCTGACGCGCCGTTCAGTCGGAAGCAGAGCCTGGGCGTGCCGCTCCGGAGAGATGACTGGTATAACATCTACAGCATCGATGTGGGGGACCACCCGAAGTGGCGGGGGTATATCGGGGCACTGCGCATCGAGTTCAGCAACATCAAGAGCGGGGTGACGATCGATACCATCAACTTCGAGGAGGGGCTCTCGGTGGAGGAGCAGCTGATGCTGCGGATCGAGGGCGGTATCGACGGGGGGATGCTGACGATCGATGACGAGACGCGTCCGGCCATGCGCATGCCGCCGGGCCAGCCCTGCTCCATCCCGCTGGTCCTGCCGGAGATCGAGCCTGCGGTCGCCGGTGCCGGGGCGGGGCCGGCCCTGGTGTTCGGCCTGGGGGTTTCCCGGAAGGGGTGGCTCGACGGCGGCAATCCGGTCCGCTTTCGTGTCTTCATCGAGAGCGGGGCGACCGGGGAGCCGCAGCTGCTCTTCGACCAGATCCTCGACCCGCTGCGCGTCCCCGCCCACCGGGGCTGGCAGGACCATGAGATCAGCCTGGCCGGCCATGCCGGGGAACTGGTCAGGTTGAGCTTCTCCAGCGAGGAGCTTGGGAGCGGTGATCCGGCGGGTTCGGGGGACTTTGCGGTCTGGGCTCACCCGCGGGTCCACCTTCCTTCCGCGCCTCAACCGTCGAATGTCCTGGTCGTGCTGGTGGACACACTGCGGGCCGACCACATGAGCGGTTACGGCTGCCCGGTGCGCAACACACCGCACCTGGACCGCCTGGCCCGCCGGGGGGCGGCGTTCCAGGAGGTCGTATCCTCCAGCAACTGGACGGCGACGGCCGTGGCCTCGCTGGTCACCGGCCAGCACCCGTATCGCCACGGCGTTCGCTCGCACCGTTCCCTGCGGCTTGGCGATGAAGCGCACACCTTGGCCGAACGGTTCCGCGACAACGGCTACGTCACCGGGGCCATTTCGGACAACAAGATCATCATCGCCGGAAACGGGTATGCCCAGGGGTTTCACTCCTTCCTCAACCATCCCGGGAACCGCCTGGAGCGCGGCGCCGGCGAGCTGACCGACCGGGCGCTGACCTGGCTGGAGCGCCATGGCCGGCGCCCGTTCTTTCTCTACCTGCATTACATGGATCCTCACGGCCCTTACATTCCGGAAGCGCCGTTCCATCCCGGCCGGACCGGCAGGGCGGACACCATTCGGCCATTTGTCGAGCAGGGCGACTGCGGCGAGGTGACCCGGCGCTTGCACCGCCAGCCCGGGTTCGAGCTCTCCGCAGCAGAGCAGCAGCACCTGGTCGCCCTCTATGACGGTGAGATCGCCCAGGCTGATTTCCACATCGCCAGGGTGTGCGCCTGGCTGAATCGCGCCGGGCTCCTCGATCGGACCATCGTGATCTTTGTCGCCGACCACGGCGAGGGGTTCGGAGAACACGGCGTCTATTCGCACGATCACACGCTGTACGATGAAGAGGTGCGCATCCCGCTGTTCGTTCTTGCCCCTGACCAACTGCAACTGAGCCGGGGGGTGCCGGCCCCCGGGATCGTGCGCATGGTGGACCTGGCGCCGACCATCTGCGATCTGGCGGGCCTGGCCGTCGATGACAATCTGGCGGGGCGATCCCTCGTGCCGTGGATGAAGGGCGAGGCAACGCCGCCCGCCGGCGGGGACGCCTACAGTGAAAGAGCCCCGTATGCCAGGCCGAATGCCGAACTCAAGATGATCAGTTCGCTCCGTTTCAAGGACATGAAACTCATTTTTGATGCAATCAAAGGTCAGTACAAAATGTTCGACCTGGCGGGCGACCCGTATGAGCAGGAGAACCTCTTCAAGGCTGATGACCGGGTGGCGGTCAGTTTGATCGAGCGGCTCGACCGCTACCTTGGCGAAGCGGCAGGCGTGAAGTCTGCGACCGGCCAGAGCCTGGATGCCACGCAGTTGGGGCAGCTGAAAGCCCTCGGCTACCTGGATAACTGACGCATATCCGGGCGACGGGAAGGACCCTGGGCCAGTCCAGGGTCCTCAATGTCTACTTCATGTCCGCGGCCCGCAGGGCCCGGCCATCCGGCGGAACCCCAGGAACCCTCCCGCCAATCCGCCGGTGCTGTCCTGGGACGGGATCAACATCGCCTTCCTTCCCGCTGGAGCGGCCCCGGCCGGGCAACCGGTTATGAAGAAGTAGTTTTCGCCTTTCTACCGGGTGGCCGTTTCGTCCACAATAAAGATCGATAAATTTAATCGATAATATGCTATGATGACCGGGCAACGGGCTGCGGTGGTTTCGAGCCCCCGGGCGTACGGCCGTGGCATAGAGGGTGAAAGAGGAAACAGGAAGATGAAAAAGAAACTGTCAAAAGGGAATCTTGTCCTGGACAGCGTCTATGTCCGGGTTGAGGGCAAGCGGATCGTCCGGGGCGTATCGATGACGATCAAACCCGGTGAGATCCACGCCCTGATGGGGCCCAACGGCACCGGGAAAAGCTCTCTGGCGCTGGCCCTGATGGGCCACCCGCGATACGAGAACGTGGAGGGGTCGGCCCGCATCGGCCACACCGAACTGTTCGACCTCAGCCCCAGCGAGCGGGCCAAGGCGGGGCTGTTCCTGGCCATGCAGTCCCCGGCCGAGATCCCCGGGGTGCCGATGTCCGATTTTGTGCGCACCGCGCGGCGGGAGCTGGGTCTGGAGGATCTCTCCGGAATGAAGTTCGACCGCAAGCTGAAATCGGAGTTGAAGCTCATCGGCATGGATGGCGCCTTTGCCGGGCGCTATCTCAACGAGGGATTCTCCGGCGGGGAGAAGAAGCGGACCGAGGTGCTGCAGATGCGGATGCTCGAACCGAAGTTCGCCATCCTTGACGAGATCGACTCCGGGCTGGACATCGACGCCCTGGTGGCGGTGGCCCGGGGGATCGGCGAGATGGTGGCCTCGGGCATGGGCGTGCTGGTGATCACCCACTACCGCCGGCTGCTGGACCATTTGCCGCCGGACATGGTGCACATCATGAGCGGCGGTGAGATCGTCCGTTCTTCCCCCGGGATGGAGCTGGCCAACGTCCTCGAAGCCGGCGGCTACGAGGCGGTGGTGGGCCGTGAGGTATCCGTGTGATGGACAACATACCGACTATCGACAGAGCAGGCACCGCAGGTGTTCCGGTCGTGGCGCCGCCGCCGGCAGCCGGAATGACCGACGCTGCAAAAGATGAGTACCGCTTCGGTTTTCACGACCCCGAGGACTACGTCTACCGGGCGCCGAAGGGCCTGTCCCGGGATCTGGTGGAGGATATCTCGCGGCGCAAAGGCGAACCGGAGTGGATGCTGGAGAAACGGCTGGAGGGCCTGAAGCTTTTTCAGCGCAAACCGATGCCCCGTTGGGGGGCCGACCTCAGCGACATCGACTTCGACCGCATCACGTATTACATCAAACCCAGCGAGCAGGAAGAGCGCTCCTGGGACGACGTGCCGGAGAAGATCAAGAAGACCTTCGACCGGCTGGGCATCCCCGAGGCGGAGAAGAAGTGGTTGGCCGGAGTGGGGGCGCAGTATGAGTCGGAGACGGTGTATCACAACCTGAAGCGGGAGTGGGTGGAGAAGGGCGTGGTCTTCACCGACATGGACACCGCCCTGCGGGAACGGCCGGAGATCGTCAAGCAGTACTTCGGTGCCATCATCCCGGCCGGTGACAACAAGTTCGCCGCGCTGAACACCGCGGTCTGGAGCGGGGGCAGCTTTGTCTACGTTCCGGCCGGGGTCACGGTGGATGTCCCGCTGCAGGCCTACTTCCGGATCAACGCCCGGGACATGGGCCAGTTCGAGCGGACGATGATCATCGGCGGTCCGGGGTCGACCCTGCACTACGTGGAGGGCTGCACCGCGCCCACCTATTCCAGCGACTCGCTGCACGCCGCGGTGGTGGAAGTGATCGCCCTTCCCGGCTCCCGGGTGCGCTACACCACGATCCAGAACTGGTCGCACAACGTCTACAACCTGGTGACCAAGCGGGCCGCGGCGTACGAGGGTTCCACCGTGGAGTGGGTGGACGGCAACCTGGGCAGCAAGGTGACCATGAAATACCCCTCGGTCTACCTCCTCGGGCGGGGGGCTCACGCCGAGATCCTCTCCGTGGCCATGGCCAATGACGGCCAGTATATCGACGCCGGGGCCAAGGTGATTCACGCCGCCCCGGACACCACCTCCTCGGTGGTCTCCAAGTCGATCAGCAAGGGCAAGGGCCGGGCCGGCTACCGCGGCCTGGTCCAGGTGGAGCCGGGCGCCGTGGGCGCCAGATCCTCGGTGCGCTGCGATGCGCTGATCCTGGGGCCGGAGGCGCGCAGCGACACCTATCCCTACATGGATGTCCGCGAGGAGGAGAGCAACATCGAGCACGAGGCCACGGTGAGCCGGGTGGGTGAGGAGCAACTCTTCTATCTCACCAGCCGCGGGCTGAGCGAGGCGGAGGCGGCGCTGATGATCGTCAACGGTTTTATCGAGCCGATCGTCAAGGAGCTGCCCATGGAATATGCGGTGGAGCTGAACCGGCTCGTGGAAATGGAGATGGAGGGATCCGTTGGCTGAGCAGATGAACAATGTGAAAAAGGTGGAGAGCAGTGAACGCTGCACCGTGGGGTCACTGAAGCCCGAACTGCTGCTGGCTGGTTCCCGTGAGGCGGGCGAACCGCACTGGCTGCTCAAGATGAGGGCCGCGTTCCTCCGCCGTTTTCGGGAGACCGGGTTGCCCGCGCCCTTCGAAGAGGACTGGCGCGGCACCGACCTGCGGGACTTCGGCCTGGACCGTTCCACGGTGATCCGGGCCGGCGCGGGCCCGTCCGCCCGGCTGGCCGCGTCCGGAATCCACCTCTCCCCCTCGCCCACCCAGTGCAGCGGGCCCGGGGAGGTGACGATGCTGCCGTTGGGCGAAGCGGTTAAGCGCAAGCCGGACCTCCTGCAGGACAACCTCTTTGCGGGCTTTGACCCGCAGACGGCGCCGCCGCTGGCCGCGCTGAACGCCGCCTGCCTCAGCGGGGGAGCGTTCTTCCACCTGCCCCGGGACGTGGAGATGAAGGGCACGGCCCGAGTGGCCTGGCAGCCTTCGGGCGGCGAGGCGGCACACTTCCCCCACAACCTGGTGGTGCTGGAAGAGGGCAGCCGCGGGTCGCTGGTGGAGAGCTTCAGCGGTTCATGGAGTGATGATCGGGCAGGCGTCTGCTGCAGTGTCACCGAAGTGGTGGTGGGGCCGGGAGCGCAACTGGATATCCTGACCCTCATCGACCAGGACCAGGGGGCCAGCAGTTGCCACACCGCCGTGGCCCGGGTGGCTGCCGGGGGCCGGCTTCGCTGGTATCTGGGCAGCGCCGGGGGCCGGATGGTACGGGCGGAGATTGAGGTCACCCTGGCCGGTTCCGGTGCGGAAAGCCGGATCATCGGCATCGGTGTGGGCCGGGGCCGCCGGCACCTCGATCACCGGACGGTGCAGCGCCATGTCGCGCCGGACACCAGGAGCACCATCGTTTTCGGCACCCTGCTCCGCGGCCGGTCCAGCTCCATCTACCGCGGCCTGATCGGCATGGACCAGGGGGCGCTGCGGGGGGACGCCTACCAGAAGAACGATAACCTGCTGCTGGAGCGAGGGCCCACCGCTGAGGCGATACCCAAACTGGAAATCCTCACCGACGACGTCAAGTGCAGCCACGGGTCCACCGTGGGCCGGCTCAGCGAGGAGGAACTGTTCTACATCACCTCGCGTGGCATCCCCCGCTCACAGGCCCGGGATCTGGTGGCCGAAGGCTTCATCCGCCGCGTGTGTCTGGGTGGTGGAGAGTGGAACCCGCTGACCGAGGAGCTGTTCGAGACGGTGCGCGGGGCGGTGATCGATAACATTCAACCCTATGACCCGTCGGAATGAGGGCGGCGGAACACAACGAGTGGAGATGACGATGAGCGAGAACGGCAGGAAACCGGGGATGGTGGACGTGGGTGCGGTGGAGAGTTTTCCAATCGGGCGGGGCAAGCGGGTCCTGGTCGAAGGGAACCCGGTGGCCCTGTTCCGGCTGGGCGGGAAGTTCCACGCATTGGAAGATTGCTGCAGTCACGCCATGGCCCCGCTGAGCGGTGGGGAAGTGAAGGGAAATGCCGTGGCCTGTCCGCGGCACGGGGCGCACTTCGACATCACCACCGGCGAGGTGCTCAGCCTTCAGGCCGTGGCCAACGTGGTGTCGCTCCCGGTGGAAGTTCGCGAGGGACGCGTGCTGGTCAGCACCCAGGGGTGGCTGGCCGACCCGCTCTGGGTCTCGGGACGCCGTTTGGGTGAGACGGAGGCCGGCACCGATCACCTGGTGTTGGAGGAAGTGGAGGGATGAACCAGGCCAGCGCCAGCATGGGCGGGGGAGTGGCCGCCGCCGCGGCGCCCCGGTCGGTGACCGAGGGCCATGCCCTGGTGCCGTCGGTGGTGTTCCCGCTGATCCGCCGTGAGCATCAGCGCGGCCGCTGCTATCTCGACAACGCGGCCACGACCCAGAAACCGGAAGAGGTGATCGAGGCCGAGGCCCGCTTCTATCGTGAGCAGAACGCCAACATCCACCGCGGGATCCACCGGCTGAGCATGGAGGCCACCGACCGTTTCGAAGCGGTGCGCGCCGCCGCGGCCCGTTTTGTCGGTGCCGGCCGTCCCGAGGAAATCATCTTCTGCCGCGGGGCCACCGAGGCGCTGAACCTGGCGGCTCACTCCTGGGGCCTGCCCCACCTGCAGCCGGGGGACGAGGTGGTGCTCACCACCCTGGAGCACCACTCCAACCTGGTGCCCTGGCAGCTGGTGGCCGCCCGCACCGGCGCGAAACTGGTGGAACTGAAGCCGGACCGGGAGGGAACCATCAGCGAGGAGGCGCTGGCCCGGGCCATCGGGCCGCGGACCCGCCTGGTGGGGATGACCCACGTCTCGAACCTGCTCGGTTCGGTCAGCGACATCCGGATGGCGGCCGAGGCGGCCCACCGGGTGGGGGCGCTGCTGCTGGTGGACGGGGCCCAGGCGGTGGGTCACATGCCGGTGGACGTTCTTGAACTGGGATGCGATCTCTATGCCGTGTCGGGGCACAAGATGTTCGGTCCCACCGGCACCGGTTTTCTCTGGGGACGCTACGATCTGCTCGAGCGCTTCGAGCCGTTTCTGGGCGGCGGGGATATGATCGAGGAGGTGTGGTTCGAGCAGTCCACCTGGGCCGAGCTGCCGGCCCGGCTGGAGGCCGGTACGCCGAATATCGGCGGGGTGGTCGGGCTTGGCGCGGCCATCGAGTTCCTGGAGCGGGTGGGCATGACCCGTGTCCGGCGGCACGACATGGAACTGGCCGGGGAGGCCCGGGAGCGGCTGGCCGCCATCCCCGGGGTTACCGTCTATGGCCCAACCATTCCCGCGAGCCGCAGCGGACTGGTTTCGTTCAACGTGGCGGGGATCCATGCCCACGACGTGGGCTGTGTGCTCGATGCTGAAGGGGTGGCGGTGCGCACCGGCCACATGTGCTCCCAGCCGGCCCTGCGCCACCTGGGCCTCGAAAGCTGTGTGCGGGCCAGCTTTGCCCTCTACAACAGCCGCGAGGACCTCGACCGGCTGACCGCCGGCCTCGAGAAAACCGTGGTCTTTTTCAATGCCAGATAAAACGGTGACAGCCACCTGTTTATGCGTTTGTTTCTGCGGTGAAACTGCTGGAAATAAATTGGTGACAGTCACCATTTTTGGGAGCGGGACGGATGCTGAATGCTGAGGAGCAACTGGAAGGGCTGTATCGCGGCGTGATCATGGACCACTACCGGCGCCCGCGGAACCGCGGCAATCTCGCCGGCAGCGGCAAGGTGGCCGAGGGCAGGAACCCGCTCTGCGGCGACTCGGTGCGCTTCGAGATGCTGCTGCGGGACGGTGTTGTGGAGAAGATCGTCTTCGACGGGCACGGGTGCGCCATCTCCATCTCCTCGGCGTCGATGCTCACCGAACTGCTGGAGGGCAAGACAGTCGAGGAAGCGAAGGCCCTCATCGCCAGTGCGGCCCACTTCCTCAAGGGCGAGCGGGACGGGGTGGACGAGGAGGAACTGGGCGACGTGGCGGCCCTGGAAGGGGTGGCCAAATTCCCGGTGCGCATCAAGTGCGCGCTGTTGCCGTTTGTCGCCGTCCGCGGAGCACTGGAGGATTAGTCGGCATAGGTCACTGCAAGCGCAGCGAAGCAGTCTCCTGCGAGTCAGCGCCGGCGATCAGGAGATTGCTTCGTCGTCTACGGCTCCTCACCATGACACTAATTCGTCTCTTTCCCCGCAGCCAGCTTGCGCACCATCCAGATGATCGTCACCGCCGCGCCGGCCAGCAGCAGGAGAAAGACGGTCAGCTGACCCCAGCGGGGTTCGACCCATGCCGGGATCTCGTAGCCGGCCGCGGCCAGCGCCCCCCGGCGAATCTGGTCCCGGGCCAGGATCATCGCCACCAGGGTCAAAGCCAGCAGGCCGCTTCCCACCATCAGCCGTTTCATCGGCGCCTTGTCGTTGCGGGTGCCCTCCACCACCACCAGCGACCCGATACCCAGCACGATGCCCAGCATGAGAACCCCGCTGGCCACCGGGCTGCCGCCCATGAAGCGGAGCATGAGCTCCCGCGGCAAGGCCACCAGCCACCAGCAGCCGCTGCCGATGTTGATTACCGTGGCGGCCATGAACCAATGGCTGCCCAGCTTGATCGCGTAGCGCCCTGATTCCGGGCTGGTCTCCAGCCGCCGCGCGCCATGGACGGCGATCACCAGCCCGGCCACGGCCACGGCTCCCAGCACCATGTGCAGCCAGCGGGGGAACAGGGTCGGGTCGGCCAGGTTTAGCTCGCCCCCGCCGGCGGATGCGCCGTGCAGCTCGGCGAACCGCTCGGGCGAGAGCATCAGGCTCATGTTGTTGGTGTAGATGAAGGCGATGGCCATGAAGAGCAGGGCGACCAGCCCGGTGACCCACGGCCGTGCCCGGCCCAGCCGCTGGCCTTTGAACGCGGCCAGGTAGGTGCCGTAATAGGCCAGGATCAGGATCGGAATCACGCTGAGCCAGTACCAGGCCATCAGCACCGAAGAACTGAAAAAGAGCCGGCCGAAGAGCACCTGGGTCAGCAGCAGGGGAGCCACCCCGAAGCTCACCGCGGCGGCCACCATCGGCGGCATGGCCTTGGCGAGAAAGGAGCGCAGTTCCTCACGCGGGACGTCTTTCTTGCGGCCCAGCAGGGCGGAGATGATCGACCCGCCCAGAATGAAATTCATCGGCAGCAGGTGGAGGAAAAAGGTCAGCAGCAGAAGAAACCAGACCAGCGCCGGCGGAGCGGAGAGGGGCAGCGGGTCGGGATGGGGAATGATCACGCTCAGCAGGCTGTCCATCACTCCGCCTCCTTTCCGGTGAAAGCGGCCAGGTGGCCGGCCAGGGCCCTCCGCTCTTCGTCGGTCCCCTCGAAGGGGAACATCTCGTCACTCAGTTCCTCGAGCA
Organism: Acidobacteriota bacterium; assembly: GCA_032127265.1. Lineage (GTDB taxonomy): Bacteria > Acidobacteriota > JAQAZP01 > JAQAZP01 > JAQAZP01 > JAQAZP01. The sequence goes on from JAQAZP010000027.1 coordinate 39,360, forward strand.
TGCCGATGGCCTCGTAGAGCTGATCCTCGGAGTAGCCCTCGATGAGGCTCTCGATTTCCAGGTCGCTGTCCGGTTCGTGGCAGATCGCGCAATTCTCCTCGAAGATCATCACGCCGTCCGGCCCGCTCGCTGCCGGTGCCGTTTCCACTCCGGCCAGCGGGTCGCCGCCCAGCCGGGCGAGCCAGACGGACAGCGCCCGCTTCTCGGCGGCGGTGCCGCTGAATGGCGGCATGCGGAAGCCGCGGCGTGTCTTGAGCCGCAGTTCGGGGTCATCCCATCCAGTCGGCTCTCCCGAGGCATCCACCGGCAGGGCCAGGGTGTCCAGCACGTTTTCCAGGCCCGCGGCCGATTTCCCCTCCACCAGCGGCCGCAGGGCCAGGTAACCGTCCACGGTGTGACAGGCGGTGCAGAGCTGGCGAAAGAGAAGCTCGCCGGCCCTGGCTTCCAGATCGGCCCGCTCTTCCGGGGTGCGTGACGAGTCAGGTCCGGCCAGGGGGTCAAATCCCTGCGGCGCCCGATTCCAGAGCGAGGCGCTCAGCACACCGGTCTTGTTCAGTTCGGGGAGGGAGAACCGGTCGGCGGCGTATTGCTCCATGCCGGCCGGCGCCCCCGGTGCTCCCTGGGCGGCGGGCAGCCGCACGCTGTTGACGAACATATACTGACCGATGACATAGGGTTTGCGCAGGTCCTCGCGGACCCACTCGCCGCCGGCAAAAGCCAGCTGGCCGAGGATCAACAGGCCCACCGCACTGGACAGGCCGTAGCCGGCCGGGCGGATGAGTGCGATGAAGAGCAGCAGCAGTGCCGCTCCGGCCGAGGCCGCCAGACAGACCGTGGCCCCGTTCTGCAGGATCGGGTATCCGGAGCCGCTGCTGCCGGAAAAGATGGAAGCGATGACCGCCCCCACGCTCTCACCGCCGGCGCCGAAGATCCGGCCGGCCAGAATGCCGGCCCCGATGGCGCTCTGCAGATACCAGACAAGGGAAAGTGGAATAGCCACCACCATCGGCAATACCCACTTGAGGCCGGCCCAGCGGGCCATTCGCTTCTTGAATGCCAGGTCCCGGGAGCGGGCGTTGGTCAGCAGGGCATAGATCCCGGCCAGGCCGATGGCAACAGCTGTCCGGGCCACCAGCGAGGGCCAGTAGGTGGGATTGAGCAGGCCGTCGAGGAAACCGCGGCTGGTGACCCACTGGCCCGGTGTCAGCTGGAAGGAGATGATGCCATTGATGATCACCATGCTGACCCAGGCGGCGATGAAGTAGATCCAGCCCACCGCCTCGTGAGTTCCGGCTTCCAGGCGGTCCCAGCCGTAGTAGTAGACCATGGCCGCCGCCACTTCCACGAGGAAGAAGGTCCACTCCATGCCCCAGGCCCAGACAAAGGTGTTGATCAGGGCCGAGGTGCCCGAGGGGTGGACCAGGCCGATGGCGAACCAGATGGCCACACCGGTGATGGCCCCGAGCACCAGGGTGACCAGCATGAAGAAGCGGGTGTGACGCCGGGTGTAGTCGAGAAGTTCCGCGTCGCCGGACTTCCGCGCCTTGCGCTCGGCGAGCACCAGGAACAGGCCGCCGCCCACGGCGAAGTGGGAGATGAAGACGTGGAATACGGATATGAAGGCGATGATCAGCCCGGACGCGGGCTGATCCCAGATCGGGTAGTTCATGCCGAGACCTCCCTGGTCAGACCTCCGCTGGGGCCCGAATGCTTTGCTGGCAGAGGTTTTTGAATCTGCTTTCAGGAACTCAATTTCCTGAATATATCCTCATATTGTCAGGTTCGTCCAGACAAACATCTGTTGACGGTCTGCGGGGCCGGGTCTATGATGACAGTGTTACGTTTTAATTATTTGTAATAATTTTGTGGAGATGAATCGATGAGGAAACGCCTGCCGACAGCGATCCCTGTTCTGGCCCTGACTCTTGTCCTGTTCATGTTCTCGCTGCCGGTTCCGGCACACCACGTTCATCATGAAGTGACCCGGGGGGAAGCGGTCGTGGTGAGCCTGGCTTACGGGAACGGGTCACCACTGGCTTTTGACCGCTACGATATCTTTGCCGGGGACGGCGAGACGCCGTATCAGTCAGGGAAGACCGACGGCGAGGGCCGGATCGTCTTTCTGCCTGACCATGGCGGCGTCTGGCGGGTCAAGGTCTTCTCCGCGGACGGCCACGGAGCCGACTTCACTTTTGAGGCGGGCCCGGCGGCAGCGAAGGTCATCGAGCCGGATGGCGTGGAACCTCCTGACGAGGCGGCCGGTCCGGACACGCCGGCCGGTCCTGACAAGACGGCCGTGAGCACATTGACTTCGGAAGTGGCGGTCGCGGAGAAGAAGAACTTCATCGAGCGCTACGCCCTCCCCGTTGCCGGTGTGGGCATCATTTTCGGGCTCTTCGGTCTGTTTTCGATGTTCGCCCGCCGCCGGCGCTGACCATATCCTTACGGGAGCTGTTCCACGTGCACATCCCCGACGGCTTCATCTCACCGAAGATGTATCTCCCGCTCTACGCGGTGTCGGCCGGGCTCTGGGCCTGGGGCCTCAGGCGGATGCGCCGCACCCTCGACGAGAAGACCATCCCCTGGCTGGCCGTGCTGGCCGCGCTCAGCTTCATCCTGATGATGGTGACTGTCCCCCTGCCCGGCGGCAGTTCGGTGCACGCCACCGGTATCTGCCTGCTGGCGGTGATCTTCGGTGTCTGGGCCGCCTTTCTCGCCGTCTCCCTGGTGCTGCTGATCCAGGCGCTGCTCTTCGGCACCGGCGGGATCACCTCCCTGCCGCTCAACGCCCTGGCCATGGGTCTGGTCGGGGGGGCCACCGCCTGGTCCACCTTCCGCCTGCTGCGGCGGTGGAACGAGACCGCGGCCCTGGCCCTGGCGGCCTGGCTCTCGGTGCTGGTGCCGGCGGTACTGGTGGCCCTGGCCCTCGGCCTTCAGCCGCTGATCGCCAGCGCGCCCGACGGCACGCCGCTCTTCTTCCCCTACGGGCCGCGGGTGACTCTGCCGGCGTTGCTCATCCCCCACGCGATCCTCGGGGTGGGTGAGGCCCTGCTCACCGTGCTGGTCTACCGCATGGTGGACCGTCTCAAGCAAGGGGTGCGGCCATGAAAGACCGCGTGATGCTGCTGGCCTACTTCGCCGCGGTGCTGCTGGCCACCTCGATCCACGACCTGCGCTTCCTCGGTGCGGGCCTGGCCACGGTGGCGCTGCTCGCCGGCCGCCGGCTGCCGCGGTTGCTCAAGCGGACCGCGATGGCCATCCTGCTCTTCAATAGCGTGGTCACCATCTCCTACACAGCCCTCTCCCTCTGGCAGGGCAACTTCTCCGGCCACTACGTGCTGCTGATCAATCTGCGGGTTTTCCTGCTCACCGCGCTGACCTTCCTGCTTGCCGAGCGGTTCAACCCCTTCCGCGCCTTTGCCGTGTCCCGTTCGCTGCTCTACCTCACCACGCTCTGCTACAGCCAGGTGCTGACCATGCGCCGGCTCTTCGGCGAGTTCCGCCACGCCTTCCGCAGCCGCAGCATCGTCCGTCCCGGCCTGCGGGACCTCTATCGCCACGGCGCGGCCACCGCGGCCTTTTTCCTGCACAAGTCAGTGAGCGACGCCGGCGAAATTGCCCAGGCCATGACCTCGAGGGGGTTTTTCAATGATTGAGCTTGACCGGCTGGGGCACGATTTTGGCAAAAGCACCGTGCTGGAGGATGTCTCCTTCACCATCTCGCCCGGCGAGAAAGTGGTGCTGCTGGGGGTCAACGGCAGCGGCAAGTCGACCCTGCTCAAGATCCTCAACGGGCTGATCTTCCCCACCCGCGGCCGCTGGCGCTACAAGGGCCGGGAGATCACGGCACGAGCGATGAAGGGCAAGGACTTCAGCCGCTCCTTCCGCCGCGAGTCGGTGCTGCTCTTCCAGAGCCCGGAGGCGATGATCTTCAATCCCACCGTCTTTGACGAGATCGCCTTCGGCCCGCGGCAGCTGGGCCTGGAAGACCTGGACGACCGGGTGCGGCACTGGGCCGTCCAGGTGGGCGTGGAGAAGTTCCTCCAGCGGCCGCCGTTCGAGCTGAGCGGCGGCGAGAAGCAGAAGGTCTGCCTGGCCGCGCTGCTGGTGCTGGAACCCGAACTGCTGCTGCTCGACGAACCCACGGCCAACCTCGATCCGCGGAGCACCGGCTGGCTGGTGGACTTCCTCCAGGAACTGCCGGTGACCACCCTGGTCACGACCCACAACCTGAGCCTCGGCGCCGAGCTGGGGGAGCGCACCCTGGTCCTCTCCGAGGGCCACCGGCTGATCTACGACGGCCGGCTCGCCGACCTGCTGGGCGACCGGGAGAAACTGATCGAAGCCAACCTGGTGCACAGCCACCGTCACCGGCACGAGGGAGTGGAGCACCGCCACTACCACGTGCACCAGTGGAAGTGAGGCCGCGATGCGCTCTTTCCTGATCCTCATCCCCATCGGCATCTTTTTCCTGATGCACCTCTTTGCCGGCTGGCGGCTGAGCAGCCTCTTCGAGCAGGCCTTCCGCTGGAAACCACTGCTGCTCTGGTTCACGGCGGTGCTGCTCAACGTGGTGCTGGTGCTGACCATCACCATGCGCGGCGGCTGGAACCCGCTGATCCGCGCCTGGCGGGTGGCCACCGAGACCTACCTCGGCCTGCTTTTCATCCTCTTCTCCGTGCTGCTCGCCTGGGGCCTCGTCCAGTGGTCCGTGGGGTTCTGGCGGCCCATCCCCGGTCCGGTTTCCCGCTGGGCGGTCTTCGCCGTCACCGCGGTCTACGTGGTCGCCGCCCTGGTTAACGCGATGACGGTGCGGGTCAGGACCGTGGAACTGACCTCGCCGAAACTCACCGCCCCGCTGACCCTGGTCCAGATCAGCGACCTGCACCTCGGCCCGGTGCACGGCGCCGGATACGTCAACCGGCTGGTGGAGCTGGCCAATTCGGTGAACCCCGACCTGGTGCTGGTCACCGGCGACCTGCTGGAGCGGGGTGTCCAGCCCGAAATGCTGCGGGGCTTCAACGGCCTGAACGCGCCGGGATATTTCATCTGGGGCAACCACGACAAGTTCCTGCCCCGGCGCGAAGCGCTGGACCTGCTCGCCGTCACCCCCTTCACCCTGCTGGAGGACGAAGTGGTTCAGGTGGACGGCCGGCTGCAGCTGGTGGGGCTGGACTACCCCGGTTTCGAGGGGGAGCGCAAGGAAGGGGACGTGCTCGGCCGGCTGCCGATCAGCGAGGGCCCGTTCACCATCCTGCTCTCCCACGCCCCGCTCGATTTCCCGCACTGGGAGCGCTACCCCATCGACCTCGAACTTTCGGGGCACACCCACGCGGGGCAGATCATCCCCTTCAACCTGGTGGTCCGGCTGCGCTATCGGCTGCTCTCCGGGCTCTACCGGGAGGGTGGGAAAGCCACCTATGTCTCGCCGGGCACCGGCACCTGGGGGCCGCCGCTCAGGTTGGGGACGCGCAACGAAGTGACCTGCATCAAACTGCTGCCTGAAGGGGGTGAGTGATGAACACCAGTGACAGCGCGATCCGGTTCAGCGTATCGCTTCCCGGGAAGCTCCTCGGCGAGCTGGACCGCCGGGTGGTCAGCCGGGGGTACGCTTCGCGGTCGGAACTGGTCCGCGACCTGATCCGGGAAAAGATCGTCGAGGAGAAGTGGGAGGACGAGGGCCAGGACGTGGTGGGGGTGCTGGTGATCGTCTTCGACCACCATCAAAAAGACCTGGCGGAGAAGGTGATCCATGCCCAGCACCAGCACCACGTGAACATCCTCTGCTCGACCCACGTGCACATGGATCACCACAATTGCCTGGAGACGATCATCATCAAGGGCCGCCCGCCGGAAATCGAGAAGATCGCCATCGAGATCGGGGGCCTGCGCGGGGTCCGCTTTGCCCGGCTGACCCGGGCTTCGCGGGTGGAGTTCTAGTCGACCTGGAAGAAACCTTCATCTTCGCCAACCCGGACGCGGGTCAGAGAAACCGCACCGCCACCTTTTCCGACCAGTAGAGCCCTTCCCCGTTGAACTCCACGAAACCCACGTGGCCCCCGAATTCCGGCAGCAGCAGGGTCACCATCGGGTTGGCCGCGGCTTCCTCCACCGGGTAGCATTGCGGGGAAAGTATCGGATCGTTTTTGGCGCTGACGATCAGGGTCGGGACGGTGATCCCCGGGGATGTGTGGTTTGCAGCTGCAGCGCGCCCAGTAGTCCTCGGCATCACGGAAGCCGTGAACCGGTGCGGTATAGCGATCATCGAATCCCTGAAAATCCTTGATCCGGCCGTAACCCCGGTCGTCGATCCGGCCGGGGAATTGTTCCATCTTCCAGCGCACCTTGCGGTGCAGATCCACCAGGAATCGTTTCATATACATCCGGTTCGACCAGCGGGTCATCTTTTCGGCGCCTGATTTCAGGTCACAGGGGACCGAGAAGGCCACCGCCTTCCTGACCAGCGGGTCGATCCGCTCTCCCTGCCGGCCGAGATGCAGCAGGGTGATATTGCCCCCGAGGCTGAAGCCCAGCAGCGCCACCTCGTCGTAGCTCCCGGTCTGTTTCACCCGGTCGATCACCCGCTGCAGGTCGTCGGTGCTACCGTTGTGGTAGAGGCGGAAGGTCCGGTTCGGCTCGCCGCTGCAGGAGCGCTGGTTCCAGGACAGGGTGTCCCAGCCGGCACGGTTCAGCGCCCGGACCATGCCCAGCACGTAGGCGCGGTGCGAGTGGCCTTCCAGCCCGTGGGAGATGATCGCCAACCGGCGGCTGCAGCCGGTCTCCGACCAGTCGAGATCGAGGAAGTCGCCGTCGTCGGTCTCCAGCCGCTCCCGGCGGTAGTGCTCGGGAGCGAGGCGGCGGAAGAGGGTGGGATAGACCGTCTGCAGGTGACCGTTGCCCAGCAGGCGGGGCGGTCGATAGTCAGGGAATTGGACGGCCGTTGTATCCGCGGTGTTCATCGTTGCCCGATCGGTGCATGGTGACGTGGAGCCCGGACGGCTCGATGATGCGGCTTCACGCGTTCTGGCAATCGTATTATGCAACGATCGGGTTCGGCGGGAAAGTGCGGGCGGGTCAGTTTCCCGCGCGAGCCACCATAGCTCCAGGAGTCCCTACCTTGACCGAGACCGGGCCGTGGAGGGTGCCGTCACCGGCAAAGTTGACGTCCTCCAGCTTGTAATAGTAGGTCCGTCCGGCGGTCACCCGGTTGTCGGTGAACTCGTATGCCGCGCCCCAACTCACCCCCCCCTCAGCCGGGATCAGTTGCTTGTTTATCCGCTTGTACTGCCCTTCTTTCGTTTCGCAGCGCCAGATATTGAAGCCGGCGTTGTCCAGTTCGGCGGCGGTCTCCCATTCCAGCAGAACCCCGGCGGCGGAAGACCTGGCCGTGAAGGACGTCAGCTCCACCAGCGTGGTCAGCCCCAGCTGGACGATGGTCACCGCGTAGTGGGTCATGCCGGAGTAGCTGCCGCCCCAGGTCATGGTGTGGGTGCCGTAGTCCCAGGTGTCGTTGATGTACATCAGCTGGCCCGAGGTGTCGTCGTAGCCCACGCCCACCATGGTGTGACCGGTCACGTGGATCATCACCGGCCGGCCGGCGTCGATCTCGGCCATATACTGGGCCCAGGTGAACCCCTGGGTGTTGCCTTCGTAGCCGTAGATATACTGGTTGAACATCGTGTCCACGCTGTAGCCCCGCGATTCGTAAAAGAGCTTAATGCCATACCCTCCGTCATGAATGTGAATGCCGTAAAATTCCATCTGGGCGGCGGGGAGCGGGGCGCCATCGGTGAAGTTGTAGAAGGTGGTGCCGCCGTCCACATTGAATCCCTCGGCGGAAAACCACTTGTTCGTCTTCATGTAGTCGCCGGTACAGCCTTCCGCGGTGTGCTCGGTCCAGTTTCCGTCGTACGGGTCGGGGCCCGGCTGGTTGTAGTAATTCCAGTAATCGTCCACGTGACCGAGGGAAGCCCGGCCGTCCAGACCGCTGTGCGTGGCGCTCAACGGGCACTGGGCCCGGGTGTCGCCGTTGCCGTCCACCCAGGTGGGCCAGGAACTGTTGTCGATCGGCATGATCCCGCCATTGGTCGGCCCGGTGTAGATGTCGGGGTAGGCGATGCGGTCGTAGTAGGCGGCGATCATCGCCGCCGAAGTGGCCGAGCAGCCGAAGGACCAGCTGTAGGCCGGGACGGAAAGGGTGACCAGTCCACGGTGGGCGTTCGATTCGGGAAGCTGAACCGTGGGGCGGTGATAGCCGGCCGGCGGCTCGGGCGGACCGTTGATCACCGACCGGTCGATGCTCGCCATGCCGTCATCGATCATGGTCTCCATGGAAAACCACGGGTCGACAGGTGTTCCCGGCCCGTTGTCCGGGCCGGCGAATCCGGCCGCACATAATGGCAGAATGAAGAGGATCAGCGTTGTCACTCGCCGGATCGGTTTCCTGTTCATTGTTCTCCCCTTCTCGTCGTTTTTTTTGTGTCAAGGGATACTTATGTCCCTTCACAGAAACTATCGACAGGAAATGGGAAATGGTTTAGCGTTTCGTGGAGTTTTACAGATTGGCGGCATTCTCAGACCGGAGGCCGGTTGTTCTCGCCATACCCGGTCAGTTCAGCGTACCCGCGGCCCACGGGAGGCGAGCCGGGATCAGCGCCGGCGGGGTGCACGGTCACCGCTCCCTCCCAGTAGGCCAGACCCGAACGGCGGCTGACATTTTCCTGGTTCGGGATGATCGGGGCGATGGTCAGGCGCAGTGTGCCGGGTCCACCCTGGTCATCCATTATCAGCTCCCAGCCCGAGGGGTAGGAGATGCCGGTCTCCGGGCTCTCCCAGTTGCCGGTGGCCTTCAGCTCCCAATCTTTACTCATCTCGAGGTAGACGGGATCGCCCTGCGCCGGGATCATGGTCCCCCGGCCAAAGGCCGGTGTGCCGTCGCTGTTGCGCAGCTGGTAGAGCATCAGCTCGCGGCCGTCCTCCAGCTGGATCGAGAACCAGTCCCAGCCGGTCTGGCTGCCGGTCAGTTCGCTGCTGAAAAACTCGCGGTCCATCCAGCTGGCGCCGTTGACCTCCAGCGATGCGCCGCCGCTGCTGATGGCGCCCCTGGTCGCCATCCGGGTGAAGCTGTAGTAATAACTGGCCGCGCCGGGGTTCTCCCCCTTGCGGCTCACGCCGCCCGGTCCCTGGAAGACCATCGGCTTCTCCGCCGTGACCAGCAGCTCCAGAGCCATCTCCTGCCGGCGGTCCTCCATTCGGATCCTGAAACCATCCCCCTCCGCGTCCAGCGACCACCAGGCCGAGGTTCCGGCGGGGCCCATACAGGTTGCGATCTCCGCGCCCGAAGCACCGCCGAAACCGCCGAAGAGCGGTGAGTCCCGCCAGAGCACTTCGCTGAACCAGTGCTTGCCGTTGGCCGCGTCGGTGATCGAGGCGTGACCCATGATCAGGCCGCCGGCGGCCCAGAGCGAATCCAGGTTCGGCCGCTCGGGCAGCAGTCCCACCCGGAAAAAGGTGAACTGGTAGCCGAAGCGCCGGCCGGGATCGTCAGCCGCCTCCAACTGTCCGGTGAGATACCACCACTCGGTCTTGTACTCCGGGTGGGACCGGTGGTCGGCAGGGAAGGACCACTGGCGGCCGGCGGGGGTCACCGGGGCCCAGTCACCTGCGTTCGATGACGCGGACAACAGGAGCAGGATGATCAATACGCTGGTGTACCGTCTACGCATCCTACAGATCCTCCCGGCTCAGTTCCCGGGCCGGTGTCCGGCTGCCGCGCAGCGCGGGATACACACTGGCGGCCAGGGCCGCGGCCATGATGCCCGCGGCCTGGCGCAGCAGGGCCGGCCAGGGCCAGTGGGGCTGGATGGTCCAGCCGAAGTAGGCCGGGTTGATGACGTAGATCAGGATCAGGGCCAGCAGCACTCCTCCCGCGGCGCCGAGCAGGGTGCCGAGGAGCCCGGCGGCCAGGCCCTCGCCGAGAAAGAGGCGGAAGATCTGTCCCCGCCCGGCGCCCAGGCAGCGGTAGAGGGCCAGTTCGGAGATCCGTTCCCGGGCCTGGACCAGCAGGCTCAGGGCGATGCCGCAGGCCGCGGTGAGCAGGGCCATCACCTGGAGCAGCCGGGTCACGGCAAAGGTCTGGTCGAACAGCTGCAGCACGCCATCACGGATGTCGCGGCTGCTGCGGACCTCCAGCGGCAGCTGCTCGTAGCGTGCGCGGAGACCGTCCGCGGCTTCATCCGGAGCGAGGCCCTTCTTGAGGTAGAGCCCCACGCTGTTCACCTGGCCCGGCCCGAAGAAGCGGTCCACCGTTTGCATCGAGAAGTAGGCCATCCCGCTCTCCGTGCTGTAGTCCCGGCTCACCCCGGCAATGGTGAAGTGCACCTCGCCGTCCGGGCCGGTGATGGTCAGCGTGTCACCCGGACCCAGACCGGTCTTGAGGGCCAGCGGTTCGGTGATGATTGTCGCGTCTTCGTCCCGCACCCGGCGCAGCGCCTCCCGCGAGTCGCCGCTTTTCAGCGGCAGGATGTAGTCGCTGTTCTCCAGGTCGAAGCTTATCCCGCTGAGCATGATCTTCCGCTCACCGGACATCACCGGGAACCGGCGCAGCAGGGCCGACGAGCGCACGCCGGGCAGGGTGGTCAACTCTTCGACCAGCCCGGGGGTGAGAAAGGCCTCGCGGCCGGCGCGGGTCCAGGACTTCGTGCTGACGTAGATGTCGGCCCGCACGTAGCCGGCGATCCAGGTTTCCAGGGTGGCGCGGAAGGAACCGATGAGCAGCGTCACCCCCACCAGCATGCAGACGGCGATGCCCAGGGCGGCCACGGCCACCGAGCTGGTGCCCAGCCGCAGCAGGAGGTTGCGGGCGCTGTAGGCCAGGCCGAGACGGCGGACCCTGATCGGGCGGCAGACCAGGCGGATGATCAGCGGGGTGAGCAGGGGGAAGGCCACCAGGATCATGAGGCCCAGGGAGAACCCGCCCCAGCGAACGGTGCGGCCGTAGAAGCCGTAAAAGGCGAGGGCCGCAACCCCCACCGCCAGGGCGGTGAACGCCATCCGCGGGGCCAGGCGGTCGGCCCGCTGGTGCAGGGTGAAGGCGGAGAGCAGCGTTCGGGTGTCCTTGCGGGCCATGTCCAGCGACGGCTGGAGGGCCCCGGCCAGCGCCCCGCCCACGCCGATGAGCAGCGCGAGAACAACCAGGTCCGCCGGCACCCGGAGCCGCTCGATCTCTTCCAGCAGGTAGATGTTGGTCAGCGTGCCGCTCACCAGGCCCATGTTGAGACGGGCGGCCAGCCAGCCCAGGGGGACGCCGATGATGGCCCCCAGCAGGCCCAGGGCGCCGGCCTCGCCGAGGATCAGCGCCAAAACCTGGGACCGGGTGCCGCCCAGGGAACGGATCAGCCCGAACTCCGCCCGCCTTCTGACCAGTGTGGCCCGCACACTGCCGTAGACCAGAAAGACACCGACAAAGAGGCTGATCAGGCTGAGTGCGGTGAGGTTCAAACGGAAGGCCGAGAGCAGCCCCGCCGCATTCTGTTCCCGCTGCTCCGGAGTGAGCACTTGCACCGCCGGACCGAGGGCGGCGGTCAGCAGCCGGCGCATCTCTTCCAGGTCCCGGCCCTTGTCGATCTTCAGGTCCACCTGGTGCAGTTCTCCCCGGCGCCCCAGCAGCGACTGGGCCTGGGCGATGTCCATCACCGCCAGCTTGCGCGGAGCCAGCGGCGTGTGGCGGCGGAAGTCCACCAGGGCGCCGATATGCAAATCGGCCAGACGGCTGCCGCTGCTCACGGTGACCGTGTCGCCCACCGACCAGCCCATCTCTTCAGCCAGGGCCGGGGAGACGGCCACCCAGCCGGGCCGATAGAGGAAGGCGGCGAGGGCGTCTGTTCCATGGGCGTTTCCGTCGCCCGCTCCGTCCCCGCTGACCAGGGGCAGACGGCCGGCGGCAAAGAGGTCGAGACCGGCCACTTCGAGGAACAGGCCCGGATGTCCTTCCACGGCCACGTCGATGCGGTAGATCGGCCAGGCTTCACTCACCCCGGCCGTGGCCAGCACCTTGGGATAGAAGGTTTCGGGCAGGGTGGGGGTACGGCCGGTGACGCTCAGGTCGGCATCGCCGCTGAGCGACTGCACGCTGCCGGAAAAGGCGGCCAGTGAATTGCGGTTGAGCAACTGGATGGAGAAGACCGAGGCCACGCCCAGGGCCACGCCCAGCACGGCGAGCAGCGTCAGGCTGCGGCCGTGCTTCAGGCGGCTGGCCAGGGTTCTCTGGAGGTAGGCGATCACGGCGGCACCAGCACGCCGCTCTTCAGCTGCCGCACCTCGTCGGCCAGGCCGGCCAGCTCGCGGCTGTGGGTGACAAAGATCAGCGTGGATCCTTCTTCGCGGGCCAGGGCGAGCAGCAGGTCCATCACCTGGCGGCTGTTCTCGTCGTCGAGACTGCCGGTGGGTTCATCGGCCAGCAGCAGCCGCGGCCGGCGGACCAGGGCCCGGCAGATCGCCACCCGCTGCATCTCCCCGCCGCTCAACTGCTGCACCGGGTCGCCACTGCGGTCGGCCAGGCCCACCCGCTCCAGCAGCTCGCGGATGCGGGGCAGGGCTGCTGTGCTGGTCTGGCCGGCGATCCATTCCGGCAGGGCGACGTTGTCTTCCACGGTGAGGTGGGGCAGCAGGTGAAAGAACTGGAAAATCAGCCCCACACTTTTGCGGCGGATCAGCGTCCGTTCCTTCTCGCTGAGCCCGGCCAGGTCCCGGCCCTCGAGGATGACCCGGCCGCCGGTAGGCAGGTCGATGCCGGCCGCCAGGTTGAGCAGGGTCGACTTGCCGCTGCCGCTGCGGCCCACAACCGCCGCCACGCTGCCGGCGGCCACCTCCAGCGAGATCTCCTTGAGCGCAGTCCTTCCCCCGCCCCCCTCGCGGGGATAGATTTTGGAAACAGCGTCGAACTGCAGTGCCGGGGCGGTCATGGGAAGATCATATGCCATGCGGAGGCGAAACAAAACGGGGATTTCCGGGGACGTACATGAATTTATGACTTGTCGATCACGCATCCGGAAAAGTCATAAATTCATGTACGTCCCCGAAGGTCGAATACATCGAGGTCGCCTTCACCGACAACGTGGCGGTAAACCTCCCCGGACCGGACATCGCCATCTTCCAGATGGGCGGACCAAACGCCGTGCGGCGGGCCAAACCGTATGAGGGCGGATACCTGTGGGCAACTTTTCGGGACAGTGCGATCAGATCTTCGCCGTGACCCTCCAGGAGTCCTATGCGCTCTCGATACAGGTAGCGGCCGGCATCGACGATGCGGAAGAGGGCGAGGACGGTTCAATCCAGTCGGTCAGTTCCGATCTCGAGCTGGTGGAAGATGTGGCGGCCGGCAACCAGATCGTGGGTCTCCGTTTCGGCGGCGTTCTGCGGTGAGGTCGTGGTGGAGCAATGGGAGGAGGGGCTGAACCAGCGGCAGCCGCCGCTGAAGGTGATGGACGCCATCGGGCTGAAGCCGGGGATGACCATCGCCGACATCGGCGCCGGGAGGGGCCGTTACACGGTCTGGTTTTCTCCGCGGGTGGGTCCCGGGGGGAAGGTTTATGCCATCGACATCGCCTTCATGATCGACGTCTACCACCACCTGGACCAGCCGGTGAAAATGATCAGGGATACCCTGGCCTGCCTCTCCCCGGGCGGCGTGGTGGCCATCGTCGAGTGCGGCCCGAACAAGAACGGGTTCGATCCGGACCACGGTACGCCCAGGGCAAAGATGCTGCGCCAACTGAAGGAAGCGGGGCTGACGGAGATCGAAGTCATCGACCCGCCCTGGCTCAAGGACGACTATATCTACATCGGCAGGGTGGGAGGGGAGCAGCCGATCACCCTCACCCCGTCTTTGGCGGCAGCCGGAACTCACCCAGGGTGATCGGCACGGCCACCTTGAGCATCAGGGTGAAGACGAGGAAGCCGAGGCTGAAGATGCCCACGGCCACCTGCAGTTCGGTGGTGGAGGGGAAATACTCGTAGATCTCGCCCAGGGTGTCGGGGGTCATCCCCGGGATGACCAGGGCCAGCCCCTTCTCGATATACACGCCGATATAGATCAGCACACAGCCGATGTTGAGGGTCACCCAGTTCTTCCGTGTGGCCGGGACGAGGAAGATGACCAGCGCCGTCAGGCTGAAGATCACCGAGATCCAGGTAAAGGGCACGATGGCCCGGTGGCCCTCCAGGCCGAAGAACATGTACCTGGCGTGCACCAGGTGGTGGGTGTCGGAGTAAAACTCCTTGAACACCTCGGCGCCGAAAAGGAAGAGGTTGAAGGCCATGGCGTAGGCCATCAGTTCGGCGATCTTCCAGATCGCCTCGTCCTTGATCTCCAGCCGGGTGGTCCGGCGGAGGATCTGCAGCAGGATGAGCAGGATCGCCGGGCCGGAGCATAAGGCCGAGGCGATGAACTTCGGGGCCAGAATCGCCGAGTTCCAGAAGGGGCGGGCGGCCAGCCCGTTGTAGACGAAGGCGGTGACGGTGTGGATGCCGATGGCCGCCGGGATGGAGAGGATGATCAGCGGGTTGACGAAGGAGCCCTTGTGCTCCCGGTTGGTGTAGGCGCAGTAGAGCAGGTAGGTGACGATGAACAGGTTGAGCAGCAAGTAGAAGTTGAGCACCACCACGTCCCAGCCCAGCAGCGAGCCGGGGAGGTTCAGATGGCCGAGGAGGGGGACCAGGTGCCAGAAGCGGTCCGGGCGGCCGATGTCGCAGATCACGAAACCGAGGCACATCACGATGGCGCTGATCGCCAGCAGTTCGCCGAAGATCGTGATCTCCTTGATCGGCTTCCAGTTGTAGACGTAGGCCGGGATCACAAGCAGCACCGCGGCCGCGGCCACCCCGACGAGGAAGGTGAAATTGCCGATGTAGAAGGCCCAGGAGACCTGGTCCCGCATGTTGGTGGCGATCAGGCCGCTGGAGAACTGGTTGACCACCCCGAAGGCCCCGACCAGGATCAGGGCCAGCAGCAGGCCGATCCAGGCGTAGTAGGCCTTGCCGCCGCGGATCACGCACTGGACACTGCCGGCGATGAAGCGCAGAAAATTCACCGGGCGTTCCTCCCCTGATCA
The DNA here is from genome assembly GCA_032127265.1 of Acidobacteriota bacterium. Classification (GTDB taxonomy): domain Bacteria; phylum Acidobacteriota; class JAQAZP01; order JAQAZP01; family JAQAZP01; genus JAQAZP01. Next base: position 54,470 of record JAQAZP010000027.1, read on the forward strand.
GGTCCCGTAGAAGTAATAGAACTTGGGCTGGGTGTTCAGCTCTTCCTTGAACACCAGCACCCGCTTGTTCTCCAGCACGTAGCGGATCTCGCTCTGCGGGTCGAGCAGGTTGCCGAACTTGCGCGCGCCCACCGGGCAGATCTCCACACAGGCCGGGTAGCGGCCGTTGCGCACCCTTTTCACACAGAAGGTGCACTTCTCCACCACGCCCACCGGCCGTACCCGGTTGCCCAGGAAGTGGGTTTCGGGGTTGTACTCTGTCGGGCTCACCGTCGGTTCGGCCCAGTTGAAGTGCCGCGCGCCGTAAGGACAGGCCGCCATGCAGCAGCGGCAGCCGATGCACCAGTTGTAGTCGACGACCACGATGCCGTCCTTCTCATGCCAGGTGGCGCCCACCGGGCAGACGGTGGTGCACTGGGGGTTGCGGCACTGCTGGCAGGCCACCGGCATGTAGAAGCTGTCCTCCCGGGGCACCTCCTCCGGGTCGTAGTAGGCGTTGGCCTGCTGGATGTTGATCCCCTCTTCCTTGGGCATCTCCAGCACCCGGATCAGCTGCAGCTGCGGGTCTCGGGAGCAGTTGTTCTCCTCGACGCAGGCGTAGACGCAGCGTCGGCAGCCGATGCAGCGGGAGAGGTCGAGGCCGTAGCCGAAGAGCACGTCCTCCATCGGCGGTTCGGCGGTGACGTGGACCGCTTTGCCGAAGCGGGCGCTCTGCTCCTTTTCGAGCCGGGCCAGCACCCCGGCCAGCTCCTCGGGGGTCATGTCGCGGAAGTGCCGCTGGAGGAACGCCTCGCGACTGTTCTTGTCGCAGGAGGCCAGGGCCAGGCCCCCCGAGGCCAGGGCGGCGGTGCGCAGGAAGCCGCGCCGTGAAATGCTGCGTCTGGCTGAAGGTGTCATTTCTTTCAACGCAGGTTCTCCGGCCTTACTGGCGGCGGCAGCGGTTTGAGCGGCTTGAAGCGCGGCGCGTGCGGGTCGTGGCAGTGCACGCAGAGCAGATACTGCTTGTCCCCCCGCCAGTGGCCGGTGCGCTTGCCGTGGACCCCGGCCTTCCAGTCGCGGTATTTCGGGCCGTGGCACTGGCCGCAGAGCCGGTAGGACTCGGTGAAGTCGACCAGCGCGCCGCTGGCCATCCGCAGCATGTCCCGGTTGCCGGCGTCGTGGCAGTCGAGGCACCAGCGGTTTTCCTCGTCGTGGTGCAGCACGATATCCTCGTGCTCCTCGGTCAGCACCCTCCGCGTGCGGTTGACTTCCATGTCCGCGTGGCACTGGCTGCAGGGGAAGTAGTCGGAGAGCGGCGGAGGGGGGACCTGGTAGAGCGTCCCAGGGCCGCTGTGTGTCGGCCCGGCGGCGCCGGCGGCCGGCACTTCTCCGGCAGTCTCGGCCGGCGTGGTCGGCTCGGAAGCACCGAGGGGCCCGGGGAAGGTGATCAGGATGGCGGCGAGGCCCGCCAGGCAGACCGCGGCGAGGATAAAGCGGCCGCCTTTGCCGGGGCTGGCATCTGTTTTGAGCATCTGTCACCTCGGAGACCGGTTGGAAAAGAGTATACGCCCGGCCGGCATTGTCGTCGAGGGAAAGCGCGATTGCGACAATAACGGTAGGCAATATAGCATTCGGATTCGCCCCTGTGCAACAGTGCCGGTCAAGATGATCAAGGCGTCCTCTCTTTCATCGCTGGTTCAGCCAGTCCGGCCCCCCCCCCCGGAGCCTCGTCCATTGCCCGGTGTGCCCATGGGGTCGCCAGATCTTGTGAAAACAGATTTCCTGCTGTATAAACGGATCGAGCAGAGTCCGGCCCGTCCACCTCGGGATGAGCGGACGTGAAGGCATCGATCTCCAGAATCGACCATCGCGCCAGTGACGGAAATCCTGCTCAAAAGCTGCTCGCCGGCCAATCCAATCCAACGGAGGGACAGATGAAGAAAAACATGGGAACCGCGGACCGCGTGATCAGGACGCTCATCGCCATCGGCATCGGGGTGCTCTACTTCACCGGTCACATCAGCGGCACGCTTGCCGCCGTTCTCGGCGTTGTCGCGGTCGCTTTCCTGGTCACCAGCTTCATCGGCAGCTGCCCGGCTTACGGGCCGCTGAAGATATCGACTCGCAAGTAGCCTCGCGGTTCGCGGGCAGAGCGGCCGCACTCTGGAAGGCACCCGACCGGTCCGGTCGGCCTGGCAGTTCACCTGATATTCGCGCGTCAACCGAGGCGCGCAACGGAGAAAGAAGGAGAAATTCACGATGGCCAAGTGTCCGCACTGTGAAAAGCAGGTGACCCTTGATTCAACGAAGCGGGATGAGGGTGCATTGGAAGTCCACAAGGACGTCGAAGGGCTGGTGAAGAAGGAGGTCATGTACTCCTGCCCGCACTGCGACCGGGTGCTCGGCTTCGCCTTCTTCTTTGGCGGCCTCGCCACCGGCAGGCCGTGAACGCGTTCGACCGACAATAGTGATCACACGGGTGAGTGTTCATGCTGATCCCGATTGCTGCAGCATTTCTGTTGCTGAGACACCGACCCGGCACAATATTCCCAATAATGGAGGCTGCGCCCGGCAGCAGGCTGGCCGCGGGCATCCCGTTGCGTTAATTCCTACTGTAATGGTATGCTCCCCGCGGATCGTATGCTATTCGTGCGGCTCACGCCTGTGATATGCTGATTTTTTTCGATATTTACAGTGAATTGACCCTGCGATACGGTGAGTTCCTTGTTTAAAAGACTGCTTGCCATCATCTCCTTCTGGCGCTGGATCATGTCTCGGGAGATATTGCCGGAAGCACCGGCTGGCAGTGCTGCAGGCCCACGGTCAGAATCCGGTTTCCCGATCCGCACTCTGCTCGAGCGGGACACGCTGCCATCGCTGAAGCCATATCCGATACAAGCCGGCGGATCCTCGTTGCGCGCACTTCTGGCCAGCGAGACCCTGCCAATGCCGGTGGGCGACGGGCCGCCGGCCGGCGGATTCTCGCTGCGCTCGCTTCTGGCCCGTGAGACCCTGCCGCCGCCTTCGGAAGATCCCGGGCGCCGTGGCAGTCTTCTGAGATTCCTCATCGCCCGGGAGGCCCTGCCCCGCCTGACATCTGACGCCGGCTGCGAGCCGATCATCGAACACAGGGAGTAGAGCGAATGGAGAACACCAAACACATTTGGCGCGCCGTGATCCTGCTGCTCGTCCTGCTGGTGGCAATGGTGCTCGGGCGGCAGGCCCTGATCCCGGAGTCCTTCGGCGAGATGGGTTTCTACCGGGCGGACGCGCTGGACGAATTCATGGCCAAGGAGATGGAATACGGCCCTCCCGGTTCCTGCACCGAGTGCCACGACGACGTGGCCGAAGCCAAGGCCGCCGGCGGCCACGCCGGGGTGCAGTGCGAGGTCTGTCATGCGCCGCTGTCGACCCACGTGCGTGACGGGGACATCGTGGCCGAGATGGCGATCAACCGCACCTGGCACCTCTGTGCGTACTGTCACCAGCAGTTGACCGCACGCCCGGCGGGGATGACCCAGATCGACCTGCACGAACACCTGGAGCTCGGATCCGGCGAGGCCATCCCCGAGGATGCCTGTTTCGACTGCCACGATGCCGAGGGCATCCACAGCCCCTGAAGCGAGGTCAGCCCATGGACGATTGCAAGAACAACGAGGGGTACACGCGGCGGAACTTCCTCCTCGCCGGCGCCCGCGGCGCCGCCGGCATGGCGCTGGTCCTGTTCGGCGGGGGCGTGGCCCTGGTCTCGGCGAACACCGTGTCGGCCGGCGGCTCCGGCCCCCGGGGCGAGTATGGCTATGACCCCACCAAACACCGCTGGATCTACCTCGTCGATATCTCGAAGTGCATCGGTTGCGGCTCCTGCGTGCGGGCCTGCGAACTGGAGAACCAGGTGCCGGCCAACTTCTTCCGCACCTGGGTCGAGCGCTACCACGTCTCCCGCACGGGCCAGGTCTGGATCGATTCGCCCAACGGGGCCCGCGACGGCTTTGACCCGGCGGTGCTCGGCGCCGATGTCGCCAAGTCCTTCTTCGTGCCCAAGCTTTGCAACCACTGTACCAATACACCCTGCGTGCAGCTCTGTCCGGTTGGCGCCTCGTTCATCAGCCCGGACGGCGTGGTGCTGGTGGACGAGCAGAGGTGCATCGGCTGCAGCTACTGCGTGCAGGCCTGTCCTTACGGCTCGCGCTTCATCCATCCGGAAACCCACACCGCGTCCAAGTGCACGCTCTGCTACCACCGGATCACCCGCGGGCACCGGACCGCCTGTGTGCAGAACTGTCCCACCGGAGCCCGCAGGCTGGGGGACGCCAAGGTTCTCGGCGACGAGGTGGCCAACATCATCGCCACCAGCGAGGTCCATCTGCTCAAGCCCGAACTGCACACCGAGCCCAACTGCTACTACATCGGGCACAGCCAGGAGGTGCGCTGATGCATGAACAGGCGATGAACTACCTCTTCCCCAATGATCTGCACATCATGTGGAGCCTGATGATCGCCCTCTATCCGTACATCACCGGTCTGGTGGCCGGGGCGTTCATCGTCTCCTCGCTCTACCACGTCTTCGGCCGCGAGGAGCTGAAGCCGGTCGCGCGGCTGGCGATGGTGGCCTCGCTGGCCTTCCTCAGCGTGGCGACCCTGCCCCTGCTGCTGCACCTGGGCCACCCCGAACGGTCGCTGAACATCATGGTCACGCCGCACTTCACGTCGGCCATGTCGGCGTTCGGCATGATCTACGGCCTGTACTTCATCCTGGTGCTGTTCGAGATCTGGTTGATCTACCGCGTGGAGATCATCGAGACCGCGGCCCGCAGCCGCGGCATCAAGAGGTGGATCTTCGCCGCGCTGGCGCTGGGAGTCTACGATACATCGGAGGGGTCGCGGAGGGTCGACCACCAGCTGGTCGTGGGGCTGGCGGCCGTCGGCATCCCCATGGCCTGCATCCTGCACGGCTACGTCGGTTTCATGTTCGGTTCGGTCAAGGCCAACGCCTTCTGGTCCACGCCCCTGATGCCGATCATCTTCCTCTTCTCGGCGGTGACCTCGGGCATCGCCATGATCATCGTGCTCTACGAGATCGCGAGCAAGGTCAACGGCCGGAAGATCGAGGGCGGGTGCGTTCAGTCCCTGGCCCAGTGGCTGTGGCTCTTCGCCACCATCACCGTGACCCTCGAACTGCTGGAGATCATCATGCTGGCCTACGAGCGGAACGAGGAGTGGCTGGTGGTGGAACCCCTGATCACGGACAAGATCGCCTTCTCCTTCATCGGCGTCCAGATGATCTTCGGTTCGCTGGTCCCCTTCATCCTCCTGGCCATCGTCGTGCTGATGCAGCGCTACCTCACCGACACCTTGCGCAACGTCATCTCCTTCATCGCGGCGATGATTTTGCTGATCCAGGTCTTTGCCATGCGCTGGAACGTGGTGATCGGCGGCCAGATCTTTTCCAAGAGCGGGGTGGGTTTCCGTGAGAGCTACGTGCCCGATCTCGGGGGCCTTGAGGGTATCGGCATGGCGCTGCTGATCATGGTGGCGCCCTTCGTGATCATGGCCGTCTTCAACCGCTACCTGCCGCTCTCACCCCCGGCCGGCGAAGAGGGGCGTAGCGAGACCTGATCCCCGCCCCGGAACACCGGGCGGGGACAACTGGTTTTCGCGCTACGGCTCTACCGCTGCGGCTCGACAATGAATCAGACGAACTCGTGGCAGTCGCTGCAGGCATCGGGTGCGTAGTGTTCGTCCTCGAAGTCCCCCGGAACGTGGCACTCGCTGCAGGTTTCGCGCCCCTCCACCGTCCAGTGATGGGGCCGGTGGCAGTCGGTGCAGGCCGTATCGGGGTGGCCGCCCGAGTTGTGGTCGCCGCCCAGGCCGGCGTGGCAGGAAGAGCACTCCTCCATCGGTTCCAGCGATCCCGGCACCAGGTGGCAGTCGGTGCAGTCCATCTCCCACATCGGCGTGTCGGCTTCGCTCTCGTGGCAGCTGGAGCATGACGACGAGGGGCGGATCCCCGGACTGTGGCAGGCGGTGCAGAGCAGTTCGGCGTGCCGGCCGGTGAGCAGCATGGGGTGCCAGTTGTCGGAGGAGGAGGGCGCCACGGCCCCCAGCGGCTTCAAGGCGCTGCGGGTCGGCATGGTGTGGCAGATGGTGCACTCGTGGCTGAGGATCTTGCCGTCGGCGGTGGCGTGCCTCCCGTCATGGCAGCGGAAACAGCCGGGCCAGTTGCGGTGGCCGATATTTTCGGGGTAGGTGGTCCAGTCGACATTCATCTCCGGGAAGGCGGTCCATTCGTAAATCGACAGCGCCATCTCCGCCGCCTGGTTGATGTCCATCGCCCGCTCGCGGTAGAGGTCCGGGTATCTGGTGTTGTAGAAGTTGAAGATAGCGTTCTTGATACCGGCCCGGGCCTTTTCCCGGGTGGGGTATGGCGCCTCCAGGGCCTCGGTGGCCACTTTCTTGACCCAGGGCAGATCCCGCGGAATGTGTTCGTTATACAGGGCCACGTCCACCGACCGGTCGGGCGGGGGGAAGCGGTGCGACGGGCGGTTGTGGCAGTCGATACAGTCCATATCCCGGCGCGGCAGTGCGTCCAGTTCTTCCGGCGACAGATCGGTGTCCAGCGACGTGTATTCGCGGACCTCGCCGTGCCGCCCCTCCACCTGGAACCAGGGGATGGCCTGCTGCTGCGGATCGGTCGGGGCATAGGTGATGGTGTTGTCGACGATCATGTGCCAGTGGATGCCGGAACTCTGCCCGAGGTCCGTCGAGCCGCCGCCGGTCTTCATGATCAGGCTGATCTGGTCATTGGTGTTTTCTTCGTCGTAGCGGAAATAGGGGATCTGCAGCAACTGGGCCCCGTAGAATTTCTCCGGCCAGTGGCACTCCTCGCAGGTTTCCCGGGCCGGGCGCAGGTGCTTGATCGGCGTGGGTATCGGCGTGGTGTAGTTGGCCAGGATCGTCTTGGACACCATCCCCGCCCCGGACATCTTCGATTTGACGTAAAACGACGTGCCGGGACCCACGTGGCAATCGACGCAGCGCACCCGGGCGTGCGGTGAGTGCTGGTAGGCGGTGAATTCAGGCTCCATCACCACGTGACAGAGCTTGCCGCAGAAGCCGTTCGATTCGGTGAAGAGAAAACCGTTGTAGCCCACAACGGCCAGCAGAACCATGGTGAAGAAAATGATGACCGAGATAACGGAAAATTTGCGCCGCTGTCTCCGGTCGTTGAGATCCAGCGTGGGGTAGGGCAGTGCGTCGGTGGTGCCGGTGCGCTTGCGCCGCCGGCTCTCCCGCCGCATGCCGATGAGAATGATCAGCACCCCGAAGAGGATCACCGCGGGAAAGACCATGTAGCTGAAAATGCCGAGATAGGGGCTGGACGTGACGCCGCTGATCACCATGATGGTGGAGAAAAGGGTGAGCAGGGCCCCGATGAAGGTGATGATGATTCCGAAGTAACTCAGCGAATTTCGGTGAAGACCGGTCCCTTTTTTTCGCGAGTTGGTCATGGGTACGAATACTCCCTTTGATCAGTCGAAACGATGAAAACCGCCCACCTTCATTTTATTAGGAAGGTGAGTTAGACTACTGTTATTATCTCCTTTTCAGTTTCATTGCAAGGATACTTCAAATGCAGCGAATACTTTTCGTGTCCGACGGGCGAAGCGGGTTGAGTCTTCTGGCCAGGAGTATGGCCGAGGAATCAACCGGCGGCCGCTACATCATCGATTGCGTGGTGACCGACACCGAAGAAGCTCATCCCGCGGTTCGTGAGGTCCTGGAATACATGAACATGGAGTCGTTGGCGCCCTGCCGCAAACTGTTCGCGGTCCGGGACCTCTCCGACTCGGACATGGTGATCTCCTTTGACCGCAAGCACGAGGAGATCTGGGGCGCGCTCCCCGGAACGGCCACTATCCTGCACTGGGATGTACACCTCGACCTCGACTCGCCCGCCTCCCGCGGGGAACGGCTCGAGCAGTATCACGAAATACGCCGGACCATCCGGCACCACATCACCGAGCTGTTCCGGGAGGAGTGCCTCACCGTGTATATCCGCAGCCAGCAAAAGTGGATGCGCTACTTCGAGTCGATCGATATCGGGATCGTGGTGCACGACAGGAACCGGATCATCACCTACTTCAACCGCCACGCCGAAGAGGTGCTGAAATATTCACGGGACGAGGTGCTGGGACAGGACTGCCACGAGTTGTTTCCCTGGCGGCTCTGCGGCGAAAAGTGTGCCTTTTGCGACCTGAACGAGGAGGTGAAGGATACGCTCTGGTATACCCGGGACGTCCAGAGGAAGGACGGGAAACTGCGGCACGTGGAGATCAACCTGCTGCCGCTCAGGGGAGACCAGGGGGAATCCCTGGGGGCGATGGTTTCATTCCGGGACTTCACCCACCGGATGCACGTGGAGAAGAAGTTCGACGAGATCAAGCACTACATGGGGATTGTCGGCCGGTCCTCCGGGATGATGCAGGTCTTTGATTCGATCCGCGATGTGGGGCCAACCGATGTCACCACCTTGATCCAGGGCGAAAGCGGCACCGGCAAGGAACTGGTGGCCGAGGCGCTGTACAAGATCAGCGCCCGGTCCGCCCGGCCGTTCATCGTGGTCAACTGCGGCGCCTTGCCCGAGGGCCTGCTGGAAACCGAGTTGTTCGGTCACGTCAAAGGCGCCTTCACCGGGGCGATCCGGGACAAGATGGGGCGGTTCGAAATCGCGAACAAGGGCACGATCTTTCTCGACGAGGTGGGGGAACTGAGCCCGGGGATGCAGGTCAAACTGCTGCGGGTGCTCGAGAACGGCACCTTCGAGAGCGTGGGCAGCGAGAAGTCGGTCCGGGTCGACGTGCGGGTAATCAGCGCCACCAACCGCAATCTCGAGGAGCAGGTTCGTCTGCGCCGGTTCCGCGAGGATCTGTTCTACCGGCTTTGCGGATTCATCATTCATATTCCGCCGCTTCGCGACCGCCTGGAGGATGTCCCCCCGCTGGCTGAGCTCTTTCTTCAGGATGCCTCCTCCCGGCTGGGCCAGAAAGCGGTCTACGATCAGGATTTCATCCAGTCCCTCACCCGGTACTCGTGGCCGGGCAATGTGCGGCAGCTTCAGAACTGTATGCAGCATGCCATCATCAAGGGCCGGGGCCAGCCGTTGAATGTCAGTCACCTGCCACGGGAACTGGTTCCCCGCCAGGGCCTCGATCCCGCAACCAGGAAGCCGGGACGGCCGAAAAAACTCTCCGAGGGGCTCGTCCGAAACGCCCTGGATGAGTCCAGGGGCAACAAAGCCCAGGCCGCCCAGATCCTGGGCGTCAGCCGCGCCACCCTGTATCGGCACCTCAAGGAACGCCATGCCCCGGACTAAATTTGAACTGCATTGAAACACAATTGTGACAAACATGTATCGTAATACGGTTTCACTCGATTCATGGTCAATTAACATCTTTATTCAAAACATTTAAACATATGTCCATGGTGACGGTGGATTGCGGGAATGTATCGTTAAACAATCACTGTCTGATTGATATGATGGACATGAGCATAATGTCTATTTACGGATGTGTCAAAAATCTATATAAGTGGACTATATCTCTCGATTGTCTTGAAATCTCTCG
>JAQAZP010000028.1:0-18478 GCA_032127265.1 Acidobacteriota bacterium
GCGGACCAGCATCAGCATCACCGGCACCTCGATCAGCACCCCCACCACCGTGGCCAGGGCGGCTCCCGAGGAGAGGCCGAAGAGCATGACGGAGGTGGCGATGGCCACCTCGAAATGGTTCGAGGCGCCGATCATCGCCGAAGGGGCGGCATCGCGGTATTCCAGACGCATCAGCCGGGCCCCGAGGTAGGTCAGGCCGAAGATGAAGACCGTCTGGATGAAGAGCGGGATGGCGATCCAGAGGATGGTCAGCGGGTTGGCCAGAATCACCTCGCCCTTGAAGGAAAAGAGCAGCACCAGGGTGAGCAGCAGGGCGATGATGGTTACCGGGGTGAGCAGGTGCAGGAACTTTTCGTTGAACCAGGTCTCGCCCCTGGTGCCGATCAGCCACTTGCGGGAGATGTAGCCGGCCACCAGCGGCAGGGCGACATAGATGCCGATGGAGAGCAACAGTGCCTCCCAGGGCACCGGCAGGCGGCCCACGCCGAGCAGGAAACCGCCCAGCGGGCCGAAGAGAAAGAGCATGGCCAGCGAGTTGATCGCCACCATCACCAGGGTATGGCCGTCGTTGCCCCGGGCCAGGAAGCCCCAGACCAGGACCATGGCGGTGCAGGGGGCGATGCCCAGCAGGATGCAGCCGGCGAGGTAGCTGCGCCAGAGCGGCACCTCGAGCATTTTCACCCCGTTGTGCAGCACCACCGTGCCCACTCCGTGGCTATCGCCCACCGGCAGGTCCAGACCCAGCGGCATCTTCACCAGGTCGGTGGCTTCGGGGCCGATGAAGCCGAGAAAGAGCGTGCCGAGGAAGAAGATCGAGATGGCGTACATGGTAAACGGCTTGATCAGCCAGTTGACGATCAGGGTCAGGCTCACCGGTTTGAAGTTTGTCCCGGCACGGAGCACCTCGGTGAAGTCGATCTTGACCATGATCGGATACATCATGAAGAAGAGGCAGATGGCGATGGGGATAGAAACCACCGGTGCGCCGTTAACCGAGATGGCCAGGCCGTCGAGGAAGACGGCCGCCTCGGGGGCGGTCTTGCCGAGGAGAATGCCGCCGAGGATGCAGAGCACTACCCAGACGGTGAGATACTTTTCGAAGAACCCCAGCCCCTTGGGGGTCTTGGTGATGCAGGCTTCGGCGGCCATGGTCAGCTCTCCTTTTCGCCGCGTTCCCCGGCCAGCGCTTCGGGGAGTGTTTTTACGTACTCCCTGATCTCGTCCCGCACCCGCCGGTAGTGGCCCAGTGCTTCGGCCTCGGAGTCGGCGTTCCGCGCCAGGGCCGGCGGGTCGTCGAAGCCATGGTGGACAAGCTTTGCCTGGCCCGGGAAGACCGGGCAGGTCTCGTGGGCGTGACCGCAGACCGTGATCACATAGTCGAATTCAAGATCCTGCAACTGGTCCAGGCTCTTTGACACGTGTCCCGAGATGTCCACCCCGGCTTCGGCCATCACCATCACCGCGTTGGGGTTGAGGCCATGGGTCTCGATGCCGGCCGACCAGGCCTGCAGCTGTCCACTCTTCAGCTGGCGGGCCCACCCCTCGGCCATCTGGCTGCGGCATGAGTTGCCGGTGCAGAGAAAGAGGATTTTCATCTGTCCATCACCCCCCGGTGGTGTCTGTTTCGCTTTTCTACCCCGCTTACCGTATCAAAGCTTGACCCGAAACGAAAGCCGGCGGGCGTGAGGATTTCGTGAATTCAGTCCGCATCTTCACCGGACTGCTCCGACCGGGCCCGGGCCTTGTTCCGCCGGCGCAGCTGCCAGGCCCGGATGACCATGGCCACGGCGAGGATCGGCCCGAAGATAGCCGCGGCAAAGATCCCGGCGGACTGGCGGCCGGCCAGGCTGCCGAAGAGCCCGGTCTTGAACGGCTGGTCGGTCACCAGGTAGGTCCAGGTGGAGGAGGGGCCGAGCAGTCCCTCCGCGGCCCAGTCCACACCGCCGGCGGTCACCTCCACCCGCTGGAATGTCTCGACGATCTCCCGGTCGATCTGCTCCAGCAGCAGGGGAAAGGCGTCCCGCGCCTCGCGGTGGTATTCGGTGTAGGGGTCTTTCGATCCCAGGGAGGCAAGGTGGATCCCGTCGCGGACTTTGGTCATTTCGGCCAGGTATTCGCTCCAGCAGCGGTCGGTGACCAGCAGGGTGAGTGTCCGCTCCACTTCGGCCAGCACCGGGCCTCCCACCAGCGGCAGCAGGCGGTTCCACTTCTCCGGGCACTGCTCGGCCAGCAGGCCGCCGCTCTCCCGGCCGCCGAGCACCGCCTGGCGCCAGTCCTGGAGGTAGCGCCGCTGCGTCTCGATCACCTGGGCGTATTTCCAGAGGGTCTTGCGGGTATCCACGTTCTGACCGTCAACGATCCGCTGGGCCCGGTCGATCTCACGGCGGATCTGCGGGCTCTCCAGCGGCGCCTCCTGCGGCTCTGGCCGCCGGTCGGCCGGGATCAGGTTCTTGACGCCGAAGCGCTCGATCAGGTCGTCTTCGAGGGAGATGAAGAACCGGGAAGAGCCGGGATCCCCCTGGCGTCCGGCGCGGCCGCGGAGCTGCCGGTCCACCCGCAGGCTCTCGTGACGGTTGGTGCCGATGACGTAGAGGCCGCCCAGGGCGGCCACCTCATCATGATGCTCCTCATCCCCGCCGCCGAGACGGATGTCGACGCCCCGGCCGGCCATGTTGGTGGAAATAGTCACTGCCCCCGGGGAACCGGCTTCGGCCACCACCGCCGCCTCCTGCTCGTCGTTCTTCGCATTGAGCGTCCGGCAGGAAATCCCCTGCTCGAGCAGCCTGGCGGCCAGCCGTTCCGACTCGGCCACGCTGGCCGTGCCCACCAGGACCGGGCGGCCGGCGGCATGCACCTCGGTGATCTCCGCGAGCAGCGCCTGCTCCTTGGCCGCATGGTGGGTGAAGAGCCGGTCGGGGTGGTCCACCCTGATGCAGGGCCGGTGGGTGGGGATCACCAGCACGTCCAGGCCGTAGACCTTCTTCAGCTCATCGGCCGAGGTCTGGGCCGTGGCGGTCATTCCGCTGAGCCGGGGATAGGACTGGATGAAGTGCTGCAGGGTCATTGAACCGAGGATGCGGCCTTCGGGCATCAGGCGCACCTTCTCCTTGGCCTCGATGGCCGCCTGCAGGCCGTGGGGCCACTGGCGCCGTTCGGCCACCCGGCCGGTGAACTCGTCCACCAGCTCCACCCTGCCCTGCCTGACGATGTAGTCCACGTCCCGGCGCAGCAAGTGCTCGGCGTGGAGGGCGTTGGTCAGTGCGGCCAGCAGTTCGGCCTGCTCCTCGTCGTAGAGGTTGCCGCAACCCAGGATCTCCTCGGCCCGGCGGGCGCCGGCCCCGCTGAGGCTGATGTTGCGCTCGTATTCGTCGGTCTGGAAGTCGGTATCCCGCACCAGTTGCCGTGCAACCCGGGCCAGCCGTTCCAGGCCTCCCGGCGCTTCGGCGGCATTTCCGGCAATGACCAGCGGAATCCGCGCTTCATCGATAAGGATCGAGTCGGCCTCGTCCACCACGGTGAAGCGGAAGGGACGCTGAACCAGGTCTTCCGTCTTCAGGGCGAGGAAGCTCCTCAGATGATCGAATCCCGCCTCCCGGGCGGGGAGGTAGGTCACGTCGCAGAGGTAGGCCTGCCGCCGTTCGGAGTTGCTCATCCCTTCCTGCACCACCCCCACACTGAGGCCGAGGAAGCGGTAGACCGGCCCCATCCAGCCAGCGTCGCGGCGGGCGAGGTAGTCGTTGACCGTCAGTACGTGCACCCCGTGACCGTCCAGGGCGTTGAGCACCACCGGGGCCACGGCGGCCAGGGTTTTGCCCTCGCCGGTCTGCATCTCCACCACCCGGCCCCGGTGCAGGCCGATCCCGGCCAGGATCTGCACATCGTAGGGCCGGAGGCCCAGCAACCGGCGGGCGGCCTCGCGGGTCAGGGCATAGGTTTCCGGCAGCAGGTCGTCCAGCGGGGCGCTGCCGCCGGCCCGGGTGCGGAGGGCCGCGGCCCGCTCTTCCAGTTGCCGGTCGTCTTCCCGGCGCAGGACGGGATCCAGCGCGTTCACCGCCTCCAGCGGCCCGGCGGACGGCCGCAGGTCGTATTCCACCGTGCCGCCCACCAGGCGTTTCAGACGCTGGATCAGGGTGGGGGATGTCAGCGGGACGGATGCTGCGGGGCCGTTTTTCATCCCTCTGGTATAGAACCGGCATGGCGGGATGTCAACCGGGGCGGCCGCCGCCCCGCCTTTACACCACCGGCGATGGAGCCTAGAATTGTATGCAGGCTGGAAGGAGGCCCAACCGCAGATGCTCCGAGATCACATCTTCCTCGCCCTGACCCGGCTGGCGACCTCCCGGGGCCGGATCATTGTCTACCTGATGGTGATCCTGCTCACGACGGTTTCGCTTATCCTGCTGCCCCGTCTCGAGATCCAGACGACCCGCCAGGGCATGGTGCGCGAAGACCTGCCGGTGCAGGCCGCGTTCAACGACTACATGAACGACTTCGGCTCCCCAACCCAGCTGGTCTGCATGCTGGAGGGCGAGCCGGACCGGGTCAAGGCCGCCGCCGACGCGGTGTCCCGGCGGTTGGCCGCCGATCCCCGCTGGGTGCGCAACGTGTTCTACCGGGTGGATCTCGAGGCCTTTCGCCACGCCGGTCTCTACTACCTCACCCGCGAGCAGCTGGAGGCGATGCACGCCTATGTCGCCGCCGACCCGGAGCGCACGGCCCTGCTGCTGGCCGACCGCAACCTGGCCGGGCTGCTGGAGCTCCTGCTGCGTGAGACCGGCGGCACGGGACTGGAGAGCATCGAGCACCCGGCGTTTTCCATGGCCATCGACCTCCTCGACCGCTGGCGGCAGTTCCTGGAGAACGGCGCCCCGCCCCCCGGGCCGGATCTCTTCAGCTCCCTCGAAGCGCTGGCCGCGGACATGCAGGGGGCCTATTCCTGGATCGACCGTGACGGCTACATGCTCTCCGAGGACCGGCACGCCGCCTTCCTCTTCATCCAGCAGTCTGAAAAGACCGACGAGGCGGCCTTCATCGTCCCCTTCATGACCCATGTTCGCGGTGAAACAGCCCAGGCGCTGCTGGACTTTCCCGGTGTCAGTGCCGGGTTCACCGGTTGGCCGGCGGCCATCGAGGAGGACTACACGCTGCTGATCACCGATCTGCCCCGTGTCTCGCTCATCGCCACGGTCCTCATCATGGCGATCTTCCTCCTCGCCTTCCGCTCGCTGCACCGCACGATTCTCGTCTTCGTGCCCCTGGTCTGCGGCATCATCTGGAACCTGGCTTTGACGCTGTTCACCGTGGGACACCTCAACTACCTCTCATCGGTCTTCGTCGGCATTCTCTTCGGCCTGGGCATTGATTTCGGCATCTATTTCACCCGTCGTTTCGACGAGGAGCGCAGCCGGGGCGCCGAGCCCGGCGAGGCGATCCATCGCACCTTCCGCACGGCCGGCCAGGGGATTGTTACCGGCGGGATCACCGCGGTCGTGGCCTTCCTGGCCATCGGCTTCACCGACCAGCCGGCGTTTTCCGAGCTGGGCATCGTGGCCGGCACCGGCGTGGCCTCGGTGCTGCTGGCCACCGTGCTGCTGCTGCCGCCGCTGCTGGTCCAGTTCCCGCCGGGGATGAAACGGGTGGAGAAGGAGGTGGCCTCGCCGCTGCTGGAGAAGTCGGCCGGCCTGCTGCTGGCCCGTCCGGTGCTGCCGCTGGTGCTGGCCCTGGTGGTTCTGGCCCTGGCGGTCTGGAAAATGCCGGGGGTGGGCTTTGACTACAATCTGAACAACCTGCTACCCAGGGACAGCGAGACCCTGGAGGTGCTGCGGAAGATGGAGCGGGGGTCGCACTTCAGCGACCAGTTCATCGCCGTGGTGGCCGACGACCTGGACCAGGTGCGGCAGCTGCACCAGGCGTTGCTGGAGGCCGAGACGGTGAGCCACGTGGAGTCACTGGCCCCGGCCATCCCGGAGGAGGCGGAGGCCAAACGACCTTTACTGGCCGGGATCGCGGCCCTCCTGCCCTCTGCTGCCGGGGGCCGGGTCTTCGTGGATCCGGTGGCGCTGGCCGACCAGGTGGAGCGGATCGTCGAACGGCTGGACGAAGCAGAGGAGGACGCCTTTGCCGCGGGCCAGACCGGGGCGGTGCAGGCGGTGGACGACCTGCGGCAGCGGTTTCTGGCCATCGGTGACCTGCTGGCCGCGCCGGGGGCGGCTTCACGCCAGGCCGCCTTCGAGGAGGAGCTGTTCGAACAACGGGACCGTTTACGGGGCCGTCTGGATGAGATGCTGGCTGCCGATCCGATCACCCTGGAAACCCTCGACCCCGGTGTCCGGGACCGCCTGCTGGGGGCCAGCGGGCGGATGGCGGTGCTCGCTTTCGCCAGTGAGCCGATCTGGGACCCGGTCTTTCTCAACCGCTTGATGACCGATGCCCGCGGGATCGCGGCCGCCGTCTTCGGGGACCAGGACCGCCCGGACCGGGTCACCGGGTTTGCCGCCACCTATGCGGTCACCGTGCCGATGATCCGCCGCGGGTTCACCCAGTCCACCTGGGCCGCCGGTATCGTGGTGGTGCTGATGCTCTTCATCGACCTGCGGCGTTTGCGGCAAGTGCTGGCGGCGCTGATCCCGCTGGTCTTCATGGCCGCCGGCCTGCTGGGGGGGATGGCCGTGCTCGGTTTGAAGCTGACCATGGCCACCCAGGTGGCTTTTCCCATCCTCTTCGGCCTCGGTGTGGCCTATGGTGTGCACATGGTGCACCGGGCAGGGGAGGCCAACGGCACTGACCTGTCGCAGGCCGTGGGCACCACCGGCAAGGCGATCAGCCTGGCCGCGGTGACCACCATGGCCGGTTTCGGCTCATTGATGCTGGCCCGGCACACCGCCCTGATCAGTTTCGGCGCCATGCTCACTGCCGGCATCCTCATCTCGGCCCTGGCCGCGCTCTACGTCATCCCCCTGGTGCTGGAAGTCCTCTCCCGATTCGGCGGACAAGAGCGCTGATACCATCTGTCATTGAGAGGAGAGGGCCTTGCTCTCGAGGAAGCAATCTCCTCTTCACCGTGCGGTCTTTGAGATCGCCACGTCGCGGCCTACGCCCGCTCCTCGCGATGACAGGAGGACGATCTGCGTCAGGGAGCCACACCGGTCACCGTGCATCCGTCCCGGTCCGTTTCCCCTGCCGGCGGGTAGGGCGGCAGGTTGTAGGGCGGCGGGGTGACATCGGCCACGGTCATCTCGAAAGAGTTCAGCCCTGCCACGGTGGGCAGGTCGGGGATGGTCTGCCACCACTGCCTGGTGTAGGTCTCGCCCACGTGAACGTTCTGCCACCCCGAGCGCCAGTTGGAGAACTGCTGGCCGCCGGCCAGGGTGACGTCGATGGTGTAGTGGAAACGGCGGGCCTGCCCCGCGTAGTTGTTGGTCATGTTCGCCTGGAACAGCGAGGGGAAGGGCAGGGTGCCGGAACCGGGGGTGCAGGTGAGCGCGGCGGACACCGTGCCCGCCGCGATCTCACTGGTATTGATCAGCACCGAGAGGGTGTCGCTGGTGATGTCGGCGGTGGCCACATCGAGGAACCCGTCACCGTCAAGGTCGACGCAGGCGATCGACACCGGGTTGCTGCCCATGCCGTAGTGTTCTATGGAGGAAAAGCCGCCACTACCCAGTCCCAGACGGACGGTCACGCTGTTCCGGTCCCTGTTGGCCATCGCCAGGTCCGGGATGCCGTCGTCATTCAAATCACCGATGGCTGCTGATTTGCAGGACCCCTCGGTATACACCTGTGAATCGGCGGCAAAGGCTAGGCCCTGGTAATCCCAGTACACGCTGACCGTATTGACAAGCAATTCATACGCCACGACGATCTCCGGGATCCCGCTCCCGTTCAGGTCACCGGTGGTCACATGGGACGGGTTGTCGTTGTGAACGTCGAACGAGCCGCCGCCGCGGAACGTGCCGTCGCCTCTTCCCAGCCCGATATCGAGCGTCGACGAGTAGTATCTCACCACCACCAGGTCCTGGTGGCCGTCCCCGTCCAGGTCGTCCATGGCGATGGAGCGGGGCTGGCCTTGGGTCCAGAAGTCGTAGGTGATCGCCGGGTCGAACGTACCGTCCCCGACACCGGTGAGGATGGAGACATCGCTGGATTCATTGTTCACCACGGCCATGTCGGGTACGCCATCCTCGTCCAGGTCGCCGATGGCCAGCGAACGAGGGTCCTGCCCAACCGTGTAATTAGTGGGATTTGTAAACGTGCCGTCCCCGTTGCTCAACATCACAGAGACATAATTGGTTCTCCAGTAGCCCACAGCCAGGTCATCATCGCCGTCGTCATCGAGGTCATGGGTGGTGACAACACAGGGTTCATTGCCCACCGGAATGTTCGTCATCCCCTGGAGGGTGCCGTCCCCGTTGTTGAAATGCAGGGAGATTTCATCGCTGTTGAAATTGGCCATGGCCAGGTCGGGAACGCCGTCCCCGTCGAGGTCGCCATGGGCGATACACCTGGGCCCGTCTCCGGCCGCATATGTCGGTGTGGTGAAGAAGGTGCCGGGCCCCGTGCCCGGCAGGACGGTGGCCGTGTCGGTGTTCAGGTTTGCGGTGGCCAGGTCGGGAAGACCGTCTTCGTTCAGGTCCCCGATGGCCGCCGATCGTGCACCATCGCCCGCGGGATAGAGGGTGGGGGGATCGAAATCGCCGCCTCCAATCCCGCGCAGCACCGCAACGGCGTCGCTGCCGGTCACCACCAGGTCGGGGTTTCCGTCGCTGTCCAGGTCGTTGATCGTGATGAACCGCGGTTCGATTCCCGTGGTGAAGTACACCGGGGCGAGAAAGGTCAGAAACCCGTTTCCGGGGTAGACCGCGATGGTGGTGCCGGATCTTTGTGCCACCAGGTCCGGCTTTTGATCGCCATCGAGATCACCCAGGGCGATCGAGAACGTGCTGCCGCATGAGGTAAGGGCTCCGTACAACTCAAAGGTGCAGTCCCCGAATCCCTTGAAAATGTAGATCCTGCTCAAATTGTATTCGGCAGCGACCAGGTCCAGGTCGCCGTCGTTGTTGAGGTCGCCGATGGCGATGGCGTGGAAGTAGGCGTCGCCTTCGAAGGTTTCACCGTGCACGTAGGTGAACGTGCCGTCGCCCTGGCCCTGGAAGACCCTGATCTTGTCATCCTGCCACCCGGTGATCGCCGTGACCATGTCCAGAATCCCATCGCCGTCCAGGTCGTCGAGGGCCACCGCATAGGGGCGCTGGCCGGTATCGATGTTCCAGGGGGGCTGGAAGGTGCCGTCACCGTTGCCCAGGAGGATCGATACATTGTTCTGGTTGTAGTTGGTGATCGCCAGGTCCGGGCTGCCGTTGCCGTCGAGGTCGCCGATGGCTGCGGCATAGTGTGGCCCGTTCTCGCTGTCCGCATGCGCCGCCGGCGCGAAAGAGCCGTCCCCCTGGCCCAGAAGGATGGTGACATTCCTGTCCTGAGTGGACCCGTTCGTGGTCACCAGGTCGAGATGGCCGTCCCCGTTGAGATCCACACTGTGCACCGTACACGGGTCTTCGCCGACCTCGTATTCCGTTCGGGCGTTGAACAGCCGTGCTTCGGAAATCATGGGGCTCAAACAGGAAATCAGGAGGGCCAGGCAGCCGAGTCGAAGGAATATGATACTCATATGATCACCTTTGGTGAGGCAGAGAATTTCGAGAACGATTCGAACGGGATAGTAACGGTTTTTATGCGGGGATAGACGCTACGGCGTTCCCCGCGAAAAAACCAAGTATATTATGAAATATACGTCCTGGCAGGAGGGGATGCAAGCGATTGCGCCATTCCGGCGGCATCTGGTATCGTTCGGGATGGACAATCGCCGCAACTGACTCTCTGACACCCGTTTGCCGGAGGATGCACGAACGATGACGCGACACCATGCCATCCCGATCCTGATGCTGCTCATCATGCTGGCTGCCGCACCGCTCTCTCTTGCCGGCCCCCGGGACCTGGTGGTGGTGCGCCCGGGCGGGCCCACCGCTTCCGAGGAGGCCTGCCACCAGGTGACCCGCCTGATCCGCGAGATCGCGGTCCGGGCCGGCTGGCCGCCGGAATCGGTGAACGCCTATTATTTCAACCGTGCCGAGGACGCACTGGCCCACATTGCCGCCAACCGGCCGGGGTTCATCCTCACCACGCCCGGTTTCTTCCTCGCCCAGCGGGCCGGCCTGGGTCTCGAACCGCTGAACCAGATCATGCTCAGCGGCAGTGACACCCACCGCTATCACATCGTGGTCCGCAAGGACGGGGGACCCGCAACGCTGGACGGGTTAAAAGGCAAGACGCTGGCCGGGGCGCCGATCACCGAGGCCGACTTCGTGGAGCGGGTGGTGCTGGGGGGACAGTTCACCTTCGGCACCGATATTACCGCCAGCAGCGGGCGGGCGCTCTCCTCGCTGCGCAAGCTCTGCAGCGGAGACCTGGACGCTGTGATCCTCGATGACACCGAGCACGGCGGATTGGCCTCGCTGCCCTTTGCCGGTGAACTGAACACCGTCTGGTCCTCGGTCCCGCTGCCCAACACCGGCATCTTTGCCGTGCGGGGGACGGCGAGCGAGGAGGATGCCAAGGCGCTTCTTGCCGCCACCTCCGACTTCTGCCGCAGCGAAGAGGGGTCGGCGATCTGCGAAACCTACGGCATCTCGGGCTTCAGAGCGGTGCCCGCCGGCGTTTTCGATGGGTTGATCCGTCAATACGAAAAAGCGGACGCCGCCCCATGATCCCCAGGACACTCACAATCTTCACCCTGCTGGTGCTGTTGGGCTCCGGTTGCGGGGCGCCCCACCGTCCGCCCGAACCGGCTCAGGCCGTCCAGCCGGTCCTCCCGGATGAGATTCCCGACCTGCTTCAACTGGCCGTTTCTTCGTTCAACCGTTGCGGCCCCTTCGAAGGGGTCGCTCTCTCGCTGGCGGCGGCCGAGGCCGTCCTGGCCCGGCAGCCGGGACACCAGGATGCCGCCCTCCACGCGGCGCGGGCCGCGGCCTGGCTGCTTGAATTCGATGATTCGCTGGACGAACCGGCCCGGCGGGAGCTGGCCGCCCGGGGGGTGGGCTATGCTGAAGCCGCCCTCGCCGCGATTGGCGAGCGGGTGGACACGGTGTTCCTCGCCGGGGCGCTGCTCGGCCTGCAGCTGGAAGTCGCTCGTGTGCCGGGGCCGGTGAAGCTGGGCAAGGTGCACGACTATTTTGAGCGGGCGGTCGAACTTGCCCCCGACTATGACGACGGGGCTCCGCTCCGGGCCCTGGGCACCCTGCTGGTCAAGGCCCCGGGCTGGCCCGCCGGGCCGGGGGACGTGGAGGAGGGGATCGAACTGCTCGCACAGGCCGTGGAACAGCATTCCGGCCACCCGGCCAACCACTACTTCCTCGGCGAGGCGCTGCTGGCCGACGGCCGCAGGGACGAGGCGGCCGCCAGCTTTCAGCGGGTCCTCGACCTCTGCGCGCGCTCCACCTGCAGCGCGGTGTGCGGAAAATACGCCGTCAAGGCCAAAGAGCTGTTGCGTTGACCTGCCCGCCTGAACTTCTCGCAGTCCATCTGCTGCGGCGCCGGATCAACCCTTAGAAGGTCCGTCCCACCGAGAAGAGCAGCCCGGCGGCATCGATGTTGTAGGTGCCGGGGAGGTTGAACCGGCCCATCACCTCGTTGTCCTGCGGGGTGGAGACTTCCTTCCCCATGGAATAGAACCCCCCGAGGTCGAAGTGCCACTGGTTGTGGTTGTAGGTCACCCCGGCAAAGAGGTGCCGCTTGCTCACGTCGATGTTGGTCAGCGAGAGGTATTCGGCACGCGCCGCCCTCTGCTCGTAGGAGGCGCCGCCGCGGATGGTCCACTTGTCGGAGATGTCATACTCCGTGCCGAACTGGAAGTAGCTGGCGTCGTCGAAGCCGGTGAACTGCTCTTCTTCGACATCGCCGAAGGGGGTGTTCGAGATCGTCTTGTCCAGTTTTTCCATCGACGACCAGTCGAAGTAATCCCACTCGGCCACCAGTTTCCACTTGTCGGAGAGGTGGAAGGCGCCGCCCAGGGCGGTCCACCAGGGGAGGCTGAAGCGGGTGCTGGAGTCGAAGGTGCCGGAGAAAACGAAAGTCTCCAGGTCGGTCTTGCCGGTGAGGTTCATGTCGCTGGGGCCGTGCCAGGTCAGGCCGGCGGACCACTTGTCCGACGGTTTGACAAAAATGCCGCTGGAGAAGGCCAGGGAGGTGTCGTCCTCGTCCGAGCTGAATCGGCTGACGTCGGTGTACCCGGCGTTCGGATTCTCGTACGACTGGTCGCTCTTTCCCATGTAGTAGTTGAGGTTGAGACCGATCCCCATCCACTCGTTGATCTTGAAGCTGGCCGTGGGGGTGATGGAGGTGACGTAGATCGAACCGTCCACGTGAATCCCCACGTCCTCGGCCAGCCACTCGATCCCGCCGCCGGCATAGGCGTTGTAGATGCCGAGACCGAGAGTGAATCGCTCTCCCAGACGGGTGTAGGCGAACAACTCGGGGAGGAAGGTGGGGGTTTTGGTCACGGTCTTGTCGCCGTCGAAAGTGGTGTAACTGTGTTCGGGCCAGTATTGCTTGCCCACCAGGATGATTTCACCCTTGTCGCCGGTGAAGGCCAGGCCGCCGGGATTGTAGAAGATGGCTGTGGCATCGTCGGCCAGTCCGGCAAAAGCGGAGCTCATGCCGCCGGCCCGGGCCCCGATCAGGGAGTTGTCCCATCCGGAAGCGAAACTCATGGTCGAAATCACCAGACAGCAGATGGTAAGCCCAGCAAACAGAATACGTTTCACGGTGCTATTCCTTTTCCGGTTCGTTGCCTGAGGAGTATCTGGAAATCTGTGCCGACATTGTAACCATTGGCCGGGTGCTGATCAAGTTCATTGATCGGGATTAAGGACAATTGCCAGAGACCTCCGGGCTGTGTCACCATGTGTTCAACACTCCCTGTTGACTGGTTTGGGGCTGAACCGTGCGTGCCCTTCAACTCCAGGTGATCATGGTGAAAAGATGACCATTGTTGTCACAGGCGCTTCGGGCCACATCGGGGCCAACCTGGTCCGGGCGCTGCTCGAACAGGGGCAGTCGTGCCGGGTCATGGTGCACCAAAACAGCCGTTCCCTGGAGGGGCTTCCGGTTGAACGGACCACTGCCGACCTGCTGGACCGTGAATCGCTGGTCCGGGCGTTTGGTGGAGCGGACCTGGTCTACCACCTGGCAGCCCGTATCTCGATCACCGGCGCGGACGGGGGAAAAGTGCGCCGGGTCAACGTGGAGGGCACCCGGAACGTGGTCACCGCCTGTCTGCAGTGCGGTGTCCGCCGGCTGGTGCACTTCAGTTCGATCCACGCCCTGCGCCAGAAACCGCTCGACCAGCCGCTCGACGAACATCGCCCCCGGGTGGGGCAGGAGGCTTACGCCTACGACCGGAGCAAGGCCATGGCCGAGGCGGAAGCGCTGGCCGGGAATGACCAGGGGCTGGAAGTGGTGGTGGTCAATCCCACCGGGGTCATCGGCCCCGGTGATTTCACACCCTCGGCCATGGGCCAGGTGTTTCTCGACCTCCACCGCCGTCGGCTCCACGGGCTGGTCAACGGCGGGTTCAACTGGGTCGATGTGCGTGACGTGGTCTCCAGTGTCATCCGGGCCGCCGAGACCGGCCGCCCCGGGGAGACCTACCTGCTTGGCGGTCACTGGCTGTCGATCCGCGGTCTGGCCCGGGTGGCGGCAGAGGTGACCGGCGTTCGGGCGCCGCTGTTCACCGCCCCCATGTGGGCTGCGCGGCTGGGGGCGCCGCTGATCCTGCTTGCCGCCCGCCTCACCGGTACCCGGCCCCTGTTCACTCCCGAGGCCCTGGGCGCGCTGCGGGGCAACCGCCGGGTGGACTGCGGCAAGGCTGCCCGCGAGTTGGGTCACACGGCCCGGCCGGTGCGGGAGACGGTGGAAGATGTCTACAACTGGTTCGAATCCCACGGAATGCTCGAGCGATGATCGATGAAAGCGCATTTTTCCACTGGCTGCTGATCGGCTGGTTTGTTCTCTCGGCGGTATCCTTTTTCCTCCTCCTCTTCATCCCGGCGCCCTATGGCCGGCACCTGCGGCCGGGCTGGGGCCCGCGAATCAGCGCCAGGGCCGGCTGGGTGATGATGGAGAGTACCGTGGTGCTGGTCTTCGGCGCGTTCTGGCTGCTGGGCCGGAATCCCTTTTCCGCCATGCCTCTTCTTCTGCTGCTCATCTGGCAGTCACACTACTTCTACCGGGCTTTCGTCTTCCCCTTCCGCATGCGCGGCAGCGGGTCGATGCCGCTGTTCATAGTGCTCTCCGGGATGCTGTTCAACGTGGTCAACGGCTATCTCAACGGGCGCTGGCTCTTCACCCTCGCGGAGCGCGACCACGGCCAGTGGTGGGGCGATCCCCGGTTCGCCATCGGCCTGCTCCTCTTTTTCGCCGGCATGGTGATCAACCACCGGGCCGACGGCCGGCTGCGCCGCCTGCGTCAGCGCAACGGAGATCGCTACGGCATCCCGCGGGGTGGGCTGTTCAAACTGATCTCCTGCCCCAACTACTTCGGCGAGATCATCGAGTGGGCCGGGTGGGCCGTACTCACCTGGTCGCTGCCCGGTCTGGCCTTCCTCGTCTGGACCGCGGCCAATCTCGTGCCGCGGGCCCTGCACCACCACCGCTGGTATCGCGAGACCTTCCCCGGCTATCCCGCGGAACGGAAGGCGCTCATCCCCTGGTTGCTCTGATGTGAATTGGATTTAAAACTTCGACGGTGGTTCAAGGTTCCTGCGGCGCCACAGCTGCATATACCCCCTTTGCTCTGAGGTGAAGATCAGCTCGTACCCCTGCTCCAGCTGGCGGAAGATATCCAGGGTCGGCTCGAGATAGCGCTGGCGGTCGCGGATGCGCCAGAGCAGGACGTAGTCCACGCTGCCGCCGGTCCGCTCACCATAGTCGATAAAGCTGACCTGCGGCGGCTGGCGCTCCAGGCCGTGGTTCACGCCGATGTGGGTGTAGGGATCGAGCTCCGGGCGGTAGAGCACCGGGAAGTGGCCGGTGGTGGCTTCGTAGTTCTTCAGGTCCACCACGTTCCGCTGGGCCGCGATGTAGCCGGAGGCATGGATGAACGGGCCGAACCGCCGGGTGAGCACCCGCCCCTCCGGTGTGTGCCCCTGGTGGGAGAAGGAGAGGGCCAGCAGGGTGGACCGCGGTTCGATCAGCTCCGCTCCCGAGAGGTATTCCTCGAGGTAGTCGTTGACCCGGGCATAGTCCTGGATGTGCATGCCGAAGAGGGTCAGCGCGATCAGCGCGGCCGCCGCCTGCAGCCCGATCCGGGCCGCACCCCGCCAGGCCGCGGTGCCGAACCAGAGGATCAGCAGCAGGAAGGGGAAGAGCATCAGCCGCTCGTTGATCACCGCCCCGCCCGACATTTTCGCCGGGGCCAGCAGGTAGACCAGCCCGAAGGCCACGGCCGCGGCCAGCAGTCCCTCCCGGGCCCCCAGTTCCCGGCGGATCAGCCGGAGCAGGAAGAGAACGGCGGCCACGGTGAAGAAGATCGCCGCCAATGGCCAGGTGCAGAACTGCTCCCGGGGATGGAAGGAGACCAGCGAGAAGAGCCCGGCCGCCGAGAGCGCCAGCTGCCTGATCGAGTTGCCGGCCACGTGCCCGGCGCCCTGCCGTTCCAGAAAGGCCGCGGCCAGCAGGGTAACCGGTAGCAGGGCGGCCAGCGGGCCCAGGGCACAGCGGCGGAACAGCCGCAGCAGTTCACCCGGGCCGCCGGCTTCGCCGCGTTGCCGCCGCTGAACCCACTGGGCCGCCAGCTGCCAGAGGGTCAGGATGCCGATGGCCAGGCCGGCGGCCAGCAGGGCGATGAAGTGCGAGAAGTAGAGCACGATCAGCAGCAGGGCCAGCAGCACCGTGTGGCGCAGGGTGAACCGCCGGCCGTGCTTGAGCACATAGCCCAGGGGGAGGAAGAAGAGGGCCAGGCCCAGGGAGAAGTTGTAGAGCCCCAGGTGCAGCGGGTAGCCGTAGATGAAGGGGAAGACCAGGATGGCGAGGAAACCGGCGTCGGACCGAACCTGAATCAAAGCGTAACGCAACAGCAGGGGGAAGAGCAGGACGTAGATGCTGAGCAGGATCTTCTCCGCGGTCAGCGGGGAGACCAGCCAGGTCAGGCCGGCGAGGATCAAATGCCCGGACCAGTTCGGTTCGGGGTGCGGGCTCAGCAGGTAATACTTTCGGAAGTGTTCGCTCTGCGGAAGGTTGTAGGAGCGGATCACATTGGCGTTGTTCAGGTGGGCCGGCCCGTCCTGGGAAGGGAAGTAGTCGAAGTACCAGAGCGGGAAGAGGTGGACCAGGATCAGGACGATGAACAGCAGCAGTTCCGGGTTTCGGTACCAGGTTCCGGCTCTGCCGCTGCTCTGCTGTTGTGGCCTCTCCACTGGCGATCCCCCGGCAAGGACATGCTTGTGTTGATACAAACCCAGAATAGGTCGTTGCCCCGGGCGGCGTCAAGGAGCCGGGATATGTGGTTTTTTCGCAGGCCCTCGTACGGTAGACTCGAATCGGGCAAACGCCCCGGGATGATGTTCAGGCCAATCGACAGGAGATATTCGGAAAAGATGAAGCCTTGCTGCACTCCACCCTCCGGCAGCAGCGACGCCGGGCCGGCGCCTTCGTCCGGCCGGGAGAGCTGTTGCTGCGGCCCGGCCCCGCAGCCGGCCGCTGTTGGTGATTCGAAATGCGCCTGTACGCACGGCGACCTGCCGGGCGTTCCCCCGTGGCAGGACGGGACGGTACCGACCCCGGTGGGCCCGGTTCCCAGGGTCGCGACGGCTCTCGGCTGGTCTGACCGGCTGGGCGGCTGGAAAGTGCGCTGGGGGATCGGCCGCGGTTCGTACCGCGTGCCGCCGGGGCTCTATGCCGCTGGATCGCCCGGCCCCTCGTCGCCGGTCCTGGTCACCGCAAACTTCAAGGTGAGTTTCGATCGCCTGCGCGCGGTTCTCGGCGGCATCGACGGCTGGATCCTGGTCCTCGACACCAAGGGGGTCAACGTCTGGTGCGCCGCCGGCAAGGGCACTTTCGGCACGGATGAGCTGGTGCGGCGGCTCGAGGCCGTGCGCCTCGCCGAAGTGGTGGACCACCGGAAACTGATTCTGCCCCAGCTCGGCGCCACCGGGGTCAGTACCCACCGTGTCGAGGAACTGAGCGGCTGGCGGGTCCGATACGGTCCGGTGAGGGCCTCGGACGTGCCGTCATGTCTCGATTCCGGCCGGCTGCATGTCAAGCCGGAGATGCGCCGGGTGACATTCACCCTGGCCGAACGGGCCGTGCTGGTCCCGGTGGAACTCGTCCTCAGCTTCAAATACCTTCTGGCGGCCGCGGCCCTGATCGTCCTTTTATCCGGGTTGGGGCCCGGAGGGTACGGTCTCCAGCGGTTGGGGGATGCCGGCGTCAGGGGCGTTGTTCTCTTGCTGGCCGGCTGGCTGGGCGGCGGGGCCCTCGGCCCGCTGCTCCTTCCCTGGCTGCCGGGGCGGGCCTTTTCCGTCAAGGGGGCCTGGGTGGGCCTGGCCCTGGTGCTGGCCGCCCTGCTGCCGCTCTGGCCGGGCCCCTTTGCCAACCTGGCCGAGGCCGGCGGCTGGCTGCTGATCATACCCGCCGTGGCCAGCTTCATGACCATGAACTTTACCGGTGCATCCACCTTCACCTCGCTTTCCGGTGTTCGGCGGGAGATGCGTCTCGCCGTTCCGGTGCAAATCGTCGCGGTCCTGCTCGGCCTGGTGCTGTGGACCATGGGGCGATTCATTTAGGAGTCAGTTGCCGATGTTCGGTTTGCGCTACCTGCCCGATGTGGTCACCCTCGAACTTGACCTGGCGGCCTGCACCGGCTGCGGAACCTGTGTCACCGTCTGTCCCCATGAAGTGTTTGAACTGGTGGACCAGAAAATACGCTTCCGGGACCGGGACGCCTGCATGGAGTGCGGCGCCTGTGCCATCAACTGCCCCGATGGCGCCCTGGCCGTGGAAGCGGGTGTGGGGTGTGCGGCGGGCATCATCTCCGGCGCCCTCCGCGGCACCGAACCCTCTTGTGACTGCGGTTCCGACGATAGTTCCTGCTGCTGATTCCCCACCCGCGCAAAAAAACGCCCCGCCCCGCGAAGCGCGGGACGGGGTCTGAATGATTGAGCTATCTGGTCATCATTCGTGCAGTGACGTGCCCTCCTTTGTTCTCGGCTTCAGGCCGGGTCGGGCCCCCTGCATGAAGGCAACCATGTCCGCCTGGTCGAGCACGGTGTCCCCGTTGAGGTCGCCGATGGCCAGCTGCTCCAGCCCGCGCCGGCGAAGCTCGTCCACCGAGATCGAGAGCACCGGCCCGTCCGCAGGGCCCATGGGGTTCGGGCCGCTGCAGCAGTCCTCGTCGTTGGTCTCGATGAAGTTGATCTGGATGAAGGAG
>JAQAZP010000029.1:0-18017 GCA_032127265.1 Acidobacteriota bacterium
GCCGCTGTACGTTATAATTTTTCATTCGTTGAAATATTATTATTGAGCATGCGTCCTGTTGAGCTGATTTCCGGTGTGGAAAGGAATCGATCCAGATCGCCGTGACCGTTGGCCGCAGCTTTGCCGTGGCGATTAGTTGAATCTCGACAGTGTTTTCCGGTATCCTTTTACGATTAAATGAATCAACATTTCTTTTGAAATTCCGATACGGAGTAAGATCGCTTCGCAACATTCTTGCAACTCCGGGCCAGGCACTCCCGAGCTGCACCTGTTCGGGGGTGCCCGAGGCGGGCCGGAACCAGATCCGGCGGGTTCCCCGGAGATTGAGGAGCACACGCTGCCATGAACTGCTCTCGATTGTTTTACCGGCCTGCACGATCAGGCCTGATTCTCTTGCTGCCGGTTCTCTGTTTCGTCCTGCTCCTTTCCGGCTGCAGCTCGAAGACCTACCGGGAGGTGACGCCGGAATCGCCGATCCTCCATGCCGTCGACCAGTATGGCGTTCAGAACAGCGGTGAGACCTATCGAATCAAACCCGGTGATACCCTGCGACTCAGCTTTTTCTACGACTCCAATCTGAACCAGGAAGTGATTGTCCGTCCGGACGGCAATGTCTCCCTGCTGCTGGTGGACGATATCATGGCTGCCGGCCGCGTACCGGAAGATCTGGATCGTGAACTGACCGAAGCCTATTCGGCTTTTTACACCCGGCCGGAGGTCACCGTTGCGGTGATGAATATCGCCGAGGCGGTGGTCTACATAGGCGGCGAGGTGCGTAACCCGCAGATGATTACGCTTAACGGACGGATGACCGCCATGCAGGGGATCATGCGCACCGGCGGATTTGCCAATACGGCAAAGGTCAAGCAGGTGCTGCTGATCCGGAAGACGTCCGAGGGCGAACGGCAGATTTACAGCCTCAACCTCCGGGACACCATGAACATGGAGAGTAGTCTCGACGATGTCTACCTTCAATCCGCCGACCTGATCATCGTGCCCAAAAAGGCCGTTGCCAAGGTCAACCAGTTCGTCGACGAATACATTACTGGAATCATCCCCTTGCAGTTCAACGTGATGTTTCGTTACCTGTATGGCAAGAACTACTATGTGAACCAGGAAGCCGTGAACTGAGGATCAACGCCGGGGGACTGGTGCAATCGGGGTGCCACCCGGCAAGAGGGACGAGGAGAGCCATGGAAGTCAGCTACTTGCAGGTTCTGCTGAGAAAATATAGCAAACTTCTGGTTTCCGTGACGCTGTTCGTCGGGCTGCTGTCCCTGCTGGGCAGCGTGGCCCTGCGGATAGTGAACCCCACCTTTGTCTCCTCCTGTCTGATCCTGATCTACCCCTCGGAAGAGGATCGGGCCCTGCTCAGGGAAAAATCGATTTTTGGTGGTCGTCAGGACGTGGAGAGCACCACCCTGTCCAAGACCGAGATCATTCTCAGCCGGACGGTTCTGGAATCGGTGGCCAAGAAACTGATGGCCGGCGAGGCATTGGAAGATGAGGCTCCAGGGTTTTTGACCCGTGCCGTGGGCGCGACGGTTTCGGCGGCGGCACAAGCGGTGTCTTTCCTCAACTACGGGCCCAGCCGCGAGATGACTGAAGTGGAGGATATGATCGAGATCCTGGAAAAAAGGATCAGCATCAACATCTTCCCCAACTCCTTCGTCCTCGAGATCCAGGCCAACTCCACGTCGGCGGAGGCGGCCTATCAAATCGTCAAGAACCTCTCCGAAACCTATGTCGAGTACACGCGGTCGTTCAACCACGACCTTGCCGGCGAATCCCGCCGGTTCATCGAGACCGAACTGTCCCGGCTGGAAACCGACCTTCATGCCGCCGAGGATGAACTGCGCCGGTTCAAGGAAGGCGAGGATGCGCCCCAGCTCCGTTTCCAGGGCACCGAACTGATCAACCGGGAGGGTGATTACCGGGTGGAATACGATTCACTGTGGGCCACGCTGAAGGAACTTCACGCCGAGCGTGAGGGACTGCTCAAACAGCTGGAAAGCGTGGACAAGGAAGTCTCCTCCCGGATGATGGAACTGAACCCCACGCTCCAGCAACTGAGGTTCGACCTGACCGAGAAGGAAGTCGAGCTTGCTTCGCTGCTGGAAATCTATACCGAAGAGCACCAGCTGGTGATGGCGGTGACATCATCCATCGCCACTCTTCGGGAATCCTTGAGCGGGGAGATGGAGAAGATCCTGACCCAGGAACAGTTTTCCGCCAACCCGGTCTATACCGAGATGATGAACCGGCTGGTCCGGGTGGAAACCCTGCTCATCTCCCAGGAAGCCCGCCTCTCCGCGGTTGACGAGGTGCTGAAGAAATACGACGATATGCTCGCTGATCTGCCTGGCAAGGAAGTTCGCTTCACCCGTCTGAACCGGCAGGTAACGGCGCTGGGCGATACCTACAACCTGCTCCAGGAAAAACTAGGCGAAGCACGGCTTCTGGAAGTGGCCAAACTTTACGACATCAGGATCGTGGAGCCTCCCATCGTCCCTGTGCGGCCGGTCTCCCCGGCCATTCTGATCAACGTGTTTCTCGGGTTGCTGATCGGGTTCCTGCTGGCCATCGCCGCGGTCATCCTGCTGGAATATACCAGATCCTTGAGCTAGTGTGGTGTCCCCGAAATTCCTTATCATGATTCGACCTCCGCATCACGGCCCGCCGCGTTGCTCGTCGGTTGCATACTTCGAGTATGCGCCCTCCTCGCGCCTTGCGGGCCGCGCGCCGAGGCTGAATCATTTGATAACTTATTTCTGGGACACCACACTAGATCACCGGGCCCCGCCTCGAGCGAGCAGGCCCGGAGAGTGCCGATGACCATCGGTGTCCGCAAACTGTTCCATTATTCCATCCTGTGGCTTGTGTTCCTCCTGGCGGAGGCCGTTGCAGCAGTGTTCTTCGCTCTCGGCGGGGTACTGGGCGGCCTGCCGCATCTGATGCTTTCCGGAGTGCTGCTTCTGGTGGCCGTGGTCGCCGGGCACCGGCTGATGTACCGGCCGCAGCCGCAGAAAGTGCCGGTCCTGATGTATCACAGCGTCGCCGACACCTTCCCCGAATATCCGGACCAGCAAATCGTTCTCTCCACCGAACTCTTCGAGAAGCAGCTGGCCTGGCTGGAAAGCCGGGGATTCGAGACCCTGCACCTGAACGAGCTCCAGGACGGTCTGGAGAGGAAAGAGCCCCTGCCCCGTCGGGCGATCAGCCTCACCTTTGACGACGGAATGCTCGACAACTGGGTCAACGTCTATCCGCTGCTCAGAAAATACGGAATGAAGGCGACCTTCTTTATCGCCACCGATTTTATCGAGGAGGGGGCCGAACCCCGGCCGACGCTGGATGACGTCTGGCAGGGCAGGGCGCGGAACGAGGACCTGAGCTGGGCCGGTTATATGAACTGGCGGGAGATCGAGGTGATGCGGGAAAGCGGCCTGGTGGAGTTTCAGCCCCACAGCTGCACCCACGACTGGGCCTTTACCAGCGCTGAAATCATCGACTTCCACCATCCCGGAGATTCCCGGTTCTGGCTTGCCTGGCTCGATCACCCGGAACGGAAAAGCGACTGGCTGGCCAGACCGGAGCTGCTGGATGAAGGCTGGGGCCGCCCGGTCTATTCGTTTGAACGGTCGCTGGTTTCGCCGGCCTGGTTCGAGGATACGGGTTTACGCGCCTGTTGCGAGGACCACGTCCGCACCAATGGGGGACAGGAGTTCTTCCTTCGCCACCACTGGCGAGAGCAGTTGTCCGCCGTGGTCCGGGACTATCGGGCAGCGCATCCTGAGCAGGGCCGCCTGGAGACGGCGGCGGAGTACCGGGCTCGGGTGCTGGACGAACTGCAGCGGAGCCGGCGGCTGATCCAGGCCCGGGCCGGTGGGGCCGCCGATATCTTCTGCTGGCCCGGAGAGCGGTTCAGTGAGGAATCGTTGCAACTGGCCCTCGACGAAGCCGGATACCGGGCCGTCACCTGTAACTACGGGGAAAACATCGTTGGCCGGCCCTCAGGGATGATCGGCCGCAAGATCGCCCAGGAGGTGTTTCGCCATGCGGGGTTGCCCGGGCTGGACCGGCTCCTCTTCAGGGTCAACGTCAGGGCCCTGGAGGGTAACTATTACGCCTACCTGTTGGAGTTTCCGCTGAATCGGGTTAAAGATATTATCCTCCGGCGCCGATCCCGTGGAGAGCAAACGCCACAGTATTGATGATGACAGCAGAATGAGCGGAGCAGGCTCCCAACGGCCCTCAGCACTGAAAGAAGGCTGGATTGTATTTTGTCCTGCACGGCATTATTGAAAAGAATGGCAAGATGGAAGGGTTGCCCAATGTTCTGATCGAATCCCTTGCTTTGGGGCTGCCGGCAATCTCCACCAACATCGTCGGCATCCCCGAATTGGTGATGAACGACAAGACCGGGCTGATCGTGGAAGAGCAGGATGCTCCGGCGCTCGCCGATGCCCTTGAGCGGTTGAATACCGATCAATCCCTTCGTGATAGGGTGGCCGCCGGTCGGGAAGAAGTTTTTAAAAGACACAATATTCGCTCCAACGTCAAGAATCAGCTGGAATTCTTATCACCTTTCAGCGGTAAAAAATAAGTTGACGCCCGCCTGATTCCATGGCATCCTGTCGCTTGCTGATCGTAGTAAGGGCACAGTTTTACACACTCTATGCACAAATTTACCGTGGTCGCAGCTATTTCGCCGGGAAGGACGAATATACCGCAGGGCAAGTCCTTGTTTTGATATAATTACCATTGACTCTAGACATTCTCATCACTGGTATCGAAATTGCATAATGATTCCGTGAGAATGGTGAGAGGCTGTTGGTTTCACCAACTGAAAGGTATCCACCGGGGACAAAGAATCCCCGGGGACCGGTCCTTGGGCAGCAAGCAATAAAATCATACCGATAAGAAGTATTGCTCCCGCCACCATACAGAGTCCTTTTCCGGCATGATGTAAGACCGTGACCTGTTTTTCGTGGGGTTGAGGTTGTGGTTGCCGGCTGGACGGTCATACAGCACCCGCATATTGACTTGAGTGCAGGGAGTATTTTCACAATGCAGCAGTCCCAACGGGTAGCCCACGCTGAGCACGAGGAAATCAACTTTCCTCTCACAATGACCATCCCTTCCGTTCATCGTCAGCGGAAAAGGGGTCACGCCTCAGCCACCGCTCTGAATCTAGCCACCCTGGACATTGCGGTACTGAACCGCTATGCCGATTCACTGGTCCAGGTCAACGGCCGTCAGATTTACCGGATCGCCAAGCGGTGCCTCGATGTTATCGGGGCGCTCTTCGGCCTGGTGTTCGGTCTTCCACTCATGCTGCTCATTTCCCTGCTGATCAAACTCGACTCCCCCGGGCCGGTGCTCTTCCGGCAGATCCGCCTCGGCAAGGACGGATCCAAGTTCCCGATGTACAAGTTCCGCACCATGCGGAAAGATGCGGATGCGATCAAATTCACCGAAGAGATCCAGAAACAGAACAAACTCAAATGGCCTGACTTCAAGATCGAAGACGATCCCCGGGTGACCCGGGTGGGCCATGTGCTGCGTAAGTTCAGCCTTGACGAGTTGCCGAATTTCATCAATGTCCTCCGCGGTGAGATGAGCCTGGTGGGCCCGCGCCCCACGTCGTTCCACGAGGACAAATACGACGAGTGGCACAAACTGCGCCTCAAGGCGATCCCCGGCATCACCGGCCTGCACCAGGTCAACGGCCGCAGCGACCTCGAGTTCGACGAGCGCGTGCGGCTGGACATTGACTACATCAATCGCCAGTCCATGGCACTGGACCTGCGCATACTGCTGAAGACGGCGGTGGCCGTCTCCCGGAAGAGCGGGGCCTACTGATCCGCCGGTCGGCCTTCTTACCGCTTGTTCCATTCTTTTGAAATCCACATTCTTCTCCTGCTACGGTTCTATTCTCTCATGTAATCAGGGTCCCGATCCGCTTTCGAAACACTGTCTTGCAGTTGAAATCCCCCGCATTCGTGCCGATATGTTAATTGTGGAGGGGGGGAGAACTTACGATTCCGTCATAGAGTTACCAATCCGTAACGGAATTATCCGGGATTGTGTATGGATTGCCAGGCATTGATACACCTGGGTAACTGTGGTAACTTCGCTTTCCGCTGGGCGCGAGCCGCTGAATGGTTCTGTTGTCCGTCCAGACCACTGGCGGCTCATGTGAATAGGGGGAGATAATGTGCGGTATCTGCGGATATCTTCATACAGGAGATGCCGACCGCCCGGTTTCGGAAGAATTGCTGCGCCGGATGTGCTCGGTGATGACCCATCGTGGTCCTGACGACGAGGGGATTTACACCGATGGTTCGTTTGGCATGGGAATGCGCCGCCTCTCGATCATCGACCTCTCTTCCGGACAACAGCCTATCTTCAACGAGACCGGCCGGATCGCCATTGTCTGCAACGGCGAGATCTACAACTTTCCCGAGCTTCGGCATGATCTGGAGGCCAAAGGCCACCGCTTCTCCACCAACAGCGATGTTGAGGTGGCCGTCCATCTCTACGAGGAGGAGGGTGTCGAGGGCCTGGTCCGGAAATTGAACGGGATGTATGGCCTGGCCATCTGGGATGCCGACAGGAAGACCCTGCTGCTGGTCCGCGACCGCCTGGGGATTAAACCGCTCTACTACTGGCTGGACCACAAGCGGCTGGCCTTTGCCTCCGAGTTGAAGTGCCTGATGGAGGATCCGGACCTGCCCCGGGACTTCGACCCCGTGGGCCTGAACAACTATCTCTCGTTGAACTACATCCCGGCGCCGCAGTCGATCTACCGGGCAGTGAGCAAACTTCCCCCGGCCCACTACCTGCAGTGGCGCGACGGCAAGGTGAAAATCGAACGTTACTGGTCGCTGCAGTACCGCGGGAACGGCCGGACCGGACCCGAACAGTCCGAAGGGTGGTATGCCGAACGGCTGCTGGAACTGCTCAAGGCGGCGGTGAAACGGCACCTGATCAGTGATGTGCCGCTGGGAGTTCTCTGCAGCGGTGGCATCGACTCCAGTTCCATGGTGGCCATTGTCAGCCGCTGGTTCAACCAGCAGGTGAAGACCTTCTCCATCGGTTTCGAGGAGGACACCTTCAACGAGCTGAAATATGCCAGGATCGTGGCCCGGCAGTTCGAGACCGACCACCACGAGGAACTTGTCACGCCCGATGCCGCGGGGTTGCTGCCAAAGCTGGCCTGGCACCTCGATGAGCCCTTTGCCGACCACTCGGCCATCCCCACCTACTATGTGTCGCGACTGGCCCGCCGCGATGTTACCGTGGTGCTCTCCGGCGACGGCGGGGACGAACTCTTTGCCGGCTACGAGACCTACGCGGCCCACCGTTATGCGAAGCTGCTGCGGCGGCTTCCCGGGCCCCTGGTCCGCGGTCTGCTCCAACCGGTGGTGGGGATGCTGCCGGTCTCGGACAAGAAGGTCAGCCTCGACTACAAGGCCAAGCGCCTGCTCTCGGGCTACCACCTCTCGCCGGCCCAGGCGCACCTGGCCTGGAAAGTGATCTTCACCGAGGAGGAGAAGCGGAGTCTCTATGCCCCGGACTACCAGGCCGGCCTCACCGGTCAGGACACCGCGGCCGACCTCTTTTCCGGCTATTTCGACTCGGCGGCGGCTTCGGACGATCTGGACCGCCTGCTCTACATCGATACCATGGTCTACCTCCCGGACGACATCTTGATGAAGGTGGACAAAATGAGCATGGCGGTCTCCCTGGAATCCCGCGTGCCGCTTCTCGACTACACCGTGGCCGAGTTCGCCGCGTCCATCCCGGCACGCTACAAGCTGAAGGGCAGGCAGAAGAAGCACATCCTCAAGCAGTCGCTCAAGGGACTTCTGCCGGACACCATCCTCTACCGCAAGAAGGCGGGGTTCAGCCTGCCCATCGCCGCCTGGATCAAGGGCAGCCTGCGGGAGATGGTGCTCGACGTGCTGAGCCCCGAATCGCTGGCCCGCACCGGGCTGTTCAACCCCGAGTACGTGCGGCAGGTCATCGACGATCACCTGGCCGGGCGCCGGGACAACAGCCGGCCCATCTGGGGGCTGACCAATTTCATGCTCTGGTGCGATGCGCTGCACTCAATCCGGGGGCAGGGGTGATGGCGATCCTCTTCTGGCTGACGCTGGCCCTGATCGCTTCCACCAACGTCGGCTATCCCGTACTCTGACCCTGCTCTCCGCAGTGATCAACAATCCGGTCCGCCGCGACCCCGAGCATCGGCCCACGGTCAGCGCCCTTGCGTTTGGGCAGCAGAGTGACCGGCGTATCCGTGGCTTCGATCTCGGAACGGTAGTCGTTGCCGAAGCCGGTGAACGCAACCACCCGGGGCTCTAAACGGTCCCGGTCCAGGCCGAGGAGCAGCTCCTTCATCTGCCACTGGATGCCGCCGGTTTCCAGGTGCAGCAGGACATTGGTGATCCTCGATCTGCTCAATACGGGACGCTCCTCGACGAGGTTTTCCGGCGGTTTCTCCGCTGGCTGACGGTGTCGGATGTCCGCCCTCGCCGGTAGCGAGTCAATGCGCCGAGCCATGGATGCGGCTGTCCCGCCCTCGTCACTGTGCTACAATTGGTCATCATGACGAACAGAGTAGGGACAATCGGGTCAAGGCCCATAGCGGGAGGATATCGTGGGTACCAAGAGAAGAGATTTTTTACGTACCGTGGCCGGTGCCGGCTTTCTCGGACTGACCGGCGCCGGACCGCTCCGGGGCCTGCCCCTGCGGCCGGAGGAGGGAACTGCCCCCACCACTGGTGGTGACTGGCCGAACCTGGTGACCGTGCGCAACGGCTCCCCCATGCGGCTGGTGAAGACCGCCCTGGAAAAACTGGGCGGGATGGAACGCTTTGTCAGCAAGGGTGACCGGGTGGTGCTCAAGCCCAACATCGGCTGGGACCGCATTCCCGAGCAGGGAGCCAACACCAACCCCCAGGTGGTGCAGAGCCTGATCCTCCACTGCCAGGAGGCCGGCGCCAAGTCCGTGACCGTGCTGGACAACACCTGCAACGACCAGCGGCGCTGCTACGCCCGCAGCGGCATCGAGGCGGTCTGCCGCGAGATGGGGGCCGAACTGAAGCCGCTGGTGCCCAGGGACTACGTCGAAGTGGACATGAAGGGCGAAGTGATCAAGCGCTGGCTGGTCGCCCGCCCGGTGCTCGAAGCGGACTGCCTGATCAACGTTCCGGTGGCCAAACACCACTCGCTTTCCAAACTCTCCCTGGGCATGAAGAACTGGTTTGGCGCCGTGGGCGGCCGCCGCCAGCAGCTGCACCAGGACATCAGCACCACCATCACCGACATGGCGGCCTACTTCCAGCCCCGGCTGGTGGTGGTGGATGCGGTACGGATCCTCAAACGCAACGGACCACAGGGCGGCAACGTCAAGGATGTGGAGCAGATCAACAGCCTGGTGGCCTCCACCGACCAGGTGGCTGCCGACTCGGCCGCGGCCGGCCTCTTTGGTCTGGAACCCGCCCAGCTGGACTTCATCGTCAAGGCCCATCAGCGGGGACTGGGCCGCATATCGCCCGAGGGGGCTCGTTGGGAGACGGTGACCCTCTGATCGGGATGGGTATTACTGGAAAAGACCGGAGATCAGCCAGAAGGGCCAGAACAACGCGCTGAGATAGATCCGGGGGTTGAACAGGGCATCGAGGAAGTCGGTGTGCCCGGGAACGGGCACGATCCACTGCGGGCGCATGGTGAAGGTCAGAATAAAGCCCACCGAGAGGTAGAGCACCAGCAGGGAGATCCAGATGCGCAGGCGGGACCCGCCTTCCGTCTTCTCCCGGTCGTGCTGTTCGTTGTCCACGTCGTTCCCCCTTCAGGCCATTAATAAATGAACCGGTGGTCCAGCACGGCGTTAATGATAGATGAATCACCGTTGCCCATCAAGGCGGCGGATCCAGGTGCCGTCGGCCGCCGGAACGGGGCAGGCGGTATCCACCGGGTAATGGGCCCGGACCGGGACGATGAAGTATAAACCGAACTCATCCACCATTTTCACGGCGGCCGTCATCCTGCTGGCCTGCGTCATCCTCTTTTCGCCGGCCCTCCAGGCCATGGAGCGCTCGCGGGTGATTGTCCGTCGTCCGCTCAACGGTCAGTATCTGGAGGAGATGAGCCGTATCGAGGCCGAGGTGCAGCCCGCCTCGGGATCCACGGTGGTGCGGGTGGAGTTCTTTGCCGATGGGGACCTGATCGGCGTGGACGACGAAGCGCCCTACGCTTTGGAGTGGTCGCCCGGCGAAAAGATGCTCTATGAAACCGTGATCGAGGTTCAGGCACTGGACAGCCTGGGGCAGTGGGCCGACGCCCAGGTGCGCAGCCGGCCGCTGCAGGTTGACTTCGCCTCCGAGGTTCGCCTGGTGGAAGTTTACGCCACGGTCACCGACCACCGGGGCCACTTCGTGGACCAGTTGACCGCCGATGACCTGCTGGTGGCCGAGGACGGTCAGCCCCAAACCACCACATATTTCAGTGCCGAGGACAAGCCGCTGCGGCTGGCCATGCTGTTGGACTGCAGCCAGAGCATGGCCCGCACAGACCAGGCCCAGGAGAAGATCGAACTGGCCCGCACCGCCGCCGCCCGCTTCGCCGAAACGGTGAGTGCCGAGGACAGTTTTACCGTTCTGGGTTTCCACGAGGCGGTGACCCGGGCCTGTCCGTTCACCAACCAGCCGGTGGAGCTGCAGCAGGCCATCTCATCGCTGGACATCGGCCGGGGCACGGCACTTTATGATGCGCTGTACGAGGCATTTGACCTGCTGGGGAGCGATTCCGGACGCAAGGCGGTGCTGCTGCTCAGCGACGGCCGGGACGAGAGCTACGACGGCCTCTCCCCGGGGAGCCGGCACACCTTTCACCAGACCCTGGAGCACGCGCTGCGCTCCGACGTGGCGGTGTTCGTCATTGGCCTGGGGCGTGAGATCCACCACCACAGCATCATTGACGGCACCAGCCTCGAAGAGCAACTGTCGCTGCTGGCCCGCAGGACCGGGGGCAATGCCTACTTCCCCCGCCGGGCGCGTGAA
Organism: Acidobacteriota bacterium; assembly: GCA_032127265.1. Lineage (GTDB taxonomy): Bacteria > Acidobacteriota > JAQAZP01 > JAQAZP01 > JAQAZP01 > JAQAZP01. The sequence continues at coordinate 11,073 of JAQAZP010000029.1, forward strand.
CTGTCGGGGTTCTACGACCGAGTGGCCGACGAGTTGAAGCACCAGTATTCGATCTACTACTCGTCGTCGAACCAACGGCGGTCCGGAAGCTGGCGCCGCATTGAGGTGAGCGTTCCCGGCCGCAAATTCACGGTGAAAGCCCGCGAGGGCTACTACGCCCTGAGATGAGGCTCGATCAGAGTCTCGCCGGCTTCGGGCACCGGGCCGACCCACTCGCCGGATCCGGAGCCGTCCGCCGTACCGGTCAATCGTGAACCGTTTCCGTTGTCGCCATACCCTTTGAGGCTCACCGAGACCAGCTTGCTGATCCCCGGTTCTTCCATGGTCACGCCGTAGAGCAGGTCGGCGCTCTCCATGGTCACCTTGTTGTGGGTGATCAGGATGAACTGCGTCTCTTTCGACATTTCCTTCATCAGGTTGAGGAAGCGGTCGACGTTGGCATCGTCGAGGGCCGCGTCCACCTCGTCGAGGATACAGAAGGGCGTGGGGCGGTACTTCAGCACGGCGAAGAGGAAGGCGATGGCGGTGAGTGCTTTTTCACCGCCTGAGAGCTGAAGGACGTTCTGGTTCTTCTTGCCCGGCGGGCGGGCAGTGATGTCGATGTCGGACTCCAGCGGATCAGCCCCGTCGGGCAGGGAGATGGTGGCCGTGCCGCCGCCGAAGAAGTCGCTGAAGGTGGCCTCGAAGCTGGTATTGATCTGCTCCAGGGCATCGAGGAAGCGTTTGCGCGAGGTGACGTTGATCCGCTTGATGGTCTTTTCCAGGGAGGCGATGGACTCTTCGATGTCGGTCTTCTGCTCGCTGACAAAGCGGAACCGGGTCTCGGTCGATTCACACTCCTCGATGGCCCTCATGTTCACCTGACCCATGCGTTGCAGGCGCCCCTGGAGCTTTTCCGCTTCTGCCCGCGCCTTTACCAGGGGGTCTTCTTCCGCTTCGGTTTCGATCTTGGCCAGTTGCCAGGGCGGGATCACCTCCAGTGGCTGACCGAAGCTTTCCTTGTGCTCGGTTTCGAAGAACCCTATTTCAGAGGTGATCCGGGTAAGGTCGATGTCGAAGACTTCCTTCTTGTCCCGTGCCTCGTCCACCTCCTTGCGAATGTTTTTCACGTCGGAATTGAGCAGGGCCGTATCGCGGGCCAGCTGATTGCAGTCCTGCTCCGCCCCGTTCACCTGCTTGCGCAGGGCGTCGAGGGTCTCGAGGTGCGTGGCCCTGGTTTCACCGGTTTCACGGATCGAGTTTTTAAGGGACTCTTGTTTTTCCAGCTCGCCGGTGCGCGCCGTTTGGGTGCGACCGGTGCGCCGAGCCAGGTCCTCCAGCGCTTCTTCCAGACCCTGTCGCGTACGCTTGGCCCCCTCCAGCTTTTCACGGCAGGCGGCCAGTGCGGTGCGGGTCTCTTCCAGCTCGGCGCGGACGCTCTCCTGCCGGCCTCGAAGTTCGGCCTCACGGCGGTGGATCTCCTCGCCCTCTTCGTTGAGCCGGTCCAGGTTCTCCACCAGCGAGGCTGACTGCTGTTGCAGTTTCAGCTCTTCCTGCTGCAGCTTCTCGAGATCTGCGGCGAGTTTTGTCGACACCTCGGCCAGGCCGCGGTGCTGCCGCCGGTTTTCTTCCAGTGCCGCCTTCAGCCGTTCGCCCTCGTGCCGGGCCTTGAACCGCTCGTCTTCGCATGCCTTGAGCCGGCGGCTCACCTGGGCCAGATCACCGGCCAGGCGGGCCACTTCGGTTTCGGTGGCTTCCAGCTCGCGGGCCAGCCGTGCTTCCTCTTCCGCGGCAGCGGTGCGCTCGGTGTCCAGTTCCCGTGCCCGGCGGCGGAGGGCCAGCGGGCCGTCCCCGGCTTCTTCCTGGCGGGCATCGTCGTTTCTCGCGCCCCAGCAGGTGATGGTGCCGGCTGGTGTGAGGCAGTCCCCCTCGGGGGTGAGGAAGGTGGCGCCGGACACCCGTGCCGCGGCTTCCAGGCCGGCGCCGATGGAGTCGACGAAGTAGACCTGGGAGAATAGCGGGGTCACGGCCTGGCGGCAGAACTCGGGGATCGAGACTCGGCCGAGCAAGGCATCAAGACCCTCGGGGGCCGGCTGGGTCATGTCACCCGGGGCGTCCAGGGGCACCAGGGTGCAGGGACCGGCGATACCGGCCGAGCCCATCCAGTCCTTGATCTGTTGTGCGGCCCTGCCGTCCTCCACCAGGATCCATTCCAGCTTTTCACCGAGGAAGCGTTCAACCGGGCGCTCGTCGGTCTTCTCAACCTTGATGAAGTCGGCCAGGGGACCCTTGATCCGTCCGGCCAGTTCGGGCGGGGCACTGTTCAGCAGGCGCTTTACGCTGGAGGAGAAGCCCAGACGCTCTTCGACCATCCGCTCCACCGCGCTGAGCTGCTCCTCGAGGGAGGCACGGCGCCCTTGCACCGACTGCAGCCGGCCGGCCAGATCAGACCGAAGGTTCCCCGCGGTATCGGCCAGGCCGGTGAGCCGCTGTTCTTCCAGCGCATGGCCGCTGATCGACGTGGTCAGGCTGGACGTTGCCTCGCGATTCTCCTCCTCCTGCCGCCCCAGCGGCCCGTGGCTCTGGTCCAGTTCGGTCATCCGCTGCTGGAGACGGTCCAGCTCGGCGGTGATGGATGTGCGGTCCCGGTCAAGACCCCGCAGCTGGTTTTTGCTCGCCAGCAGCTGGTCCATTGCTTCCATGCGCGTGGAGGCGTGGCTGTTACGGCGTGTGGTCATCGCCTCCACTGCCTGGAGGGCCGTGGCATGGGATTCCTGACGCTGGGATACCTCGCCGGTGAGGGTTTGCAGTTCGCGCTCCAACTCTCCGGAGAGCAGTCTTGCCCCTTCGATCTGATTCAGGGTATCGGCCTGCGCCTCTTGCAGCCGGGTGGCTTCCTCTTCGAGGTCTCTCTGCCGCTGTTCGGACGCCTCGAGGGACTCGCGCATGGCGGACCCGCTGGTTTCCAGCCGTTCGATCTTCATCTCTTCGGCGTGGGCCCGTTCGCGCTCGCTCAGCAGCAGTGCCTGTTTCTCCTCGAGGGTGCCGCGGCCCTCTTCCAGCCGGGAATCCTTGCGGGCCAGGGCACCGGACACCGCGGCCAGTTCCCGCGCCGCCTCATCCCGTTCGCGAAGCAGGCGGTCCCGGTCCCGCACGTGTCGCGCGTGGTCGATACCCAGGGCCAGCTTCTTGGCTTTGTTGTATTGCTCGACGATACCGCCGTAACGGTGGGCAATGCCGGCCTGGCGCTTGAGCGACCGCAACTGGCGCTCCAGCTCGTTGGCCAGGGTGCCCACAGTCACCAGGTTGGTTTTGGCTGCGCCCAGACGGCCTTCGGCAAGCCGCCGCTTGATCTTGTACTGGGAGACACCGGCGGCGTTCTCGATCAGCGAGCGCCGCTCCTGGGACTTGTTGCTGATGATCTGGTGTACACGCCCCTGCTCCACCACTGCCGTGTCGGCGTTGCCCATGCCCCGGCCGAAGAGCACGTCGCGGACGTCCTTCAGACGCACCCGCCGGTTGTTCAACAGGTATTCGCTTTCGCCGGAGCGAAAAAGCTTGCGTGTGATCTCGATCTGGCCATTCTGATCAGTGGCCCCGTCGGAGGGGGCGAGGACCAGGGTGACATGGGCCATGCCCAGCGGCTGCTGGGTTTGGGTGCCGCTGAAAATCACATCTTCCATCGTCTTGCCGCGGAGGGATTTGGCGCTCTGTTCGCCCAACACCCAGCTCACCGCGTCGCTGATATTGCTCTTGCCGCAGCCGTTTGGGCCCACCACGGCGGTGATGTTGCTGGGGAAGGTAAGTTCAGACTTGGAGAAAAAGGACTTGAAGCCGTTGATCTCCATTTTTTGCAGCTTGTAGGGCATTGAACACTATACTCCCTCGGTCGCAAGCGGTTTGGCCGGTAAGAGACAGAAATATAATGGTTATCCTAGCACGGGCCGCACATATTTGTAAAGGGGAACACACAATTTCTGGTGTACCGTACACTTGGGCACCCCAAGATATGGTATAGCCAAAAATATCGTGGAATCCGTCAGTTCCGGCTTTCGGGACCTGTTTTTCCCTGTATCGTACTCCGGCGGGTCGGGATACTGTGGTCGTTCGAAGCTTTGCCCTTGGTGGGCCGAAATTGCGCCGTCGCGCCGGGATCCTGGCGATTCATCGAGCCGGGTTGACTTTCATCTGTTGGATGTGGCAGATTGAGCCGCGTTTTTGGTCCCCGCGGGCCCGCGGTCAGTATTTTGGACCGCGGGGGAGCGGGATCGGAATTCACTCGCCGGCCGGCGTAGCTCAGTGGTAGAGCAACTGATTCGTAATCAGTAGGTCGTAGGTTCAACTCCTATCGCCGGCTCCAGTGTAATCATTGATTTATGGGAAAACACGATTTCGAATATTACGCAATATAAGCACTATAATAGCAGTAGGCCGCATTCGAAACCTGTCACGCTGAATAAGTGAAGGCTTATCCTTTTGCGGCGCTCCCCCTTCAACTCACTTGCCTGTCCGTCACCGCCATCCGAGAAATTTAAGCACGGGTCAAGTCAGCGATCATCAACTCCGGATTCGAGTTCCCCCGGCAGAAGCTGATGATCAACATGGCGACGTGTACGGTTTGCGCACCATGCCTGCGGCATGTAATAAGAGCCCGGAGGCTCCGCGAGCAGCAGCTTCCGGGCCTCTGGAAATCAATCAGGAGGCCGCCGCGAGGCGGCCCCCGTCAGTCCCTAAACCGGGTTAGGGAGCATTGGCCAGTACCACGTTGACCTTCTGGCACGTCGTGCCGGAAGGCGGGTAGGGCGGCTGGTTGTACGGAGTGGGTGTCACATCCATGGCATCCAGGGTGAAGGTGTTGTTTCCAAGAACCGAGGGCACTGCCGGGAAGGTAATCGGGAACTGCATGAAGTAGGAAGCGCCCGGCTGGATGGTGGTGAAACCGGAGCGCCACGGGTTATAGCTCGTGCCGCCGCCGAGAACCACCTTGATCCGACCAGCAACGCGGCGGGCGTAAACCGCTCCACCGGTGAGGAGGTTGGACAGGGTGACCCGGTGGTTCACGCTGAAGGGCACGGTGCCAACCGCCGGGGTTACCGTGTAGTCGCAGGTGATGGTGCCCACGGGACCTCCCACCGGAGCGATTTCGGTGCAATCAACCCACCAGCCGGAGGTGTTGTCCAGGACCGTCACCGGGCAGTCGGCGATGCCGTTGCCGTTGTGGCCCGAGGTCACGCCGTCCCACGAGATGAGGATAATGGTTGGTATCGCGCTGTAGCCGGAGATGACCGTTCCGTGGTCGCCGGCGAAGACATCGGGCTGGCTGGCGGGGTTGTTCATCAGGGCCATCACGCGGTCACCGGTGTTGTAGGCGCCGCCGCAGGCGCAGTCCACGTTCACCGAGGGCGTCACGTCCGTGCAGTCGACAAACCAGCCGGAATTGTCGGGCAGCGAGTCCACCGGGCAGGCGCAGAAGCCGTTGCCGTTGTGGCCGTTCTGCCAGTCATCCCAGGAGATGAGCAGCGGCGGGAACCCGATGGCGCCGCAGATCACAGTGCCGCCCCAGCCCATGGAGAGGCCGGAGGCGCCCTGGGGGCTGCTCAGCGTGGCGGTTACCCGGTCGCCGGAGCTGAAGGCGCCGGCACAGGCGCAGTCCACGTCGCCGGCGGCGCAGGAACACATGTTGCAAAGCAACTGGGCCCACTGTCCGGTGCCGTAAGTGTTTCCGGTGTTGCCCGGGCTGTAATAGACCTTGCGGTCCGCCCGCCAGGCCACGGCCAGGCTGTTCGCCGTGTCGTTGAACGTCCCGTCGGAGAAGGCTCCGCCGAGCAGAGTGGTCTGGTCGAAATAGTTGGAAGAGTAGGCGCTGACGCCGGTGTGCACGCAGTCGGTGCCGTCATTGTTGTAGCTGACGGTGGAAAACTGAGCGGTGGTCGCGGTGACCGGGCAGTAGGCCGCGGTCATGATCGCGCCGGAGAGGTAGTTGCCGGCGGTGGGCAGGCACCACTGGCCGAGGATCACCTTGCCCCCGCCGTCCACGAAGGCCGCGAGGTTGTCGCCGAAGAGGACCTGGTCGGCGAAGGGATAGTCGGCCCAGACCAGCACGCAGTCATACGTCGAGAGCAGGGCCACGTCCGGGGTGCCCGCGCTGGCGTCGAAGTAGTCGACGGTCGCACCCGAGCAGGCGGCGACGTCAGAGCGGAAGGTCGGGTTGTCCGGTTCGCTCGGCGCATAGAGGATTCTTCCGGCCAAAGCGCCCAGCGTGGTGAGGTCGTGCCCCTGGAAGACGTTCAGCCGTTCCTCACCAGTATTCGTCATCTGCATCCGCGGCGTCTCGTAGCCGGCCGCGGGCTGCCAACTGGTCAGCAGCGTCGAATAATCAATAGCGGCCATGTCTGCCCGGATTCCCAGGTTTGTCCCCTGTGGTCCGATGGAGGCCGCGGTTGCCGCATCCGACCCCGGTGCAACGTTGTTCATAGCGGCGTTGAGTTCATCGTAGTTGACCGGTGTGTCGGCGGCCATCGCCGGAAGCACCAGGATCAACATACAGAGGATAGTCGTCAGGGTTCTGGTCCAGATTCTTTTCATCAGCCATCTCCACTTTCTGTTGCGGCCCGAAAACGGGCCATGGTGTCGTCACTCAGTCTTGGAATTTTTAACCACGACTTGAACCTGCGGAGGCGTAATTTATCTCCTTACCTCCGCGACGCTGCCCTGGCCCCAGCCGTCATGACCAGGCCCCATTCCCGAACTATTCTTTACGATGCAATCCGAGTTGAAATCTGATGGGCTTGCACAATGTTTACCGCGGACACAATTTTCAGGCCACGATCCAGACATTAATCCATTGATAATGGTGACACCTCCCAACACAGGGCCTGAGCTATCGCCTTGCCGAGGAACGCAGTTGCCACGGTTGCAAGGTCCTGCGTATGTCCCAGCTACAACCAGCACCGTATCGCCACCCCG
>JAQAZP010000030.1:0-3285 GCA_032127265.1 Acidobacteriota bacterium
GTTGTGCTCGATCACCACCACCGTGTTGCCGGCATCGGCCAGGCGTTCCAGCACCGTGGCCAGCCGGGCCACGTCGCCAGCATGGAGGCCGGTGGTGGGTTCCTCGAGGATGTAGAGCGTGTCGGCGCCCTCAACGCCGGCGGCGGCCAGCTCCGCGGCCAGTTTGATCCGCTGAGCCTCGCCGCCGGAGAGGGTGGGGCTGGGCTGACCCAGGGGCAGGTAGCCCAGGCCGATCTCCTCCAACAGGGCCAGGGGCCGGCGGATGGCTGATACTTCGGAGAACAGCTCGCAGGCTTCGGACACGGTCATCTCCAGCACCTCGGCGATACTGCGCCCCCTGAAGCGAACCTCCAGGGTCTCGGGCTCGAAGCGGCGGCCGCTGCAGACGGTGCAGGGCACAAAGACGTCAGGCAAAAAACTCATCGCCGCACGGAGCCGGCCCTGCCCCTCGCAATTGGGGCAACGGCCCTGTTTCACATTGAACGAGAAGCGGCCAGGGCCGTATCCACGGAGCCGCGATTCGGGCAATTCGGCAAAGAGCCGGCGGATCCGGTCGTAGAAACCGACGTATGTCGCCGGCACCGAACGGGGTGTGCGGCCGATGGGTGACTGGTCAACTTCCACCGCCCGGGATATCAGTCGTATCCCTTCGATGGACAAGCAGCGGCCCGGTGGAACCGGGCCAGAGGCGGTGCGGTGACGTCCCGGTGTTGGCGAGGCGCTGCTGCGGCGACCCCTGGAGAGTGCCTGGCGGACATTGCGATAGAGCACGTCGCGGACCAGGGTGCTCTTGCCCGAGCCGGAAACGCCGGTGACGCAGGTCACCACACCGGTGGGGATCGCCGTATCCACCCGCTTGAGATTGTGCTCGGCGGCGCCGCTGATCCGGATCTCGCCGCTCGGCCGGCGTGGTGTCCTGTCAGCGGCCGTGCGGCGGGCGCGTTTTCCCTGGCGCAGCCAGCGACCGGTGACCGAGCGCTCGTTTTTGGCAATTTCCGCGGGTGAGCCGACGGCGACCAGTTCGCCGCCGCCGGCACCCGCACCCGGACCCAGGTCGATCACGTGGTCGGCACTGCGGATGGTCATCTCGTCGTGCTCCACCACCACAACGGTGTTTCCCTTGCGCCGCAGTTTCTTCAGCGTGCGTACCAGCCGTCGGTTGTCCCTGGGGTGCAGGCCGATGGTGGGCTCGTCCAGCACGTAGAGCACCCCGCGGAGGTTCGAACCGAGCTGGGCGGCGAGGCGGATTCGCTGGGCCTCGCCGGTGGATAGGGTGTCCGCCGAGCGGTCCAGGCTGAGGTAGTCGAGGCCCACCTCGCGGAGGAAGGCCAGCCGCGAGGCGGTCTCGGTCATGATCACCCGGGCCACCCGCAACTGCCGCTGGTCCAGTTCCAGGCCCCTGGCCAGTGTTTTTTCGGCGCGAACAACGGTCTGGGCCGTGAGGTCGGCGATGGAGAGAACGCCCACCCGCACCGCCAGGGCCGCCGGGTTGAGACGCTTCCCCCTGCAGGCCGGACAGGGCTCCGTCCTCCCCGGGTCGATGGGGCGACCGTTCTCCTCTTCATCCGGGGCGCCGGCGATCCCGCTGCCTTTGCAGGTCTGGCAGTGACCCAGCGGGCTGTGAAAGGAGAACATCCGCGGATCGGGTTCCGGGAAACCGCTGCCGCAGCCGGGGCAGCTGCGCCGGGTGCTGAACACCTCGCCGGGACCTGGTTGACCGGCCTCGGTGACCAGCAACAGACCATCGCCCACCTGCAGGGCCAGGTCCACCGCTTCACGCAGCCCGGGGCCTGCCTGCCGTCCGGACCCGGGAAGCTTGAATTCGCCCACCAGGGCTTCAACGTCGTGTTCCTTGAAACGGGCCAGGCCGGGGAAGCTGCGTGAGGAGACCGTTTCGCCGTCCACCCGCAGGGTCTCGAACCCCTTGCGCGCGGCCCAGCGGGCCACTTCCCGGTGAAAGCCCTTGCGCGAGCGGACCAGCGGAGCGTGGATCATCACCGTGCGTCCCCGATACTCCCGGGCCACCGCGGCGGCCACCGAGGTACGCCGGCGGGCCCCGATGGGGATGTTGCACCCGGGACAGTTCTGAATCCCCACCCGGGTGAAGAGCAGCCGCAGGTAGGGGTAGATTTCGGTGAGGGTGGCCACAGTGGAGCGGCGGCTGCCGCGGCTGGACCGCTGCTCGATGGCCACCGTGGGGGGGATGCCGCTGATCCGGTCCACATCGGGGCGGGTGAGCGGCCGGACATATTGCCGGACATAGGTGGAGAGCGAGTCGAGGTAGCGGCGCTGACCCTCGGCAAAAAGCACGTCAAAGGCCAGGCTCGACTTGCCCGAGCCGGAGACCCCGGTCACCGCCACCAGCCGGTTCAGCGGCACTTCCACCCGGATGCCGCGGAGGTTGTGCTGCCTGGCGCCCTCGATGACCACTGCCGCGACGTTGACCGGTGCGGTGAGCAGACGGCTGCCCGTATCCCGCGGTGCGGCCGCGGGAGCGGAATAGACCGGGGATGGCGGTTCGGCCGCTTTCCCGGCCAATGTGGCCGGTGAACACTGTTCCAGGTGGCGGGCCAGGTATCGTCCGGTGTGAGACTCGGGACAGGCGGCCACTTCTTCCGGTGTCCCCTCCACCACCAGCCGGCCTCCCAGTTCCCCGCCTTCCGGGCCGAGGTCGATCACCCGGTCGGCGGCGGCGATCACGTCGAGGTTGTGCTCGATCACCACCAGGCCGTGCCCGGCGTCAAGCAGGGGCTCCCAGGCCCGAAGCAACTGGGCCACGTCGGCAGGGTGCAGCCCGGTGGTGGGCTCGTCGAAAAGGAAGAGCGTGGGGGCGACGCCGGCGGGGCGAGTGCCCGGCCCCATCCGGCCGGCCAGCTTGACCCGCTGGGCCTCGCCGCCGGAGAGCGTGCTCAGGGGCTGCCCCAGACGCAGGTATCCCAGCCCCACGGTGACCAGCGGTTCCAGGGCGTCCCGCACCTTGCCGCCGAAAAACGACGAGGCCTCGGATGCGGTCATCTTCAGCACCTCGGCAACGTTTCTGCCTCGCAGCCGTACTTCCAGCACCTCGTCCTTGTAGCGGCTGCCGCCGCACTCGGGGCAGGGGAGGTAGATGTCGGAGAGGAACTGCATCTCCACCTTTTCGTGACCGCTTCCGCGGCAGGTGGGGCAGCGGCCGTCGTCCACGTTGAACGAGAAGGTTCCGGCATTGAAGCCACGCCGCTCGGCCAGCTCGGTGGCGGCGAACTGGCTCCTGATCGGGGCAAAGGCCTTGAGATAGGTGGCGGC
>JAQAZP010000031.1:0-5360 GCA_032127265.1 Acidobacteriota bacterium
AGCGCGGCGGCGGCCGGCACCCTGCTGGCCCCCCAGCGGTCAAAGAACCTGGAGGGTGCATAGGCTCCGAGAGCAATGCCGCCAATAAAGGCGGCCAGCACCAGCGAGATGGCGTAGACCGAGGAACCGAAGAGCATGGCAAAGTTCCGGCTCCAGGCCACCTCCAGGGCCATGGACGCCGCTCCGCTGAGCACGGCGGCGAGGTGAATGGTGAGCACCCGCACCCCTGTGGTCCGCACGGGGATGTCCTGGAGGACCGGCTCGGCCGCATCGGCCTGACCCGCCGACCCGTGCAGCGGGCCCCACCGCCGGCTCAGCATCCAGGCGCCGATTGCGGCGGCCAGGTTGCCCAGTGCGGCCAGGCGGCAGCCCCCGGCCAGGCCCAGGGCGGGGAGCACCAGGAACCCTGCGCCCAGTGCGCCGCAGACAGCGCCGGCGGAACTGGCGGCATAGAGACGGCCCATCAGCCGACCCACGGTGTCGTGACGCGGACCGCAGGCCCGGGCCACCGCCGGCAGAGTGGCGCCCATGGCAAAGGTGGGTGGCAGGAGCAGCAGAAAGGCCAGCAGAAACCTCCAGGCCGCCATGGCCGGGTCCGAGGCCCCGCTGCCGGACACCGGGTGATAGGCGTCAAACGCCGGCCCGGCGAGGGACAAGAGCAGCGGGGAGAGCAGCCCCCAAACGGCGATGAACAGTTCGAGCAGCGCATAGACGACCAGCGGCCGGCTGAGGCGGGCCACTACCCGGGATATCACGGCACTGCCCGCGGCCAGACCGGCCATGAAGGAGGCCAGCACCGCGATAATGGCATACACCGAACCGCCCATGGCGGGCTGGAGCTGCCGCATCCAGGCCACCTGGTAGACCAGGCCGGCAGCGCCGGAGATGAAGATCAGCAGCAGGACCGGGGAGGATCGGGGTTGTGGGTTATTCATGGGGATTGCTAAGTCAGAAGTTCCCGGAATTTTTTCTCGGAGGAGCAGGCCACGCGTTCGTAAAGGCTCTGGCCGTTGGCGTCCATGGCCACCAGGGCCGGGAAGTGCTTGACCTCCAGTTCCCAGAGGGCCTCGGGAATGCCGAAGTCGAGCTTGGACACGCCGTGGACACGAACCACGTTTTCAGCCAGCAGCGAGCCAGCGCCGCCCACGGCGGCCAGATAAACCGCGCCGTGCTGCCCGCAGGCCTCGAGCGTCCGGGGGCCCATCCCCCCCATCCCGATCACCACCCGCACGCCGTAGCGGGCGATCAGCGGAGCGGCATATTCCTCGAGAAGGATGCTGGCCGACGGGCCGGCGGCCACGAGCTTCCAGTCCTCCTTCCGTTTCATCTTCCGCACCAAAGGTCCACAGTGGTAGATGGCGCCGTTGTGCAACAGTTCGCGAAGCAGGGGAGGCTCCTGTTGCAGCAGATAGCGATGCCCCGACTCCCGCGCGGTGAGGACTACGCCGCTCAGCTCCACCGGCTCACCCGCCTGAAGTTCCCGCACCGCCTCATCGGAAAGGGGAACCTGCAGCTGCCGCACGCTCTTGTTTCTCCTACGCATACCGCGCCTCACCGTCCGGGTAGAGTTTCATGGTTTTTCGCCGGCAGGCCCAGCACATCCAGGAGACGGACACGAAGCATGACGAAGGCAGCCGGTGCTCGTTTCCGATCTTTACCCCCAGAATTGTGGATCGTCCGCCAAGGCCCATGGGACCGATGCCCAGTTGGTTGCCCTGGTGCAGGAGGTCTTCCTCGAGCCTGGCCAAAAGCGGGGTGGGATTCACGTCATCGAGTTTCCGGAACAGCTGCTGATCGGCCAGGTGGTAACCGGACGAGCGGGTGCCGCCGATGCCCACACCCACCACGCCGGGCGCACACCCGCGGCCCTGGGCGTTATTGATGGCATCGAGGACACAGCGCCGGACCCCCTCGAGGCTCTGATCGGCCTGCAACCGTTGATCGGGCAGTCTGAATTGTGTGCTGAAAAATTCACTCCCGCAGCTTTTGAGCAACAGCCCGACCTTGAGAAACCGCCGGCCCCACTGGTTCAGAGTGATGGCTGGAAAACCCTGCCCGATATTGTTGCCGGTGTTGACGCCGGTGATCGCGTCCACCGCATCGGGACGGAGGAGGTTCTGCTGGGTGGCCTGGCGGACGGCCCACTTGAGGGCGGTGACGATTTCTTCCTGGACCATCTCCATCGGGTGGCTCACCACAAAAACGGGGATTCCGGTGTCCTGGCAAACCGGGGTTGTGTTGCGTCGGGCAAGGCGAATGTTCTTCTCCACCGCATTGAGGATGCCCCATGCAGTGGAACCCTTCTCCTCCCGGTCCCGCTGGCGTTGAATCACCTTCAGCACATCGGCGGGCAGTTGTGTGGAGGCCCGCCGTACCAGCTCCAGAATCGGCTTGTGGAGTCTCATGACGTCACTCCGGATAGAACATGTCCCAGTGGATATGAACAGTCGGTCCCCCGGCGGCTAAGTCAGATTGTAGCACAGTTTCCGGAGCGGAGGCACTAAAGATCACCACTACAAACGAATAATCCCCATCGTCAACCCATAGATAATTAAACCCGTTACCAATATTTGCCACAATTATTATTCTCTTTCCACTGTAAAGGTATCCACCCTGAACCTTTGTGACAGGACGGAGAAGGGGGCGAGGCGATCCGGCATTTTGTGGATCGGCCCGGTAAAGAAATGGAGTGGATATGTCGACAGGAAAAGAGAGTCGAACTGATGCGGACGGTCCCGCGGAGGAACATCGATGACAGAGAAGAAAATTCTGGTGGTGGATGACGAGCCGTTCATCCTCCGCTCGCTCACCTTTATTTTGAAGAAGAACGGCTACGAGGTGGACTCGGCCACCAATGGTGTGGAGGCCCTCGAGGCCATCCTCTCCGGCCATCCCCGGCTGGTCTTTCTCGACTTGATGATGCCGAAGAAGAACGGCCTCGAGGTGTGCGCCGAGGTCCGCCAGAACGCCGAACTGAACGATGTTCACATCATCATGCTCACAGCCAAGGGCCAGGAGCAGGACCGTGAAAAAGGCCTGAAGGCCGGAGCCAACGAATACCTGACCAAGCCGTTCAGCCCCTCGAAGGTCCTGACGCGGGTCCGCGAACTGGTGGGGTAAACCTCCCGGACCGTCCCGGCTCAACCACCCTCCCCTGCCCCGCTCTCCTCACCGTCATCCGAACCGTCACCACCGGACAGCCACTCGGCTTCCTGCTGGAAAATCACCCGGGTGGCCTCGAGCCGGACCTCCTGTGACGTGTCGCTGCGGCTGATCTGACGGAGCAGGGGAAGCACCTGCCCGTCCCCCAGATACTGCATCGCCCGCACCGCTTCCATGCGCACCGTTTCATGCTCGTCCTTGAGCAGCGGCATCACTTCGTGCATCAGGATCTCCCGTTCCGGAGTTCCATGAAATCCACCGGGCCGGTAACGGGCCACAGCGGCTGTTAATTGAAGCGCCCTCCTGCGAACCACGGGGAAGCGGTCATTGTACAGCGCGGCAAGCAGCGGCAAATCATCCATGTCCAGGGCCCGGTCATATTCCAGACTCTCCAGGCCGCACAGCCGGAGATAGACATTTTGCTCGCGGGACATCTGCCGCCACACTTCGCGCAGTTCATCCCTGCTGCCAAAGCTGGCCGCCACACAGGCTTGCACCGCCCCCAGAATCAGCCGGGCCTCCTCGTCGTCGTGAAGCTCCAGACGGCCCCTCGTGTCCTCGGGGTAAAGGATGAACCGTCCCTTGCCGCGGGCCTTGTCGTCCCGCGCCTGGAGGAAGAGAAGCAGCCGCTCGCCCTCGTAGAACTGGATCTTTTCGATACCGACCTTCTGCCGTTCGTAGTTCTCGCCGCGGAAGCGGATCTCCAGGTCTTTTTTGGTCCACTCTCCCTTGAGCACCTGCTCCACCTCGATCTCGGCCTTGGTCCTGGCCTTCAGCACCCGGCCCACGATCACCAGCTCGGCGCCGTTGACCTTGTCGAACATCGAGTATTCCCGGGCCAGAAGCGGCGTCTGGGACAGCCCGCCGAAAAAGATGAGAAGAAGCGCCGCCGGACCGATCCGGCGGCCGGGCCCCGGCCGCGGGGCCGGGCATGGAACAGTCACGGAATTCTTCATTGGTATGAAGTCCTCGGGCGTCGAATCTCGCCCGGAGATCCGCGCCCTGATCTCCCGCGGCGGCCCGTCATGGAGTGCCGCGGTGTCCGCGGTCCCCGTAGCGAACCGCCGCCGGACGTTTTAGCTTCTGTAAAAAGTGTAGAAGATCGTGAGCGGGTCCGCAACAGAATCGCATCATTCCACCCCCCTTTATCCGCGGCATGGCCTTCTGCTACCATGGACCGTACTGTCAGAAACCGCCGCCAGACAGCAACTCCCGGAATAAAGGATGGAGGTATTCGACCGATGGAGCAGACCACGCGTCCCCCCCTCTCCCGCTCACTCACACAATTCGCCCCGTTGCGGGCCGTCCGGCGCGTCGGACCGCTGCTCTGCCTGCTGCTGGTGACCACCGGTCTCATGGGCCAGGGACTGCCCTTCTTCCTCGAGCAGGTCCGCAGCGGCACGCCGGAGGAACGGGCCATGGCCTTCGAAGACCTGTCAACCTTCCAGGGGCCCGACGTGGAGGCGGCCCTGGCCGCCGGCATCGCCGACAACTCGCCGGTGGTGCGGCGGGCCGCGGCGGTCTCCGCCATCGGCCACTCCTCGGAAGTGGTGACCAACGCCCTGATCAAGGCCTTCCATGACCAGAGCCTGGATGTGCAGCACACCGCCATCTCGGTGTTCATCATGAATGACAAGCCTTTGCCGTCAGGGTACCGGCCGCTGCTCTCGCTGCTCGAGGCCCCGAACCCCAAAACCCGGGCCTTTGCCGCCTGGGCGGTGGGCATCTACCACAACTCGGGGGCCCTCGGCCGGCTGGAAAAGCTTTTTGACGGCGGGGACGAGCTGCAGCGGAGTAATGTCTGCTGGGCGGTGGGCGAGATTGGCAGCCCCGTTGGGCTGGAGCTGATTCACCGCGGCCTGGATGACGAGGCGGCATCGGTGCGTGAGAAGGCCGCAGAGGCCGCCGGGAAGATCGGGTCCCCTTCCTCCGTTGCCCGGCTCAGCGCCCTGCTGAAGGCGGAGACAGACGGGGCCGTGAAACGGGCAGCAAAACAGTCACTTGAATTGCTGGCGGAGAAAACACCCGGGGAATGACAGGGAACGGCCGGGAGGGCCGGATTAGAATCCGACGCCGGCCGCGATCTCATCCCGGATTCGCTGCAGCGCCGCCGGCGGATCATCGGCCCCGGTGATCGGCCGGCCGATCACCAGGTAATCGGAACCGAGGCTCACCGCTTCGGCAGGAGTAGTGAACCG
>JAQAZP010000032.1:0-26141 GCA_032127265.1 Acidobacteriota bacterium
GATCATTTGTCGCCTGCCTTTCTCAATGCCAGCCCCATGGCGACAGCGACACTGGGGGCAACCTCCTCCAGGTAGTCACCGTCAAACTGTTTGGGGGTGAACTTGATCTCCCGGAAAGGATTGAGGAAGTCCATCTCGGTATTGAACCGTTCGCCCAGATACTGGTCGAGGTTGATCGTTCGCGCCGCCCCGCCACTGAGGTAAATCTTGTCGATCCGTTCGCAGGACGAGGTGGTCTTGAAAAAGTTGAGCGTCTTTTCCACTTCGGCCCCGATCTCCTCGGACACCGACTGCAGCACCGGCACGGCCGAATGCAGGGAAACACCTTCCACCTGGACCCCCCGCTTGAGGCTCTCCGCCTGGTCGTAACTCAGGCCCAGTTCGCGCTGGATGGCCTCGGAGTACAGCTGCCCGCCCACCGTGACGTCGCGCCAGAAAACGGCCTGCCCATCCTCTACGATGCCGATGTTGGTCACCGCCGAACCGATGTTGACCAGGGCCACGGCCTTGTCCCGCTCGGGCGTGTAGTTGGCCTCGTAAGCGTTGAGCAGGGCGAAGACGTCCACGTCCACCACGGTGGTGTTCTTCCCCGCCTCATTGACCACGCCGAGGTAATCGTTGATCTTGTCCTTCTTCACCGCCACCAGCAGGACGTCCATCACGTCCTGGCCTTCCTTGGACTGGCTCTGCAGCACCTGATAGTCCATGTTGACATCGGCGATGTCGAAGGGGATGTACTGTTCGGCCTCCCACTGGATCGACTCGGCAAGTTCCTCCGGGCTCATCGCCGGGAGGTTGATCTTCTTGATGATCACCGAGTGGCCGGAAAGCGAGATCGCCACATCGCTCAGGCGAATTTTGTTTTCTCCGAACACCCGCCGGATTGCCTCCGCCACGGTGCCCGAGTCGAGGATCGATCCATCGACGATGGCCTCCGGGGGAAGCGGCTCCATGCCAAAACCGACCAGTTGATAGGAACCTCCCTTGCCCAGGGGTTTCAACTGGACGACCTTAATGGAGTCGGAACCGATATCCAGCCCCACCAGACGTTTTCCTCTTTTGCTAAGCACGGAAATCCCCCGTTTCTTTCAGAAAGGCTCTGACCGCCGGCGCGAAAATCGCACCGGGATGCTGATCCCGGAAGGCCGGTGGGTGCCTCTCACTTCTCGAACCTTGGTTTCGTGCCTCGGGCGCACCGGTTATCACTGTCGCATGCCCCTCCTTATCGGCATTCAGCCGGCGGTGGTTGAGATGGCGAAACGGCTCAGCGACCCGCAACGGATCCGGGCTTGATTTGGCCCGCCCGGATGTGCTAGATTGCGCATCTTGTTTTGACCGTGAGAAGAAATCGATTCGAGGAGCAGGACAATGTCCCGAGTTTGTGAAGTCTGTGGAAAGAAACCCCAGTTCGGACACAACGTGAGCCACGCCCACAATGTGACCAACCGCCGCTGGAACCCCAATCTTCAGCGGATCAAAGTGAACGTCAACGGCAGCACCCGCCGGATGAAAGTCTGCACCCGGTGCATTCGTTCGGGCAAGATCCAGAAGGCCGTCTGAAGCCTTCGCAAGAGCCCCAATCCGTCGCTGCATGTCCTTCCGTTCCACCTGGGTCTTCTCCGTTTCCGTCAGTTGATCGACGGCCATGATCGCCAGCCCGGTTCACCCGGCGATGGCGACCACGTCCATTTCCACCTCAGCGTCAAGCGGCAGCCCGGTCACGGCCACCGTGGCCCGCGCCGGGTAGGGCAGCTGGAACGCCTCGCCGTAGATGGTGTTGACCTCCGGGAAATCGCTCATCCGCCGCAAATAGATGGTGGATTTCACCACCCGGCCCATACCTGACCCGCCCGCCTTCAGCACGGCATCGATATTTTTCAACACCTGGCGCATCTGTGCGGTCACGTCCGCACCGGCCATCTGGCCGGTGGCCGGATCCAGGCCGATCTGCCCGGAAAGAAAGATCAGGTTCCCGGCGCGAACAGCCTGGGAATACGGCCCGATGGCCTGCGGAGCTCCGTCGGTCTGCACGGGACTGCGTTCCATTGGCTCTGGTCAACCTCCACTCCTGGTGACGCCGACGCCCGGCCCACCGCAATTCAAACAAAAAGCCGCCCTTGTGGCGGCCTGAACTTCTCGCTATCGCCGGTCACAGCGCGGATATGCCATGGTCGGCTGCAACCTTCACCTCATTTTCCTCCCGGCATGGGGAGGATATGCGTGCTGAAACCGCACTTCCGGCACCCGGCACGCCTCAGCCAAAACCCCTAATCTAGTTATTTTGTGGTACTGCTTGACAAGAAGATTAGGTCAAAGGAC
Source organism: Acidobacteriota bacterium (assembly GCA_032127265.1). GTDB lineage: Bacteria > Acidobacteriota > JAQAZP01 > JAQAZP01 > JAQAZP01 > JAQAZP01. The sequence continues at coordinate 2,320 of JAQAZP010000032.1, forward strand.
CTGATTTGTCAAGAGTGAGAGGCACTTTTCATCAGTGCCGCTGAAGGGACAGAACACCTCTGGCCTTGCGAACGTTGGCCATCACCTTCTGCAACTGGGCGAGATTTTTGATCTCCACGGTAAGGTTGATCACCGCGCTGGCTTCGTCTGAACTCCCGGTGTCGATGCGGACGATATTGACCCCCATCCCTGAAATGATCGCGGAGATGGATGCCAGCACTCCGGGCCGATCCTCGCAGGTGACGCCGAGCACCACCTGGTGGAACCCTTTCTGGGTCCTGGCCCACTGGACCTCGATCAGGCGGTCCGGATTATAGTCGAGGGAGGTCATGTTGGGACAGGCCCGGGCGTGGACAGCCAGCCCCTTGCCCCGGGAGATGAACCCGATAATATCGTCCCCGGGTACCGGGTTGCAGCACTTGGAGAAGCGGATCATCACGTCCTCCACGCCCCTGATCACCACTTTCTTCAGGTCGGCCAGTTTCCGCCGGTCGCTGACCTCCTCCGCCAGGTCGGCCGGGCCCTGCGGCTCGACGGTATCCACCGGAGCGTCAGGGGAAAGGTAGTTGGCCAGCATCCGCGGTGTGACCTTGCCATAGCCGATGGAGGCCAGCAGCGCATCCTCGCCGGTGACGTTGAATTCGGCGGCCATCTCTTCCACCTGCCCGCTCTTGCGGAACTTCCGCGGTGAGACGCCCCCCCGGGTCAGTTCACGATCCAGGATCTCCCGGCCTATTTCGCGGCTCCGCTCCTGCTCCTCGGTCCTGATATAGGCCCTGATCTTGGCCCGGGCCCGGGCGGTGACCACCAGGTTGAGCCAGTCCCGGTTCGGTTTCTGCTGGTTGGAGGTAAGGATTTCCACATGGTCGCCCACGCGCAGTTGGTATTTCAGCGGGACCATGATCCCGTTGACCTTGGCTCCCACGCAGTGGTGGCCCACGTCGGTGTGGATGGTGTAGGCGAAGTCCAGCGGCGTGGCCCCCTTGGGAAAGGACTTCACCTCGCCATTGGGGGTAAAGACATAGACCTCGTCGGGAAAAAGATTGATCTTCACCGTGTTGAGGAACTCCCGGGGATCTTTCAGTTCCTCCTGCCACTCCATCAATTCGCGCATCCAGCGCAACTGGTGCTTCTTGCCTTTTCCCTTGCCCAGCAGAGATTTGTACATCCAGTGCGCGGCTACCCCCTCTTCGGCCAGCCGGTGCATCTCCGCGGTGCGGATCTGCACTTCCACCTCCATGCCGTTTTCCACGATCACCGTGGTGTGCAGCGACTGGTACATGTTCTCCTTGGGCATGTTGACAAAGTCGCGAAACCGTCCGGGGACCACCGGCCAGAGATCGTGGACGATGCCCAGCACCCGGTAACAGTCCGCCTTCTCTTCGGAGTCGAGAATGATCCGCAGGCCGATGAGGTCGTAGATCTCCTCGAAAGCCACATCTTTGACCTTCATTTTGTAATAAATGCTGTAGATGTGCTTGGCCCGGCCCTCCACCCGGCCAACAAACCCCTCGGCACGGAGCCGCTTGTTGATGATAGTGTTCAAACGCTCGATCTGGCGGTTACGCTCTTTCATGGTCAAGGCAATGCCGCTGCAAATTCGTTCGTATTGCTCGGGCTCGAGGAACTTGAGGGAGTTGTTTTCCAGTTCCTCCTTCATCAGGTTGATCCCCAGCCGGCTGGCCAGCGGCGCATAGATCTCCAGGGTCTCCTTGGCGATCCTTCTGCGTTTCTCTTCGGGAAGGTGCTGGAGAGTGCGCATGTTGTGCAGCCGGTCGGCCAGTTTGACCATGATCACGCGCATGTCGTCCACCATGGCCATCAGCATCTTGCGAAAGTTCTCCGCCTGGTGCTCCTCGGTGGACTCGAAAAACATCCGTCCCAGCTTGGTCACGCCTTCGACGATGTGCAGCACCTCGCTGCCGAAGTACTCGCCGATGATGTCGGGGGTGACCTCGGTGTCTTCAAGCACATCGTGGAGCAGGCCCACGGCCACGGTGACCACGTCCAGACGCATCCCGGCCAGGATGTCGGCCACCTCCAGCGGATGGATCATGTACGGCTCGCCGGAGCGACGAATCTGCCCGCGGTGCTCCTTGGCCGAGAAGACATAGGCCCGGCGGACCAAGTCGAGATCGCCCCCCGGGTTATGCAGTTCCACCTTCTCCAGGATGTCTTCGAATCGAATCACGGCCGTTCACCACTCCGAAACCCCGCCAATACACGCGGGAATTAATATAGGGCCCCCGGCTCCGAAGGGCAACAGGGACTTTCGCTCTGGAGGGCCACAGGAACCGAAGCCCGGACAAGCCAATGCCCCGGAGAACCGGGGCATTGCGGAAGCGGGCAGAATCGATCCGCCGCACTACTTTCCGGGACGGGCGCGCTTGTCCAGGACCTTCTGCCAGAAGGCGAGGATCGGGCTGGCGACGAAGATCGAGGAGTAGGTGCCGGTGATTATACCAACCAGCAGGGCGAAGGCGAAGTTGTTGATCACCTGCCCGCCGAGGAGGAGCAGTGACAGCACCACCAGCAAGGTGGTCAGCGACGTGAGCAAGGTCCGGCTGAGGGTCTGGTTGATGCTGGCGTTGACGATATCGGGGAAGGCGCTGCGGCGCATGGCCTTGAGATTGTCCCTGATCCGGTCAAAGACCACAATGGTGTCGTTGAGCGAATAGCCGACGATGGTCATCAACCCGGCCACCACGGTGAGGTTAAACTCGCGGTCGAAGATGGAGAAGATACCCACCGTCACCATGACGTCGTGGAACAGGGCCACCACCGCGCCGATACCCCAGTGGAACTTGAAGCGGAACGTGATGTAGGCCAGGATGCCGATCAGGCACCAGACAATGGCCTGGATCGCCTTGCCCCGCAGGTCGACACCCACGGTGGGACCGACAAAGTCGACCCCCACCACGGCGAAAGAACCGAGGAAGGCTTTCTCCGACAGGGCCCGCATCGCCCGGTCGGACATTTCCGGAATCAGACGCAGGTCATCCATGGAGGTCAGCAGACCGCCGGTGTGGTCGCGGTGGTCGATGATCGCCCCGGCCAGCACCCGGGCAGAACTCGAGCCGGTCACCAACTCGGGTCCGCTGCTGTCCAGGGCCAGGTCATCGGCGGTGTAGAGCAGGCCGGAAGGATCGGCGTCCTCTTCGGTCGCGGGCTCACCTTCGGCCGCGGGCTCAACTTCGCCCGCAGGCTCTTCAGGCTCGGCCGGCGCTTTCCCCGCGTCGGCGGAGAAAGCCTGGAGGAGCAGCGAGTTCACCGTGTCGCGGCCCGACTGGTTGAGGTCCACCGCGCCCTGGTCGAGGAGGCGCTGCTCCTCGTCGCTGCGCAGGGCGCCGACAATGGCCGCGGCGATGTGTCCGCCCTCGCCACCATCCTCGCCGTCGGTCTGCTCGATTTTTTCCACCCGGATCAGGGTCTCGTATATCCCTTCCCCGCTACTGAAGCTCTGGATTACCACCTCGCCCAGGTCGAGACCGGAGAGCGTACTCCGCAAATCACCGATGTCGGGGGCTTCAGCGAAACGCACCCGCACCTCGGTGCCCCCGGCAAAATCGATGCCGTAGTTCGGGCCGCCCTTGGAGACCAGCGAAACGATGCCGGCGACGATGACGATGGTGGAGATGACAAGCGCGATGTAGCGCTTGCCGAGGAAATCGATGTTGGTATCCTTAATCAGCTGCATGGAACTTGATCTCCCTCCGGTGAGGAGCCCGTCAGATACTGAGTTTCTGTGTGCGGCCGCCCGAACGTCCGAGGATCAGTTCGAAAATGATCCGGGAGACGAATATGGCCGTGAACATGCTTGCCAGGATTCCGATGCTCAGAGTAATGGCGAACCCCTTGATCGGTCCGGTCCCGAACTGGAAGAGGAAGACCGCGGCGATCAGGGTGGTGACGTTGGCATCGAAAATGGTCCAGAACGCCTTGCCGAACCCACCGGTGATTGCCGAACGGGCCGTCTTGCCCAGCCGCAGTTCCTCTCGGATCCGTTCGAAAATCAGCACGTTGGCGTCCACCGCCATGCCGATGGTCAGGATGATTCCCGCGATGCCGGGCAAGGTCAGGTGCGCCTTGAGCATGGCCATCGCGCCCATCACCAGCAGGAGGTTGAGCAACAGGGCCAATACGGCATTGAGCCCCGAGAGGTTGTAATAGAGCACCATGAAGATGATCACCAGGGCCAGGCCGATCAGGGCGGCCATGATGCCCTGACGGATGGAATCATAGCCCAGGGACGGACCCACGGTCCGTTCTTCCAGCGGCTCCATGCCGGCCGGCAGCGCGCCGGCGCGGAGAACCAGGGCCAGGTCCTGCGCCTCCTGCGGGGAGAAGCTGCCCTCGATGATCCCGTTGTTGCTGATCACGCTGTTCACCACCGGGGCCGATTTCACCTGTCCGTCGAGGACGATGGCGATCTGCTGGCGCTCACCGGAGTTGATGATTTCCTGGGTGGCCCGCTCGAAGCGGCGGGAACCGTCGGGCTTGAGGTAGAAGAGGACCGCGGGCAGACCCTTGTCATCCTGCCCGGTGCGCGCGTTGCGCAGGTCGCGGCCGGTGATGATCGGGGATTTTTCCACCCGGTAGTAGCGGACGTAGCTGCTGCCGGTCGCGGCGTCCAGTTCATCCTCGGTGAGGGTTTCGGTGTCCGGCGGGAAGGAACCGCCGAACTGCTGGCGCAGCGCGTCCTCGCTGCCCGCGCTGGATCCCTCGACCTTGCGCAGTTCGAGGAAGGCGGCCTGCTGGACCAGCTTCTTCACCCGCGAGGGGTCGTCCACACCGGGGAGTTGGACCAGGATGCGGTTGCCGGCCTGCTCCTGGACCACCGGTTCACTGAGGCCGTACTGGTTGATCCGGTTCTCGATGGTCTCCTTGGACTGCTGCATCGCCAGTTTCTCGAATTCGGTCACCGCCGAGGCGCGAAGCACGAAGAGCCAGGGGTCACCGCGGGTGTGCTGGTACTGGGAGAACCAGCCGTCGGCGATCTCCTGCACCTCGTCTTGCCGGTCGGTGGGGACGCCCATCACCTGAAAGGCGTTCTCACCGTCCACCGGCACCACCCGGCGGAAGCGGATATCCTCTTCGCGCAGCCGGTCCTTCATCCGCTGGGCGGCGTCGCTGATCTCCGCCCGCACCGCGTCTGAAACCTTGACCCGCAGCACCAGGTGGATTCCGCCTTCAAGGTCCAGACCACGGCGGATCTGCGTATCCGGCGGATAGATGAACCAGGCGAAAATCACCGTCAACACCACCACGAGCAGAACCTTCCAGCGCAACTCCTTTTGCATCGCTTTACATCCTCGCCTGTGTCAGCACTTACAACGTCGAGAAGAAATTCCGGCGGCCGTCAACGGTTCCCGCATACCGGAAAGTGGGGGCAGGAGACAGGATACCCGCGGATACCTGGGGCAGGCCGCAATCAGGGACTCCGGCAACCCTAGTTCTTCGTTTCCCCGGGTTCAGCCCGCATGCCGGCCACGGCGCTCTTGGAAATTTCGATTTTCACCTGATCCGCCACGCGCAGCTGGATCACCTGATCGGTAACACCCATCACGGTACCGTAGATGCCGCCGTTGGTGATGATCTTGTCGCCGTTTTTCAGCTCGCTGATCATCCGCTGCAAGGCTTTCTGCTTCTTGCGCATGGGGGCGATGAGAATGAAATAAAAGAGCGCGAAAATGAACAGCAACGGAACGAGGCCCATCAGGCCTCCGGACGCACCTTCACCGTCCGACATAAGCGCCACGGTCAACCAACTGGCGTACGGCACAAAACACCTCCTGTTCCCGGACGCTTGCCGCGTGTAACCCTAACAACCTGTTCAGGATAGCCTGGAAAGCAACTCCACCTTCATCGTCGCGAACTCACAAGAGGCGATAGAGTGCCTTATTTTCCGCATCATGTCAAGGTAGAAGGCCAGGTTATGTATGGTGTTCAGCACGGCCGCACCGATCTCTCCGGAGATGTAGAGGTGGCGCAGATAGGCCCGTGTATAGTGCCGGCAGGTGGGACAGCCGCACTCGGGATCCAGGGGCCGCTGGTCCTCCTTCCACCGCTCGTTCTTGATGTTGATTTTCCCCTCGGAGGTATAGAGTGATCCGTTCCTGGCGTTGCGGGTGGGAAAGGCGCAGTCGAAGTAGTCGATCCCCCGGCTGACCGCCTCGAGAATGTCCTCCGGGGTTCCCACCCCCATCAGGTGCCGCGGCGCGTGATCGGGCAGCGCCGCCACCGAGGTTTCCACCATTTCGGCCATCAGCGGCTTGGGCTCCCCCACGCTGAGCCCGCCCACCGCATACCCGGCAAAGCCGATGTCCACCAGCGACCTGGCGCTCCAGGTGCGCATTTCGGGATACATGCCACCCTGGACGATGCCGAAAAGGGTCTGTCCCGGCGTGTCGGAGAACGCGGCCCGGCAGCGGGCCGCCCAGCGGGTGGTCAGTTCGGTGGCCTTGCGGGTATATTCGGCAGTGGAGGGATAGGGGATGCACTCGTCCAGGGCGAGGATGATGTCCGCCCCAAGTTCCACCTGGATCTCCATCACCCGCTCGGGGGTCAGCAAGTGTCTGGAGCCGTCGATGTGCGACTGGAAGGTGATCCCCTCCTCGCTGATCTTGCGCAGCGGGGCGAGGCTGAAGACCTGGTAGCCGCCGCTGTCGGTGATGATGGGCCGGTCCCAGCCGGAGAAGCGGTGCAGACCGCCGAGACGCTGGATCAGGTCGCTCCCCGGGCGCAGGTAGAGGTGGTAGGTATTGTTGAGCACCGCCTGGGCGCCCAGTTCACGCACCACCCACCAGGGCAGGCCCTTGACCGCGGCCCGGGTCCCCACCGGAAAGAACGCCGGTGTCTCGATGAAACCGTGGGCCGTTTCCATCACTCCGGTTCGGGCGGAACCATCCTCTGCCGTTACGGTGAAGCTGAACATGCCCGTTCAGTGCCCCTCTCGACGTTCACGTTCATCCCGGGCAAGGCCGCAGTACAGCTCCCCGGCCCGCCGCCGGGTTTCCTCGAGACTGCCCGACCCGTCCAGGGTGTAGTGGGCCAGGGCCAGCTTGTCCCCGGCGGGCAACTGGCTCCGGACCCGTGCTTCCGCCTCCGCCGGGCTGAGCCCGCGGCCGGTGACCAGCCGCTGGATCTGCTGGGGCACCGTGCAGTGGACCACCACCAGCCTGTGATAGCGGCGGTATGTTCCCGCTTCCACCATCAACGCCGCCTCCACCACGGCGATGCAGGGAGCGCCGGCGGCTTCCCGCTCCAGGTCCCGCAGCAGGCGGTCCTCCTCGGCGGTCACCGCCGGGTGGACCGCCGCGTTGAGCAGCCTCAGCTTTTCGGAATCGTTGAAGACCAGCCGGCCCAGGGCCTGGCGGTCGAGGGCCCCGTCATCCCCGAGGACTTCCATGCCGAAGAGACCGCTCACCTCCCGCAGCAGTGCGGTCCCCGGCTCGAGCAGCGACCTGGCGATCAGGTCGGCGTTGAAAACGCGACAGCCGCGCTCCCGAAGGACCTCGGCCACTTCCGACTTGCCGCTGCAAATTCCACCGGTGAGGCCAACGGTGAGCATCCGCCATTCCCTCCCGCCGCCGTGGTTATCCGCCGGCCCGCCGTTTCATCGCCCGCAGCGTGCCCTTGATCAGCATGGCGATGGTCAACGGGCCCACGCCCCCGGGCACCGGGGTCCAGGCGCCGGCCTTTTCCGCGGCGTGGCGCGGGTGGACATCCCCCACCAGGGTGTGGCCCTTGCTTTCGAAGCTGGCCAGCCGCTTGGGCTTGTGGCTGAAGCAATCCCGGGCCAGCTCCGGGTCCTCGATACGGTTGATCCCCACGTCGATCACCACCGCGCCGGGTTTGATGTACTCCCCGGTGATCATCGCCGGCCGGCCCAGGGCGGCGACCAGGATGTCCGCCTCGGCCGCCACGGCGGGCAGGTTCGCGGTCCGGGAGTGGCAGACGGTCACCGTGGCGTTGGCGTGCTGGAGCAGCAGGGCCATGGGCCGGCCGACGATGTTGCTCCGCCCGAGCACGGCAGCGCGCCGGCCCTCCACCGCGATGCCGCAGCGGCTCAGGAGTTCCATGATCCCCGCCGGGGTGCAGGGCACGAACCCCTCGCGTCCCAGGCAGAGGTTGCCCACATTCACCGGGTGGAACCCGTCCACATCCTTGTCCGGGTCGATGGAACCGATTACCCGGTCGGCGTTCATCCCGCCGGGCAGCGGCAACTGGACCAGGATGCCGTGGATGTCGGAGCGCCGGTTGTATTCCAGCACTGCGTCCAGCACGGCCTGTTCGGCAACGTCCGCACCCAGCCGCAGGGTCTCGGAGTGGATACCGGCTTCGGCACAGGCCTTTTCCTTGTTCCGCACGTAGATCGCCGAGGCCGGATCGTCCCCCACCAGCACAACTCCCAGACCGGGAACCGGCCCGCCATTTTCCCGGAGCCGGTCCACCTCAGCCTGTACCTCGTTGCGGATCTCCGCGGCGATCAGCTTGCCGTTCAGGATCTCTGCCGTCATGGGTCCCCCTGTTCGCATGGATGAAAAACATATTTTATCACACCGCAACGGCCGGGGTTGAACCGCGGTGGTGGAGGCACTATCATCGACGGTGAAAGTCAGGCCCGGAAAACGCAGACCCCTTCTTGATGCAGACACACGCCGAGCCAACAAGACGGGACCGATCACCGTGAAACTGAAACTCATAACCCTGCTGCTGATCCTGCTTGATTTCGAACTGGGGATTCTGCTCGTCTTCAGTCCATGGTCCGTGTTCTGGGAACGCAACGGGTTGCTGACGCACTTCCCCGTGCTCCAGGATCTGGTACTCCACAACAGCTTTCGGGGCGGGGTCAGCGGCCTGGGACTGGTACTGATCATCTTCGGTTGTATCGAGGTGTTTCAGCTGTCAGCATCCGGGCGGCGCCGGGAGGGCTGAATCGGGTAAAGGGACGGGATAATGGCCACACGCGACAGGAGCGAACCGCCGGGCCGCGGAAGCGGTCTCTTCGTCCAGACCTCCGACGAAGACCTGATCCGCTGGAACCGGCAACGGATCGTCACGGCCCTGCTGCGGGAAACCGATCTGCCGCGGGCCGTGGCGGTGGAGATCAGCAGGGAGATCCAGGAAACCATCAGCAACACCGAGCTGCGCCAGATTTCCACAACCCTGATCCGCGAACTGGTGGACATCAAGCTGATCGAGCGTGGTTTCCAGCAGCATCACGCCCGTCACACCCGGATCGGGCTGCCGGTCTTCGACACCGAAAACCTGATCACCCGCGGCGGGCCCACTGCCTCCCCAGGCCTGCTGGGCCCCGAGGCCACCAACCGCGCCCTGGCCGAGTCGATCAAGCGGGACTTTGCCCTGCTCTCCCTCTTCTCCGACCGGGTGGCCGGTGCACACCGGCGGGGGGATATCCACCTCGAGCACCTGGGCCAGGTGGACCGTCCCCACTCCTGTATCATCTCACCGGAATACATCAAGAAGTTCGGCCTGAGCCTTCCCGGCACCCTGGCCAATGCCCGGCCGGCCCGCCAGCCCGAAGTGCTGCTGGCCCACCTGGCCCGTTTCTCGGCCTTTCTACAGGGTCACTATTCCAACAGCATTGCCTGGGACCTGCTCAACGTCTACCTGGCGCCGTTCATCCGCGGCCTGCCCGAGAACGAGGTCAGGCACCTGGCCCAGTTCCTGGTTTACGAGTTTTCCCAGCTCTCCGCCGCCCGGGACAACCGGCCGATCTTCTGCGATCTGCACCTCTACTGGGGTGTGCCCCGGTCCATGCGCCCGCTGCCGGCACTGGGGCCGGCGGGCGAGGAGACCGGCCTGACCTACGGGGATTACAAGCCGGAAGCCAAGGCCTTTGCCAGGGCCCTGCTGGAAGTGATGAGCGACGGCGACGGCGACGGCAGCCCCTTCTTCTACCCCACCCCGGTGATCCGCCTCGACGGCAGCTTCATTCGCGAGTCCGGCAGCGGCGCCTTTCTCCAGCTGGCCGCCGAGCTGGCCGTGGGCCAAGGGAACCCGCTGTTCCTTTTTGACCGCGGCAGCGGTGTGCAGCTCACCGACCTTGGGCCGTGGGAAACCGGCGCCGGAGCCAATACCTGGACAAGACGCTATCACTCGCTGCAGGCCATCACCGTCAATCTGCCCCGGCTGGCCTTCCGTGCCGCGGGCAGTGACGACGAGTTGCGGACCTGTCTGGAGGAAACCCTGGAACTCTGCGCCACCGCCCACCTGGAGAAACGGATCTTTCTCGAGAAACTGCTGGCCTACGGCAAGGGTGGACCGCTGTCCCTGCTCCTGCTGAGCCGGGACGGGGCCCCGTTGCTGGACCTGAACCGGACCAGCCACCTGATCCGGTTGAGCGGCCTCAACGAGATGGTGCAGATACACACCGGCCAGGAGATGCACCAGGGACGAAAGGCCCACGGTTTCGCCCTCCAGGTGTTGCGCAACATCTCGGCCTGCTGCCGGGAGATGTCGGCCAGACACCGGGTGATCTTCCATCCCGCGGAGAGCTTCAGCCGGCTGGCCCCCGGCCGGTTTGCCCGCAAGGATCTGCGCTACCACTCGCCGCAGTCAGGCCACGTGGTCAAGGGCGAGCTGGCCGCGGGCGAGGTGCACTACACCCGCTCGGTGCGCGTCTCCGGCCAGGCCGTCATCGACCTCTCCCGGCGCCTGGGGCTGGAAAGCGAATTCCACCCTTACCTGCCCGGCGGGGCACTCTTCGAAGTGCCGCTGGAGGGTACCGCCCCTGCCGCCGCCGACGCCGTCCGCTTCATCCGCCGGGTCTTCAGCGACACCCTCTGTTCGCAGCTGGCCTTCTCACCCCGTTTCGCCTACTGCGACGACTGCCACCGCGCCAGCGGTGCAGAGCAAGCCTGCCCGGGCTGCGCAGCGCTTCCCCGTGAGCACATCGAACGCCGGGGGATCTACTACGCCAAACCGCAAGCCGGCGAGCTGTCCGAACAGTGGCCGGACCGCAATCGCCAGCGCTACGGCCCGGGAGCTTTCCGCGGCAAGAAATGACCCCCGCCTGCCGGCCCCGCCGGATCTGGTTCCCGTCCGGCAATGTCCGTAGTATAGTAACGCCGCACCTGGGGACCCGGTCCCCGGTAGAGGGGAGTGAACGATGGCCACGACAGCAATCGTGGGCGCCGGCATGGTGGGTTTGTCCCTCGCCGAACGGCTGGCCAACGGCAAGATGAACGTGATCGTCGTCGACCTCAGCCCCGAGGCGCTGGGCCAGGTGGGAGACCGCCTGGACCTACAGACGATCCAGGGCCACGGGGCGGACCCCCGGATCATCGAAACGCTCAAGGCATCGGGCACCGACTTGCTGATCGCGGTCACCGACAGCAACGAGGTGAACATGATCTCCGCGCTCACCGCCAAGCAGGTGGGGATCAAGCGCACGGTGGCCCGGATCCGCAACGAGGTCTACCTCCAGGGGACCCGGATGATCTACCGCGACCTGCTGGGCATCGACCTGGTGATCAGCCCCTGGATCGTCACCGCGATGAAGATCGCCAATACCATCTCCACCCGCGGCTCCGCCGAAGTGGAAAGCTTTGCCAACGGCAAGATCCGGCTGCTCCACTTCCCGGTGACCAGCGAGTGCCCCCTGGTGCACCGCCGGCTGAGCAACATTCCCACCCCGGGATTCCTGATCACCGGCATTCGCCGGGAGGGTGAGATGATCGTCCCCGGCGGCGACGACGAACTCTCCCCCGGCGACATGGTCTGGGTGGTGGCCATCGCCGGCCAGGAGAACCGGGTGCTGAAACTCTTCGCGGCACCGCGGGAAGATGCCAAACGGGTCTTCATCGTCGGCGGGGGCCAGGTCGGCCTGCTGCTGGCCCAGACCCTGGAAAAGCGGAACATCAGCGTCCGGATTCTGGAGCAGGACCGCGCGCGCTGCGAAGAGCTCTCGGCCGTTCTCTCCTCGAAAACCGCGGTGCTCCACGGCAGCGGCACGGACCTCAACCTGCTCAAGGAGGAACATGCCGGCCGGATGGACGTCTTCGCCGCCGTCACCAGCGAGCACGAGAGCAACATCGTCAGCGCCCTGCTGGCCCGGCGGTTGGGGGCAGCAAAAACCATCTGCCTCTCCAACCGCTCCGACTACATGCAGTTGATTCAGGACCTGGGCATCGACATGGCCTTCAACCCCCGGCTGCTCACGGCCAGCGCCATTCAGCAGTTTCTCCACCGGGGCTCACTGATCTCGATGGAGATTCTCGAGGACGGCAAGGCCGAGATCCTGGAGATCATGGCCGACCTCAGCGCCAAAGCGGTAGGCCGCAAACTGAAAAACCTCGGACTGCCCAAGGGGTCGATCATCGGCGCGATGAACAAGAAAGACGGGGTCATCGTGCCCGGAGGCGACGACACTATCGAGGCCGGCGACACGGTGGTGGTCTTTACCGTCCCGGAGAACATCCCCGAAATCCAGCGGATTTTTTAACGGGCCAAACGGTCCGCGGCCGGCGAGGGCATCGTGCACTACCGTCTGATCTGCAAAACACTGGGCAAGTTCTTTTTCGCCACCGGGCTGACCCTGCTGCTGCCGCTGGCCTGGAGCCTGCCCTACGGCGAACAGGACTGGCAGGCCTTTCTGCTGTCGGCGTTGATCGGGACGGTGGCCGGAGGTCTGCTCTACTTCTCCTTCCGCCGCGAGAAAAGGGAGATCGGACGCCGGGATGCCCTGGCCCTGGTGGCCTTCGGCTGGATCGGCGCGGCCCTGCTCGGCTCGTTGCCCTTCCTGTTCAGCGGCGCGCTGGACAACTTCACCGACGCCTATTTCGAAGCGATGTCCGGTTTTACTACCACCGGAGCCACGGTGATCACCGACGTGACCGTGCTCTCCCGGGGGTTGCTCTTCTGGCGCAGCTTCACCCAGTGGCTGGGCGGGATGGGGATCATCGTCCTGTTCATCGCCATCCTGCCGTACATCGGTGTGGGTGTCCGTCAACTGTTCAAGGGCGAGGTGCCCGGCCCGGTGAAAGAGGGGCTCACCCCGCGAATCCAGCAGACGGCGCGGGCGCTGTGGCTGATCTACCTCGGCATCTCGGTGATCCAGGCGGCACTGCTGACCATCGGCGGAATGGACTTCCACGAGGCCGTCTGCCACACCTGCGCCACCATCGCCACCGGGGGCTTCTCCACCCGGAATGAAAGCGTGGGCGGATTCGGCAGCTTCTATTTCGAGGCGGTGATCATCGCGGTGATGTTCATCGCCGGGGCCAACTTCTCACTGCATCACCGGATGCTGAGCAAGCGGTCGCTGGCGGCCTATTTCAGAGACAGCGAATTCCGGACCTACGCCGCCATCCTGCTGGCGGTGACCCTGCTGATCACCGCCAACCTGACCCTGGCCGGACCAGAGGGCTCGACGCTGCCGGACAACTTGCGCAATGCGGGCTTCAGCGTGGTGTCCATCATGACCACCACCGGTTTCGGAACAGCTGACTTTGACCAGTGGCCGTCCTTCTCCCGCCTGCTGCTGGTGGCGCTGATGGTTATCGGCGGTTCGGCCGGTTCCACCGGCGGGGGGATTAAGGTGGTGCGGCTGATCATCGTGGCCAAGAACGCCTACGTGGTCACCTACCGGATTTTCCGGCCCCACGCGGTCAAGCAACTCAAGCTGAACCGTATCCCGGTGGGCAGCGAAGTGGTGCAGACGGTGAACACCTTCTTCTGCATCTTCGTCTTCCTCTTCGTCGCCGCCACCCTGGCCATGGCCGGACTGGGTCTGGATCCGGTCACCGGGTTCAGTGCGGTGGCCGCCACGCTGGGCAACATCGGGCCGGGCCTGGGGCTGGTGGGCCCAACCTGCACCTACGCCTGGATCCCGGGCCCCGGCAAATGGATTCTCTGTGCCTGCATGCTTTTCGGACGTCTCGAACTGTTCACCGTCCTCTGCCTCTTCATCCCCTCGATCTGGAAACGGTGACCCCTCCCCGTGGAGCCGGCGGTTGCATTGGCCGGGGGGAGGCGGTATGATTTTCTCTTCAAAGACGATATCTGATCAACGGTGGCATCGAGGAGTTCGCTCATGGCGGATTTACACGTGGATCTGAAAACCGAAGGGGAAGTGATTCTCGTCTATCCCCGGGGCTTCATCAACGCCCATACAGTTCGTTCATTCGAACAGATCCTCCAGGAACAGGTGGAACGAAAGTCTTACCGCATCGTTATAAACTGTGCTGATCTCCGGTACATCTCGAGTGCCGGCCTGGGCGCGCTGATGGGGGTTATCGATGAGGTAAGGGAGAATCAGGGCGATATCAAGCTGTCAAATATGAGTGAGAACATCTTCAATATATTCGACATCCTTGGTTTCACCCATCTCTACAAGATTTTCAAAGAAGAGGCCGAAGCGCTGGGCAGCTTCTCCGAAGCAGAAGAATAAACAGAACCGGCGGTTCGACCCAAGGCCCTTCAGCAAGAACCCGAAGCAGCGAAACAGGTTGGCCGCCGATGAAGAGAACCGGCGACGTTTACGCAGGATCACGTTTATGGGCAAAGCCATCGAGCAGGGATCAATCGAGGTCGTCATCCCCAGCGACACCCGCTACCTGCACATGGTGACCAATCTCACCCGCAGCGCCTCGCTGCTGGCCGGTTTCCCCAAGAAAACCTGCGAACAGATGGCCCTGGCGGTGGACGAGGCGGTGACCAATGTGATCCGCCACTCCTATGACAACCAGTCCTGGCATGAGATCCAGATCGGCTTCACCCTCACCGCCGAAGCCCTGAAAATCGACATTCGCCACGGCGGCGTCCAGGTGGACCTTGCCGCAGTGGAAAAACCAGACCTGGAGAGATACATCGCCGAGCGGCGCCGCGGCGGACTGGGGCTGACGCTGATGCAGAAGCTGATGGACCGGGTGGAATTCGACCAGACCAACAGCCTGGAGCACGAGTGCTGCATGTGGAAATACCGCACGCCCCACGGATCCCCCGGCGCGAAACCGCAACCGGGCGATTGACCAACCACTGCTGAACCTATCAGCCCGGACTGATCACGGACCGTGATGAACACCCAGGAAAACAGACTTTCCGAACTCTGCCGCGACCTGCTGGTCCGCATCGGTGAAACCGACACGCCGGGAGACGACGGCGGTCTGCACTCCAGACTGATGGCCATGATGTCGCGGCTGGAGTTCGCCGACACGGTGAATTCCTCGCTGGACCTCGGCGAAATCCTTGATGTCTTCCTGCTCACCGCCATGGGCAAGATGCTGACCACCACCGGTGTGGTGCTGGTCCAGGAACAGCCGGGCACGATGACCGTGAGCAGTTGCCGCGGACCGGGCGCCGCCCGGGTCAGGGGCCGGCAGGTCCGCATCCGGCGGCCCTTCAAGCGTCCGGTGCTGGCGCCCGCCGGGGACGCCGGGGCGCCGCGCGGCGGTCTGTCCGCCCTTTTTGCCGACCCGGCGCTCAAACCGCTGGGCCTGACCCTGCTGGTCCCGGTGTGGCACAAGGATAAATTCCTCGGTATGGCCGGCTTTGGCCGGCGGTTCACCGGACGGCCCTACGAAAAGGGCGACCTGCACTATCTCGCATCCCTCGCCTCCATCGCGGCCACCGCCATCGAGAACGGATTGGTCTACGAGGAGGTCCGCGGGCTGAACCGTGACCTGCAGCTGAAGATTCTCCAACTCTCCAGCCTCTTCGATGTCAGCCGGGAACTGGTCTCCTCCTTCGACCCGGAGGACATCCTCAAGGTGGCCGTGAACTCCCTGGTGGGCCAGACGGCGGTCAAACGCTGCCTCGTGCTCACCTGGTCCCCGGACGATGAGGCCGGCCTCACCGTTTCCCTGAAACGGGGGCTTCCCCTGGGAGAAAAAGAGAGGAAACAACTGGCCGGCGTCAATAGCGCCCCGCTGGGCCAGCTCAGCGGCGAGCACTGCGACCTGGCGGCCCTCCGCCGGCTGAGCCCCGCCCTGGCCAGGCTTCTCAGCCGCTGGGAGTTGGGCTGTTTTTTCCCCCTGCGCGCCAGCGGGCGGCAGCGTGACCTGCTGGCAGTGGGGAAAAAACTCACCGGCCAGCCGCTCAGCGGTAAGGACCGGGAGTTCGTCTCCACACTCTGCGCCCAGGCAGTGACCGCTATGGAGAACGCCCAGCTGCACACCCAGATGGTGGAGAAGGAGCGCCTGGAAAAAGAGCTCTCCATCGCCCGCAATATCCAGGAGAGCCTGCTGCCGAGCACGGTGCCGGTGATGCAGGGTCTGGAGCTGGCCCAGGCCAGTATGCCCTGCTACGAAGTGGGCGGGGACTACCACGACTATATCGACTGCGGGGAGGGGCTCCTGGGGCTGGTGGTGGGGGACGTCACCGGCAAGAGCACACCGGCATCACTGGTGATGGCCTCGGTGCAGGCGTCCCTGCGCGCCCTGACCATGCAGCCCGGTCTGGCGCCGGCGGTGCTGATCAGCATGATCAACAACCTGCTCTTCCGCAGCACCGAGCCCAACCGCTTCGTCTCTTTCTTCTTCGGGGTGCTGGACCCCCGCTCGGGACAAATGGAATTTATCAATGCCGGCCACAACCCACCGATTCAGATCGGCTGCGACGGGAGCGCCAGGGACCTGCTGGGCGGCGGCATGGTACTGGGGCTTTTCGAAAACGCCCCGTACCAAAGCCACGAAACGGTTCTCGCCCCCGGGGAACTGCTGCTGCTGTTCACCGACGGTCTGACCGAGGCGAACAATCCCGAGGAGGAGGAGTTCGGTGAAAAGCGGCTCAGCCAGACGGCCCACCGCCTGCGCCACCTCGACGCCCCCCGGATCTGCCAGGGAATCCTCGACGAGGTGGCCCGGTTCCAGCGGGGGCTCAAACCTCACGACGACTTGACGCTGGTGGTGGTCAAAAAGAAGTGAATCCGGGCGGCCCCCAGGAAATTCCAATTGACTTTCCCGGGACACTGCCCTATACAAGCATACTTTCCGCCCCCAGCGCGGGGGGCTGACCGCCAGGGACGGATGGAGGAGGATCACGCGGATGCTCAGGTTGTATAACACCCTCAGCCGGAAAAAAGAAAATTTCGTGCCGCTGAATGACCAGCGGGTGGGGATGTATACCTGCGGGCCCACGGTGTACAACTATGCGCACATCGGCAATTTCCGAACCTACATCTTCGAGGACATTCTGCGCCGCTACCTGAAGTACAAGGGCTTCGACGTATTTCAGGTGATGAATATCACCGACATCGAAGACAAAATCATCCGCGACGCCAAGACGGCCGGTGTCACGATCGCGGAATTTACCGCAGGCTACACTGAATCATTTTTTGAAGACCTGGACTCGCTGAATATCGAGCGGGCTGAAGAATACCCCCGGGCCACCGACTGCGTGGATGACATGGTACGGATCATCGAGCAGTTGCTCGAACGAGGCCACGCCTATCGCAGCGATGGGGGCATCTACTTTCGCATCAGCTCTTTCCCCGAATACGGACGGCTTTCCGGCGTGGACCCGACAGGGATCCAGGCCGGAGCACGGGTGGCCAGCGACGAGTACGAGAAAGAAGACGCACGGGACTTCGCCCTGTGGAAGGACCGGAAGGAGGGCGAACCCTGCTGGACCACCAGCCTGGGCGACGGCAGGCCCGGATGGCACATCGAGTGCTCGGCCATGAGCATGCGCTATCTCGGAGCGCATTTCGACATTCATACCGGCGGGGTGGACAACATCTTCCCGCACCACGAGAACGAGATCGCCCAAAGCATCGGGGCCACCGGCGAGCGGTTTGCCAACTACTGGCTGCACAGCGAGCACCTGATCGTGGACGGGGAGAAGATGTCCAAATCCAGGGGCAACTTCTACACCCTGCGTGACCTCGCCGGACGGGGATTTTCACCGGTGGCCATCCGCTACCTGCTGCTTTCGGTTCACTACCGCAAGCAACTCAATTTCACCCTCGAGGGAATCAGCCACGCCGGGCAGGCCATCGGCAGGTTGCGCGATTTCCTCGAGCGGATGAGCGGCACCACCTACCCCGAAGGGGAGGACCGGGAACTGCACGCCGCCGCCGACCGGGGGCGGGAGGGGTTCGAATCGGCCCTCAATGACGACCTGAACACCGCCGGTGCCCTGGGTGCCCTGTTCCAGATGGTTCGGGAAGGGAATACGGCCGCCGATGAAGGGCGGATGCGGCAGGCCAACGCCGATCAATTCGCCGCCGAAGCCCGGCGGATGGACAGTGTGCTGGGAGTCCTGGACCCGGCCGCCGCGGAGCAGAAATCTTCACTGGACAACAATCTGCAGCGGCTGGTCCTGGAACGGGCCGCTGCCCGGGCGGCAAAGGATTTCGCCAAGGCCGACATCATCCGGCAGGAGCTGCTCGATGCCGGGTACGAACTGGAAGACGTCCGGCGGGAGGACGGTTCCATGGGCACCAAGGTCTACTCGGTTGGTCACCCACGGCTGCTGGTCTGGACAGCCTGAGTCCGGCGGACCACAAAACGAATTAAACCACTCGTCTCGACGATTGTCCCATCATGTGAGCCATCCGGAAGAGTCGTGCTCCGGGGGACCAGGATCAGTAAGGAACAGCTCGTGGATGACAGCATCCTGGTCGAACGTTTCCGCCACGGCGACGAAGGGGCCTTCAACCAACTGGTGGAGCGGCACAAGCGCGAGGCGTATTTCATCGCCCTGCGGCTGTGCAGATCCCAGGAGGACGCCCGAGATCTGGCCCAGGACGCGTTTGTCCGCTGCTACCAGTCGATGGAGAATTTTCGCGGCGATTGCAGTTTCCGCACCTGGCTCTACCGCATCGTGATCAACCTGAGCCTGAACTATCTCAAATCACCGCGGGTCAGCCGAAGAGTGGAGTTGCCGGAGGGCGCGATGGAAGCCGTGCCGAACGGCACGGCTGTCAACGGCCCGGCGGAAGCACTGCTGCGGCGTCAGCGCTTGGCACTGCTGAAAGAAGCCATCACCCGGCTGCCGGCAAAGCAGAAACAGACCCTGCTGCTCAAGGTGTATGGCGAACTGAAATACGAAGAGATCTCCGAGATCATGGGCTGCCCGGTGGGTACGGCAAAGGCCAACTTCTACCACGCGGTAAAACGCCTTCGGGAACTGATCGGCGACTCCGAGGGCTGAGCCCGGCGACGGGATACAATCCGGACAGGGACCGTCATGGACCACAAACGATTCGAACTGCTGCTGCCCGATTTCATCGAGAATAATCTCACGGGCAGCGACCTGGCCAAGTTCAATGCCTGGCTCGAAGAACACCCCGAGGCCGGGGAAGAGGTGCAGAAGCTGCGCTCGCTGATCCTCGAAGTGTCCGACATCGATGTCCCGGACCCGGGGAGCGATTTCTGGAACCACTTCATCCCCGACCTGCGGACCCGGATTGACCAACAGTCGGATGAGGTGGGCCTGGCCGCACGGATGAGACGGGTGGTGCTGCGCCCGGCGCTTATCGGCTCCATGGCCCTGGCCACCGTGATTATCGCCCTGCTGGTGCTTTACTCCAACATGGGGCCGCGGGGTGAAGCGGTCATGGAGGCTCGCCGGGTCAATTCCCGGCTGGAGGCGGCCCTGCGCGGGGCCGAAGACAGTACACTGGCCCAGCTGGAGGCCTATTTAGAACAAACGGACTCTGCCGCAGAGACGGAATCGCCGCTCTTCTCCCAGAGCCAGACTCTGAGCGCCGCCGATTCGGATGCCGGAGCTGATGAGTGGATTGACAACTGGCTGACCCGGGAGGAAGATTGGCGGGCAGCCCTGGGCGGAGATGGAACATACCAGCTGCTGGGAGAACTGGAAACGGACGAACTGAACCGGCTGGCAGAGATGCTCCGGACCGAAATGACCGCCGGCTGATCCACGGGTTGCCCGGCCGCGGAAACAGGAAACGATACCTTCCGGGGAAGGGGAAAATGGCAATGACAAGGGGACGAGTGTTCATCACCGCAGCCGCGGCAGCCTTCCTGCTGGCCGGCCTCGTGTTCGGCCCGTCAGCGGCCCAAACGCAACAATCCGCACCCGAGAATCCGCCCCAGGCCAGTCCCCCGCCACCGGAGCACTTCGAACCACCCGAGGGCATACCTGAAGAGTTGCAGGAAACCATGCACCTCTACCTGGTTTTCAGGCTCACCGAAGAGTTGGAATTGAGCGACGAACAGGCGCTGAAAATCCTGCCGCTGATCAAGGAACGGGAAAAGATCCGCTGGGAGTTCTTCCGGGCACAATCGGATCTGCAGCGCGAACTGGGACCAATGGTGGAGGATACGGAGATCAGCGAGGCCGAAATCGAAAACACCCTGACCGCCCTCCGGCAGGCGGAGCGCGAATTCCATCAGCGCGAGGACCAGTTGAACCTCGAGATCGCCGCCCTGCTTTCCACCCGGCAATACGCGAAATTCGTCATCTTCCAGCAGCGGTTTCATAACGACATGCGCCAGCGCGTGAAACGGCTGCGCGGCATGGAACACCAGGGACGGCGGCACGACCGCCAGCAGTGACCGATCCGCCAATCAATGCCCGCTGACACACCACGCCAAACTCTCGGCCGCCGGGGGGAAGACCTGGCCGCCGATTTTCTTCGCCGGCAGGGCTACTCTATCCGGGAGACCAATGCCCGCAGCCGCCTGGGGGAGATCGACATCATCGCCGACACCCCGGGAGATGGAAAAAGTCTGCTGGTGTTCATCGAGGTCAAGACGCGCCGCGGCGCGGCCTTCGGCTCCCCGCTGGAGGCCGTGACCAAACGCAAGCAGCAGCGCTTGACCCGCCTGGCCCAGGCCTACCTCCAGCAGAACCCCGGGCTCAGCAAACGGGTCTGCCGCTTCGACGTCATCGGAATCGTCATCCCCCACGAGGAGGAACCCAGCATCGACCACATCCCGAATGCGTTCTGAAGGCAGGTGACGGTCACCCGTTTTCAGAATATCGGGTTGGATCAGTACTCCCGTCTTCGCTCACGGGTCTCGAGGTGCGGGCAGGGTATCCATCCCCTCCTCGCTTCAGGTCTCGGGTTCACGCAAGGGTTGTCGTTTTTCCCCTCGACAGGCGCTCGGAGGGGATGGATACCCTGCCCGTCTGCCCCTTGCTCCGAATGCACACTCGGCCCAAGACCTCGGGTAACAGGGCGGGACGGTATCTCCGTCTGAGCGAAATGTCGAGAAGTCTTTGACAGGTTGATGTGAACTCGAGACCCGTGAGCGAAGACGGAGATACCGTCCCGCCCTGATAATGAGATCCGAAGCGAGGAAGGGATGGATACCCCGCCCTGTTACTCCGAATGACCTGTTAAAGGTCCTGGCTGAGGATGATGTGATCCTCGAGGATCTGGTCCGGGGCGTCGGCCTTGGCGATGGCCAGCCCGCGCACCGAGATGCCCGCCCGGTGCACGGAATCGGGGTCGCCGGAGACCAGCGGGTGCCACTGGTGGAGCGGTTGCCCCTCATGGATCAAGCGGTAGGCACAGGTCACCGGCAGCCAGCGGAAGTTCCGCCCCAGGTCGGGGGTCAACTGGAGACAGTCCGGGACCAGGTGGGCCCGGCGACCGTAGTCGGTGCAGCGGCACTGCTCCAGTTCAAGCAGCTGGCAGGCCACCCGGGTGAAGTAGAGCCTGCCCGCCCGGGCGTCCTCCAGTTTCTCCAGACAGCAGCGGGCGCAGCCATCACAGAGCGCTTCCCACTGCTCGCGGGTCATTTCGGCCAGCGGCGTTGTTTCCCAGAATGACCTGGAGCCGGTGCCGCTCACTCGAACTCCCGGGGAACCAGACAGATCATGACCAGCGGTTCCTCCGCTGAACCGTTGCGGTACTGGTGCAGTTCGTCGGGCAGCACCAGCGCAAAATCGCCGGTGGCCAGTGACCGCTGGTTTCCCTCTTCGTCCAGCAGAAATCCGCTGCCGCGGATAATGTAGTTGAGGTGCTCGTAGGGGTGCCGGTGGTGCGGGGTGTAGCCGTCCGGTTCGATGGTGAAAACCCGCAGGGCCATCAGCGGTGAACCGTCCCCGCCGGCAATTGGCACCTGCTTGCAGGCACCCGAGGCCCCCGCCATCACCACCTTCTGTTGTTCCACGTCACCGAGGCTGACGATTTTCATTTTTCCTCTTCAGCATGGCGGCCGAGGTGCCGTCTGATAGAATACCGCACCCAGGAGGACATGACTGTCGATGACCAGCATACACGATAACCAGCGCTTCGTAATTATTCACGGACATTTTTACCAGCCGCCGCGGGAAAACCCCTGGCTCGGCTTTATCGAACGCCAGAGATCGGCGGCCCCATTCCGCCACTGGACAGAGCGGATCACCGAAGAGTGCTATCGCTCCAACGCCTGGTCGCCGCTGCTGGCCCGCGGGGGCCGCATTGCCGAACTGCACAACAACTTCGAGCAGCTCAGTTTCAATGTCGGGCCCACCCTGCTGGACTGGTTGGAGCCCAACGCCCCTGACGTCTATCGCCGGATCCGCGAGGGGGACCGGCTGAGTGCCGGGCGCCGGGGCGGTCACGGCAACGCCATCGCCCAGGGCTACAACCACGCCATCCTCCCCCTGTGCAGCCGCCGGGACAAGCGGACCCAGGTCCTCTGGGGCCTGGAGGACTTCCGCCGGCGCTTCAGCCGTCGCGCCGAGGGCATCTGGCTTCCCGAAACCGCCGTGGACCTGGAGACGGTGGAAGTGCTCATCGAATGCGGCGTGGGCTTCGTGATCCTGGCTCCGTCCCAGCTGGAAGCCACCCGGCCCCTGGACGGCAGCGGCGGCTGGGACGAGATCCCCGACCCCGGCTCCACGGTGCACCGCCGACCGTACCGAATTTTCGGCAGGGACAGGGAGGCCGGCCACCTGGATGTCTTCTTCTTTCACCCCGACCTCTCCCGGGAAATCAGTTTCGATCACCTGCTCCGCGACGGCCGAACCTTTTCCAGGCGGCTGGACCGTGCTTTCGACCAGCAGGACCCGGCAACCCAGGTGGTGGTGGTGGCCACTGACGGAGAGACATTCGGGCACCACGAGCAGTTCGGCAATATGTGCCTCACCTGGGTTTTCAACCAGACCGCGGAGGAACGGGGATTCCGCCTGACAAATTTCGGGCAATTCCTGGAGCACTTCCCGCCCGAACGGGAAGCCCGGTTGCAACCGGGACCCGGCGGTGAGGGCAGCGCCTGGTCCTGCGCCCACGGCGTGGGCCGCTGGTCCAGGGACTGCGGCTGCTCCACCGGGGCCGGAGAGAACTGGAACCAGCAGTGGAGAACCCCGTTGAGAACCGCCCTGAACAGACTGCGGGACAGGGTGGACCGAGTCCTGGAACGGGAGGGGCCGCTGCTGGGACTCGAGCCCCGGGAGATACGGGAGCGCCTGCCCCACGGACACCCGGCGCCCGCGGATTCAGCGGACCCGGCCCGGTGCGTGACGCTTCGGGCGCTGCACTATTACGCACAGTTGATGTACACCTCCTGCGGCTGGTTTTTCAACGATATCAGCGGTCTGGAACCGGTGCAGAACCTGTTGTACGCCCGGCGGGTGGTGGAGCTGCTGCAGAGCCGTTTCGGAGAGCAGGCTGAAGAAGAACTGCTGGAGACCCTGGGGATGGCGGTGAGCAACGTGGCCGGCAAGGGCACCGGCGCCCGGATCTACCGGCGGGAGGTGCTGCCGCACACGCTGGGCGCCGCCGAGCTGGTGGCCGCAGCAGCGCTGCTCTCCTGCTGCGGAGTTGAACACCCGCTGACCGCGCACGGCGAGCAGCGGCTGGAGACCGCGGCCCTGGAAGAGGTCCGCCGGGGATCCCTCACCCTGCACGGCGGCTGGTCCCGGCTGAGCAGCCGGCTGGCCCCCAGGCCCCGCCT
>JAQAZP010000033.1:0-13140 GCA_032127265.1 Acidobacteriota bacterium
AATTTGTTTCAATGTCTGGTCGCCGTCGGAAATGTGGGAAGCGGTGTGCGGACAGGCGAAACCGTTACAATTTCGCAACCACGATTACGAATAATTGTCCATTGGACCATGCCCGGAGAACATCCGAAGTCGCCGAATGAGCCCCCGGGATCAGTTGATCCCGGTGAAAAACCGGTTCCAGCGAGGCCGGTAGTGGGCCTCTCGATCCACCGAGAGCACCACGGTGCTGACCCGGCCGACGATGCGGTCCATCCCCACCGCCCCGAAATATCTCGAGTCGGCGCTGTTGCAGCGGTTGTCCCCCATCATGAAGTAGGTTCCGGGGGCCAGGGTCATCTCGGGGAAAGAGTGGTTCGATGGATTGCCGGCGATGAACTGTACCGTTCTGCTCGACCCGGCCAGGGTCTCGGTGAAACGGAGGATGCTCTCGTCGGCCTGGCCGGACGGCTCCACCGGGCTGTAGGACGCGGCCTCACCGTTGATCGAGAGCCGGAGCCCCTGCATGGAGATCAGGTCACCCGGCACGCCGATCACCCGCTTGACCAGCCTGGTGCCGTCCACCGGGGAGAAGAAGACCACCAGCTCGCCCCGTTGGGGCGCACCCCAACTGGCCACCCGCCGGGTGGTGAAAGGGATCTTGAGATCGTAGGCCAGCTTGTTGACGAAGATCCGGTCGCCCTCGAGGATGGTGGGCTTCATCGAACCGGTGGGCACGTCGTTCCAGTCGGCCACGGCGGAACGAAACGAGGTGACCAGCAGCAGGGTGGCCAGCAGCATCTTGCCCCAGGAGTGCCAGTACCGGACCAGTCGTGTCTTCACCGTATCTGTATTCATTTACAAGTCTCCCGCGTACGTACTCTCTCCGGCAAGCCGCCACCTCATCCCGCCGGCGGATTCATCCTCCGCTGTTTGTGCACCGGGACCAGACATCGTGAAACTGTAGCTGTATACGAGGCCTGGTGTGAATCCGTCCAGTAGAGTCCCGATCGGAAGATCAACCGGCGGGTTCCTGGTTGCGCACGATGCCAAGGTCGCTCAGCCGAACGCCGAACAGACGGCAGAGCGGGACGTAAACCGCCAGCAGTATCAGGCCCCCGGCGAACAGGCGGCCAAACCCGGCCGGGCCGGTCTGCAGCGGCACAAAGGAGAGAACCAGTGCGGCGGCCAGCCCCCCGCCCGCCGCGGCAGCCCCCGCCCGGGCCATGACGGCCGCCAGCGGGCGCAGCGGGAAGTGCGGGGCAAGGATCCGGGCGGAGAGGATGGTGATGCCGATCACGACGTAGAGCCAGGAGAAGGAGACGGCGCCGGCCAGCCCGGACGGGCCGAACAGACGTCCCAGGGGCACGGCCAGGGTGAAGTTGACCACCAGGGCGCTGACCCCGAAAAAGAGCATCGCCTTGTAACGCCGCACGGCCATCAGCATCTTGCCCTGGGTAAAACTCAGCGCCTTGAATGTCCCGCCCAGGGCGAACATGAACAGCGGGCCGAGGGTCAGGGTCACCGCCGCTTCGTCAAAGGCCCCCTGCTTGTAGACCGAAGTGAGAATCTGCCTCCCCAGCACCAGCCAGGCCGCGGTCACCGGGGCCAGCAGCAGGGCCACCTGGCCGAAGGCCCGGCGAAGATCCCGGGACAGCTGTTTCAGGTCACCCTCGGCCGCACTGTCCGAAAGGTAGGGAAAGGCCGCCACCGAGAGCGCCGCCCCGAAGAGCAGCACCGGCATGTCCACCAGCCGCTGGGCATAGCCCAGGGACGCCGCCCCGCCAACAGAGACGCTGATCCCCAGGAAGTAACCCAGGGCCTCGGAGGACTGGCCGAAGATCATCACCAGGGTCAGGGGCAGCAGGGTGCGCAGGAACTCGCGCATGTCCTCGCCGGCCGGCCGCAGCACGGGTCGGGCATTGCCCCGGAAGTATGGCAACAGCGTCAGTGCCCAAACCACGTTGCCGGCCAGTGCGGCCCAGGCCAGCAGGACGATGGTGGGCGACGGGTGGAGCACCAGCAGCAGGATCATGGCCAGGGAGAAGGAGATCGGGGCCAGGGCCGGCAGCAGGAAGCGCTTGCGGATGTGGAACAGACTCGCCTCGAGGCTGGCCAGCCCCTGAAGCAGGGCCAGCGGGGTGACGATGAAGACCAGGCTGCGAATCAGCGGCACCTGCGAGTCGGCATCGAACGACCCGCCCATCAACTTCGACAGCCGGCGGAAGAGCCCGCCCAGGCCGAACGAGCAGAGGTCGGCCAGCAGCACCGCCCCCAGCAGCATGACAAAAGTGACCAGCAGCAGCGTACCCCAGAAACGGCGGGTCCGCACAGTGCCCCTGCCCCACTTCAACTCGGCCGCCGCCGCCAGCGGCACCACCGCCCCGGAGATGGCCGGTACCACCACCCCGGCCAGCAGGTAGGGGATGGCGATGGCCACGTTGAAGGCGTCCATGGCCGGACCGACACCGAAGCTGCCGGCCACCACCACTTCCTTGAGCAGCCCCACCACGCGCACCACCACGGTGGCCAGGATCACCAGCCAGGCGGCACGGGTCACGGGTTCGATGGAGCGGTTGATCAAGGCGCTGTCTCCCGAAGTATCGGGGCACACTATATCTGCAGATCAGGGGAAATGAAAAGAGCGGCTGACGGCGCTCTACGATTCCGGTGGCCGTCAACGGTTAAAAGTGTGTAAAGAACCCGTCTTGGGAAATGGCAAAAGTATTTGGAACGAGGGCTCGTTCAACATATGGCGACTATTAGCAGAGTACGCTCATCTAGCCCTTTCCCGTGTCCGGGCTGCTATCTGTAGGCGGAAAGGCACAGCTTTGGTTCGAGCCCGTGGTTCGAGCCCGGCCTGGCTCCCCGGGCGCAGCAGTAGGTAGAACTTTTCGAGAGGTGTTCAACTGGCCATGACAGCCTCAGATCGCTTCCACGATCAGATCCAGTTGCTCGAGCAACCTCTCGGTGCTCATCATGCCAATGTGATCCGTGACGGGAATAAACTGAAGGGTTGTATCGGTGAAGTTGCGGCCCAGGCACTGATTGTCCAAATGTTTCATGCGAATTTCGCCCAGCATTCGGCGGTTCTCGGCGCTGTCGTGAAACACGCACCGCACGGTGTCAGTGCACTCGAGGGCGTCGTGGAGGTATTGGACGAACGGAGATGATTCGCCGGTATGAACGTTCTCGAAAGGTGCCGACAGATCCCTTCCCTGACGGCTCAGAGGCGAGAAATCGGTTTTCACCTTGTCAACGCACTCGATCATGTGCTGGTGCAGCACAAGCCACTCGCGCATGGTATCGCACGAGCTGCTGATCTGGCGCAAACCTTTCATGACATCGCTTGCCGAAGATGGATCCAGTTTGGCGAACAGGCGGGTGATGAAGCAATCGCTCTCCTGCATGTCCGCGTCGATCGCCAGAACGCCGTCAAACAGCCGGCTGTCGTTCCCCGTCGCACAGCGAAGGGCCATGATGCTGCCGCAGGAAAACCCTGAAACGATGGTCTTATTCGGATTGAGTCGTGCGCGCAAATCTCCAGTCAGGGCCCGTATCAGGGCGAATTGATTTTCGATGGACACCACAGGGCGGTTGGCGACGCCAGGTTCCATACCGACCGGACAGACGGTTACCATCCGATAGGGTGCCGCTGTCATCAGCTCTCTCCATGCGGAAGTTGTGTGATCGCCTCCAATGGATGGGATCCACATGATCAGCACGTCCGAGTCCCGATTGTTATCCGCGTACCGCATCTCCCAGCCGGGGAGCAGAGCATCAAACCCGGTCCGGTCAAGACTGCGGCACAGCTCATCACTGATACGGAACCGCCGGTTTGTAATTTCCAGGGTGCGGGAGACTGCCGGACGATCACTCGAAAGGGCTTCAAGGGCGTCCTCGAGAATCAGGCGACAGTCGACTGCATCCCGCTGACGTCGCTGGGCGTCCTTGCGAAGACAGCGACCGATGAGAGCGAGGACCTCGGCAGGTGTCGATCCCGGAAGCGCTGCCAAATCAGGGTCCTCGGAAAATATTGCAGCCATGCATTCGGCAGGTGAACCGCGCTTGAACGGGCTTGTTCCAGTTAGACATTCATAGACTACGGCCCCCAGCGCCCAGATGTCCGTCCGGCGATCCACGGCTGCGCCCCGGGCCTGCTCAGGGCTCATGTATTGCATCGTACCAAGGATCCTGCCTGGCGTGGTCATCGAGTCCGACATCCCGACCGTCGGGGCCTCCTTGGCTGACGGGCCGGAATCGGCAGCCAGCTCGACCCTGGCGAGACCGAAGTCCAACACCTTTACCACGCCGCTGGAGGTCAGTTTAACGTTGGCCGGCTTCAGGTCGCGATGGATGAACCCGGCCTCGTGGGCCGCCGCCAGCCCCTCGGCAATCTGAGAGCAGACCTCAAGGGCTTCACTCACTCGAAGAGGACCGCGAGCGAGTCTGTCGGCCAGTGTTTCTCCATCGATGAATTCCAGCACGAGGTACTTCATCCCCTCGTGTTCCTCGATGCCATGGATGCCGCCGACATGGGGGTGATTCAACGCCGCGAGGGTTTTCGCCTCCCTCTCAAATCGCACCATGAATTCAGGATTGTCTGCAAACCCTGCAGGCAGCGCTTTTATGGCGACAAAACGGTCGAGTCGAATGTCGGTGGCCTTGTATACGACGCCCATACCGCCGCGGCCAACCTCGCAATCGATCACATACGTGCCAATCTTTTCCGGTAAATCCGTCATGGTAATCGTTCTGGCCTCCCGGGAGAGGGCTCTGAGTCGCCCACCGTCCACATGGCGAGCAATAATCACAAATTACCTTAGTGAAACAGTGCGGTGATATCAAGTGCCACAGATTCGCAACCCACTCCTCTGCCCACAAAAAAGGCGGAAACTCTCGAAGAAGAGATTCCGCCCACTAATATGCTGGCTCCCCGGATGTAACCGGTTACGGACGACGCTCACTTTTGAAGAGCCCCAGCTCCTGTAGCGCTAAACTCAACTTTATCAGGGATTACGTATTTTTCAGGAGGCACAGTGGCATAGTCACAGAGTTTGTACATCATTCTGAGATGAAAACGCATGCAGCGATAAGTGCAACATTATCAAGCAGTAGATAATTTACAGGAGGGACAGTCGCCCCTGGATGAATTTCCTCAGATTCAATTGAAAGACCACCAGTCCAAGCACCGTTTCCGGGTCTTGACGAAACCGTGACCGGAGGGCGAGCCGGCTGTCGAAGGCCAGCGCCGACTCCAGGGTTTCCGGCCTGCTGACGGAGATTTCCTCGGTCTCGGTGCCGTGCACTATACGGCGGGCATAGTACAGGGCCAGGTTGCGAAACTTCACGTTCTTCCTCTGCGCGGTCCATTTCTGCTCGAGATGCTGCAGGACCTCGACGGCGAAGTCCAGCGTCGATTGCGGTGCGAGGTCCAGCAGGATCCCGTCGTCGTCCGCGGCGGCGAACAGCCCGTCCAAGGCCTCCCGCCAGCGGGTCCGGGGCGCGATGTCGAGCGACCAGCACACGGGCATGGCCGCGCGGATTTCGGTGTAACGGGAGCGATTCCGCGCGTCGTGCCAGGGAAAGACGCCGCAGAACTCGATGGGCTGGGCCGTTCGGCAGAAGTCGAACATCACCTCCCGGGTCGGGATGATCTGCTTGATCCGCTCCACCAGCGACACCGTCAGGGGACGGTCGGTTTCCAGCACGATCGTCCAGAGCAGGAAAGGATTGGTTTCGGCAATGGGCCGGCAGAATGCCGCCATGAGGTCCATGTCGCTTTCCGGGTCGCGGGTTTTGAACCAGGCCGTCAGAGGCTGTATCAGACGCCGGCTCAGATGCCGGCCCAGCCGCTCCAGCAGGACCGGCTTCTGGACCGCGGTGTCCAATTCGAGGATCACTGTGTTGATTTTCCGGCCCAGCGACCGGCAGGCAAAGATATCCTCCCGGCGCTCCTCGGCACGGCGTGGGAATTCAGTGAAGCAGGAATCCACCAGCAACTGGGGGGGGTGGGGCAGCCGCGGCTTGCCCTTGACCAGGCTGACGGCCTCCTCGATCTCCCGCTGCGAGATGTACGGCGCTTCGATGGTGAGATATGGCGGGAGCGACTGGTACTTGATCCCGTGCTTCGCCGCATCCCGGCGAAGCGTGGTGCCGGGCAGGATAAATAGGACGAACGGCTCGATGTTGACAAGCTCGTGCTCCTCGAGGAACTTCAGCGTTTTCTTGAAATCGTCCAAGGTCTCTTCCGGCAGGCCGATGATGACGTCGATCATGATGTCGAATTTTCGTTCCTTGAGCAGTCGGATGCCGGTGAGGAAACGATCCAGCTGAGCCTTGCGGTTGACGGTTTCCAGCGTGGCGGGGTTGGCGCTCTGCAGACCGATCTCCAGCGCATAGAAGTTGCACTGCTTGAGGAGATCGGCGATCTGCTCGTTGACGTGTTCGGCATAGACGAAGCCGAAGAACTGGAGGCGCCGGTCGCTGTTCAATTCGATGATTTCATCCATGATCGCCTTGAAGTTCGGTGACGAGATGAACGTGCCGTTGACGAACCGGACCCTGCGCACGCCGCTGTCCTGGATTACGCGGAGTTCCTCAACGATCCGCTCCGCGGAGAAATTTCCCATCGGCCTGTTTCCGTGAGCGCAGTACGTGCACTTGAACGGACAGCCTCTCATGTTTTCCAGCCAGGCCTCCCCGTACTCCCGCGGATCGAGAATGCCCAGGAGATAGGGCGAGGGGATGTCGTCAAGTTTCTCGATCATCACCTGCGGGGGTGAGGTAATGATCCGGCCGTCTTCCCGGTAGAAGATGCCCCGGGTCGCGACAAAGTTGCGGCGACCCTCCAGCAGGTGCCCGAGGAGGTTGACAAACGTCAGCTCGCCCTCGCCGAGGCAGCCGATGTCCACCGCCGGGTCGTCGAGAAGATAGTCGGTCTCCAGAGTGACCTCCGGCCCGCCCACCAGGGTGAGCACACCGGGGAGCTTCATCTTCACCTCCCGGGCGATGTGCAGGCTGCGGAGCGCGTTCCAGCTGTAGAGCGAAAAACCCAGCACATCCGGCCTCCGGTCAGCGATGAGGTCCACCAGGCGGGCATCGCTGGAGAGGTTGGTGTCCTTCTCGCCGAGAATCTCGATCTCGACCTTCTGGAGCAGCCCCTCTTTGTGGGCCATCGCCTTCAGATACCCGGCGGCCAGCGGGATGTTGCCCCAGTGCTTTTTGGAGTCGTAAAAGGGGAATGGCAGCTGGATCAGGAGGACTTTCAGGCGTGCTTGCGATGACATGGACATTTCTCCAGCGTGAAGTGCTTCATTTATCCGCTGTTGCAGAAACCATCTAATCTATTGATATGATACAATATATGGTCAAGTTTAGAAATAAAAACTCGAACGAAGGCCATAAAATGCGCAAGACTATGCCAGGATTGGTGTTGTCGCTAGGCCGATTGGCACCTCCATGGGAAACCAGGGCATGTGGCTCCTTATAGATCCATCCGAAGTGCTTCCGGCACTACCCGAGCGGCCAGCCCCCCCCGCCGCGGCAGCCCCGGCCTGCCATGATGATCGCCAGCGGGCGCAGCGGAAAGTGCGGGGCGGAGAATCCGGGCGGAGAGGATGGTGATGCCGGCTTCCCGGCCGGTGTGCACACCATCCGTTAGATCGAGGTGCCGGTGATCCGCCAGTCCCTGGCTGCCCGGCCTAAATTGGTGAACGGCGGACCCACCATTTCACCCTGTCCCCCAGGCAATCCGGAAATGAAATAAAAAATCGAACTAATGTTGAACTATTAACGTTTAGGATATATATCGTTTATATCTTAATTATTAATACGGTGATTAAACCCGCCGATCAGCAGGGAGAACGGAAAGTGGACGCCATCAGGAAACACCGGATGCTGAAGCCCGCGGCCGGCCGGGAAAGGCGACCAGGAATGACCTGAAGATCAGGACCCTTGAGGGAGGAGGTGAACTCGCGGCGTGAGGCTGGAGAAGTGATGGGCATTTTCAACACAAACAAGCCGTTGACGAAAGTGTAACGGCGGAGGGAATCATGAAAGTACAACAGGGAATCGCCACGCCTATTCTCAGGGCAACGAGAGTCGAAAGGAGGACTTCGATGAAGTCACCTTCGAAGAGCATCTTTTGCGGACTGCTCCTGGGTGTCCTGCTTTCCCCGGGGTGGGCCGGGGCACAACCGGCGTCGTCGGAGCCCGCTGTTCCGCCGGAGCAGCAGCAGAGACTGGAACTGATGAAAACCAGAGGAACGGAAGCCTCTTTGACGCTTCTCCCGGTCCGGCTTGGCGGGAAACCGTTCGATCGGGTGACCGAACTGATCGGGCTCTTTTTGGAGGAGCAGGGACTGAAGAATATCGAACTGGGCAATACCGTGTTCGGGCAGGAATCCAGGACCGAACTGCAGGGATTGGCCGCCGCGGTGGGCGAGTTCGTGAAGGGGCACCCCGTCACCACCGACTACGTGATGTATGCCGAAATCAATGGCAATCGTGAAACCGGGATCGACGAACTTCGCGCGGTGGTTACCGACAGGGAGGGCGCCGTCGTCTGGACCGACCGCCAGACGCCACAGGACGAAGCGTTTAAAAGTCTGGAATCGCCCGAACCGATGTCGCTGTGTGTCCTGCTGGTCGAACGGCTGAGCCCGTATTTGAGCCTCGACGAGGAAACCGCCAGGGCCGCCAAGCCGGGCAAGATGGCGGCAATCATGGACGAACGGAGCGGAATGCCCCCAGAGATCGAAAGGGCGCCGCTCCCTGAACGCCAGAAGCTGCTGAAGGAAACGCGGCAAAAGGCGACTCTGATGGTCTACCCGGTTCGGATCGGTGACGAGGCAGACACGGCGAGTGCCGCCGCCCTGGAAAAAATGATCAATGATGCCGGACTGTGCCGGGCGGTGCCGGCAAAGGAATCCGTAGTGCTCACGGCTTCCCAGGCGGATCCCAATGAGCAGAAAATTCTGTGGGACCTGGCGCGCGAGTTCCGGGAGTATGCAAGAAAGAATCCTGCGGATGCGGACTACGTGCTCTACGCGGACTATGTCTTCAATCCCCAGCAATGGGAGCGAGGGTTTGTGCATTTCGTTGTGTGTGACCGCAAGGGCGAGTGGGTCATCGTGGACATGCAGAACTCGCACCACCCTGATTACCAGAGCATCAAACCGATCTCGCAGGAGGACTGCAGCAAGATTCTCGTCAAACGCCTGGCAGCGTACCTGATCGAGGGCCAGGTCGGACCCTGAGTTTGTCGCCATGACGGGGTCGGCTTTGTCCAGCGGTGTAACAACACTTTTCGGATGAATCACCGGAACACACGTTCCTCTCCATCCGAATCTCGAAAACGACAGAACCATGACACATCCGGCGATGACAATCTGCCAGGGCGTCGTGATCCTCTCCCTCGCCGTGCTCGGCGGCATGATCTTCATCAAGCGGCGCGAGAGCCAGGCGGGGCGGTTCCTGGCCTTGCTCTGCCTGCTCTGCGCGGCGTGGGTTGCCGCGGTGATGGTCTCCAACGTTTTCACGCACTTCGATGACCTGGACGGCGCTCTTCTGGCCAGGAACCTTGCGAAAACCTTCGTCGCCGCGGCGATGGCCACATTTGTGGCCTTTACCTGGTATTTTCCCCGCAAGGCCGGGTGGATCAGGCCGCGGCACGTCGCGGTGCTCTATTCCGTGGCCCTGTTCGTGTCCGCCGGCGCCTTCACCCCGTGGGATGTGAGAAGCGCCAGGATCGTGGGCGGGAGCCTGCTCCGACTCGAGTACGGCTTCGTGCACTACCTCTTCATCGCCTATGTGGCGCTCAGCGGCCTGCTCGCCCTGGTCACCCTGCTGGTTCGCCATGCCCGTTCAACCTTGCCCCTGGAAAGGCTTCAGATCCGATATGTGGCCGTGGGCATCGGGATTTCGTACGTTCTGGGCACCCTGTTCTGCCTCGTCTTTCCCACGTTCTTCAACTGGGGAGGTCTTTTCTTCGCGGGCACCGTTGCCCCGCTGGCGGGCTGCCTCTTCATGGCCTACGCCATCGTGAAATACCGGGCCCTGGAGATCGAAGTGGTCCTCAATCGGACATTCCCCTGGTTGCTGACCAGCTTTCTCCTCCTCCTGCCCGTGTATCTCCTGATCCACTTCGCGGGGAACTGGATTCGCGAGTTGGACAACCTGGCCCTGGCCCTCTTCGGCACCCTGTTCTTATTTCCGATTTTCTTTTTCACCCTCCGGGTTCAGCCCTTCATCGACCGCCTGGTCCAGCGGGAATTCCACGCCATGCGCGACGCCATCGATGGGCTCATCGCGGAGGCGGGGGAACCGAACGACCCGGTGAGCCTGGCCCGATTGGTGATCCGGACCACCCGGGAAGTACTCAACGTGTCCCGGGTGGTCTTTCTCTGCTACCAGGAGGAGCACTCCCGCTACGTGCTGATCGAGTCCGATTCGGAGCGGCTGACCGATCTGACCCCTGACGATCCGTTCCTCTGCTGGATGGCCGGCAATGCGGTGGTTCTGGAGCGGCAGCAACTGGTGCTGCGGCAGCGTCACGAGGCCGTTCGCCAAATGGCGTGCTCCTACTTCGATCTGGTTGGCGCGGAAGCCTGCCTGACCTTTGTCAGCGAGGGGAGGCTGATCGGCACGCTCAACCTGGGACGCCGGGAGGGCCGGCGCTGGAACTTCAGCAGGGCGGAGTTGGAACTGCTGACCAGCTTCCGATCGGCGATGACCATGGCCCTGGAGAACGCCCGGCTGTACAAGACCGAGCTCGACCTCCGCGAGAAGCGGGTGCAGGCCGAATATTTCGCCCGGGAGCTCGATGACGCCCATCAGATGCAGGAATCCCTGTTGCCCAGGTCGCCCCCCCAGGTGGCCGGCCTGGAGGTTGTGGGCCGGTGCCGCCCGGCGCGGGAGGTGGGCGGGGACTTCTACGATTACCTGGAGATGCCGGACAAGAAGACGAGCATCGTGCTCGGCGATGTCTCGGGAAAGGGGCTGAAAAGCGCCATGCAGGCCGTGCTGAGCTGCGGCCTCCTCCGCATGCGGGCCGGGGTCGGCGGCCCGCCCGACGAGATCCTCAGCGAAGTGAGCCGTGAGCTGTATTACCTGACGGAGCGGAACATGTTCACGGCACTCTCTTTTGCCGTGATCGACCGCCGGGCCCTTAAACTCGACCTGGTCAACGCGGGACAGCCCTACCCCCTGCTCAAGCGTGACCGTGGCCTGAAGGTTCTCAAGCTGGGCGGCATCCCCCTCGGTGCGCTCCCCCGGGCGGACCGCCGGACCGTCACGGTAGAACTGAGGATCGGCGATCTGCTGGTCTTCTTCAGCGACGGGGTCTCTGATGCGAGCAACAGCGAAGGGGAGATGTACGGCGAGCAGCGTCTGTACCGACTGCTGGACGGAGCGGAACCGGGAATCACGTCCTCGGATCTGAGCCGGCGGATCTGGGGTGACGTGGAGGCGTTCGTGGGTAGTGCCGAGCCCTTTGACGACATTACCCTCGTGGTGGCCCGGATAACCGATATCTGAGCCGGGGCTATTCCTGAACGAGTGTCCCTCATCCGAGGCGCTGTGTCGTGGGCATTTCCAATGGGCGCGACGTTGGCATGAAAAACAAGGAGGTGGCCCAGGATGAAGATAAGTGCTTTTCGAGTTGCTGCTGGTGCCGCAATCATCTTGATTGCCGCCATTCTCAATGGGTGCAATCGATATATCGTGAGGGAGACAAACGAATCTGCCGGCTTCAATGGTGGTTTTGAGATCGTGAATGCCGGACTTCCGGTCAACTGGTATCTTCCGGAAGGCATCAAGCAAGGAGAAGTAGAGATCTCACTAGATCCTGAAGATGCCGTTGAGGGAAAGCAATCACTGAAACTCCTGGTGCATCGCGCTGACCCTGCGGGCATATGGCCATCGGCACGTCTTTTCCAGGTTTTTCAGCCTGCAAAAGCGAATCATTCCTACAAGGTGAGTTTCTGGTTAAAAAATCAGGGATGTGATGTCCGCCTGATCATCAGAAATGAGGGGAAGGATCCCGTTTTCGGCCCATCCGAAGCCGTAAAAAAGGATCTGGCCGGGCATCCCCCAATTGAGAAAACCCTTGGAGAAGAGGAGACGGGCACCAACACCTGGCGTCAATTCGAATTCATCTATGCTGTTCCGGAAACGGACGGCAGTATCCGATTCGAGATGAATATAATGCAACCGGGTACTCTCTGGCTGGATGATGTGCGAATTGAAGAAGTGCGGACCGACTGAGTATTTCGATCATGCCAAGTGGCTGAAGTGGACTGCCGTCTTCTTTATCCTTCAGACAATTGGTTAAAGGCTCTCGATACCTGGGGAGGTGAGGATATGCCACTAAACAAAGTGGTCTTGCGGATGATGCTCTGGTCGCTGGGGCTGGCGGCGGCCACTGGCGTGCTCGCGGCGCTCTTCGGCGGGGGCGAGACCGTTTGGCGGGTCGTCGGAACCGGCTTTGTCACGGCGTTCGCCTGCGCCGCACTGCTTCCATTCTCAGCGCGGATCGATCGCGAGGAGACACGCGCGACCGGCCTCGTGGGAATGGCGGTCGTGCTCGTCGAGTACAACATGGCGCTGGCCTTGATCTGGGAGGTGACCCAGATCCTGTTCGGGCGCGACTGGCAGCAGCAGCTTGGGAAGACCATGATCTTCTTCGGGGTGGCCTCGGCCCTCCTTGCACTGTCCTACAGGCTCGCCATCGAGCCTCACAGCAGGCTCGCCGCGAGCGTCGGAGCCGGTGCGACTATTTTCACCTTCACGGCATACATGATCGCCATCTGGGCCCCGGAGAACTACCTCGACGCCGAAAAATGGTGGGAGAGCGGCTCCGCCCTGTTCCTCCTCGGGATGCTGGTGCTGGCAAGCCTCGTCGGCGCCGGCGGCCCGCCAAGACGGACCTGGCGCTGGGTAGCGGCGCCGGCGGCTTCCGTCGCCTTCGTCCTGTGGATGGCGGGTGTCTGGCTCGGTACGGAGAGCGCCCTGGGGACGGTCATGTTCTCCGCGCTGGTGGGCGTCGCCGCCGTCGTCGGCCACGCGATCCTCTCCCTGCTGGTGAAGCTCTCGAACGGGCAACGCTGGGTTCGCGCGGGGACCATCGTCGCTATCGTGCTGACGGCGGCGGCGATCGTCCTC
>JAQAZP010000034.1:0-4863 GCA_032127265.1 Acidobacteriota bacterium
CACTGCCCCGCCGGACCTGGTGATCTACACCAACAGCAACTCGCTCCCGGTGGCCAACCTGCTCAGCGACGCGATCCTCTACTACGTGCCGACCCAGGTGGAGCCGGTGATCGACACCAGCGCCCTCACCGCCAGCGACCATGCCTCCTTCTGGGACCACGGTTACCAGGCGATCCTCGGCATCGAGGACGAAGCCTGGGGGGATGACTTCAACCCCTACTACCACTCGAACAACGACACGGTCTCCCACTGCGACCGCACCTACGCCACCGCCTGCACCAGGGCCGGCGTGGCCGCGGTGGCCGAAACGGCGATGCCCTTCAGCCCCACCGGGATGCGGGTCACCCCCACCGGAAACGCCTCCTCCGAAGGAGCCAACGGCGGGCCGTTCACACCGCAGCAGTTCGACTACATCCTGACCAACTACGAGAGCTACGCCCTAACCTACACGGTGAGCGAGAGCTCGTCCTGGCTCGACGCCAGCACCGCCGGCGGCACCCTGCCCGCCCTGGGCACGGCCACGGTGACCCTCTCGATCAACAGCGCGGCCGACAGCCTGGCCGACGGCGGTTACGCCGCCGGCGTCGACTTCGTCAACACCACCAACCACGACGGCGACACCACCCGCACCGTGGAGCTGACGGTGGGCGTGCCGGTACTGCAGCAGCAGTGGACCCTGGACAGCAACCCCGGCTGGACCACCCAGAACCAGTGGGCCTGGGGCCAGCCCACCGGCGGCGGCGGGCAGTACGGCAACCCCGACCCCACCAGCGGCCACAGCGGCCCGAACGTCTACGGCTACAACCTCGTCGGCGACTACGCCAACAACCTCTCCGAGGCGCACCTCACCTCGACGGCGATTGACTGCTCGAATCTCAATACCGTGATCCTCAGGTTCTGGCGCTATCTCAACGTCGAGCAGCCGACCTACGACCACGCCTACGTGCGGGCGAGCAGCGACGGCGCCAACTGGACCCAGATCTGGACCAACACATCCGAGGTTACCGACAGCGCCTGGACCCAGGTGGAGTACGACATCTCCGCCGTGGCCGACGGCCAGCCCACGGTCTACTTGCGCTGGACCATGGGCTCGACCGACACGGGCTCGCAGTATTCCGGCTGGAACATCGACGACGTCGAGATCTGGGGCATCGACGGTTCGTCCCAGCCCGTCGACACGGTGGGCGCCGGCCTCGACTGCCAGCCGGGCAGCGGGACCCTGCCCCTGACAACGGCGATGACCGTCCAGCTCGGAAACCTGTCCAGCGAGACGAGGCGCGCCGCGGCCCACATCGACGTGCTGGTGGCCAGCGGGACCGGCTATTCCAACTGGCGCACCGGATGGACCAACCTTTCGCCGGCCGAGGTCTATACCACCTCCTGGAACCAGAACCTGCCGGCCCTGGGGGCCCTGGTGGGCGACAATGTCTTCACCCTGGTGGTCGAGGACGTGACCCCGGCGCCGTTCAACCAGCCGCCCTATCCGCCGGCCGGGGACACCGACACTGTCGCCTGCACGGTGACGGGAGTGGCGCCATAAAGGACAATCGAAGGACATCATCGCGATAGAATGCACCAAGTCATTCTCTGTAAGTCATTTCCGCTACTAACCGAAAAGTTCTACCTATTACTGGGCCCGGGGAGCCACTTTTTTGTACTGCGAACGTTGGACACCACCCGGTTAACAGGTGCCCGAAGGGCTACGGCTTCCAGCACTTCCCCGTATTCACCAGTATTCATAACAGTTAACCACCTCTCCTCAAATCCGGCCGACTCTCTGTTTCGAGAGGGTTACACCTGGTTACCGAGACGGGCCCCCTGCTCCGGCCCCGAAATCACCAAAACTCTCTGACTCTCTGATTGGGGGTGCAATTTGGTTAACAGGCTGAAAAACGCGGGGGGCCGAATGAAAGTTACGAACCTGGGACCAGTGGGTTAACACAGAAGGGGGCAGGATCGCCGTAATTTGCGTTACACGCGGCTCCCGTTCGATTTTTCATTGCCTAAGTTGGCCGCAGACTATATTATATCAACAACTTAACTGATGTTACGTAACAACGGATAGATGAACCTGTTATAACAGCAATTTAAATGGGGTTAGCAACAATTGATGGCACAAGCACCGCGTGGTTCAAGAGTGAGGCGTGCGGCCGCGCTGGCGGCCTTCCTGTGGATGGTCGTCGTACCGGCGAGCGGTCTCGCGGCCGTCCAGCGCTCCTGGCAGGCTCCGGCCGCGGCGGAGGCCGGCCGGGAGGTCCTGGCGCTGATCGACGCCCGCGACACGGCCGCGGGGAAGGCGCTCGACCGGGCGGGGGCCGCGATCCATTGGCGATCGGACCTCTACATCCTGGCCATGGTCCCGGAAGCGCAGCTCGCCCCTCTGGGGAGTGCCGCGCATATTTTCGACCGCGACCCCTGGGAGGCGGGTCGACTCTATTACTGGGTCCTCATCCGCGGCAGCGAGCACGTTCCACTCGAGAGGGCGGCAGGGATCGCGGTTCTCTTCTCCGACGGCCGGCGGGCTCTGGTCAAGGCCGCGCCGGCGGACGCCGAACGGCTGCCGCAACTGGGATACGAGATCGCGCGGGTCCCTCGCGCGCCGCTCCCGCCCGCCTCAAGCCCGCGAACATTCTCCCTGCCCGCCGGGTCGCGCGAGTTCGGCGGGGTGATCGACGAGATCGTCGCCGCGGTGAGCCAGGCCCAATACACGTCCTTCATCCAGACCCTCGAGGACTTCGGCACCCGTTACAGCTACGCCCCGCAGATCAGCGAGGCCGCGGACTGGATCTACGACACCTTCCAGGGCTTCGGGCTGGAAGTGGAGCGGCACGAGTTCTTCCTCGACGCCCAGGTCAAGGAGAACATCATCGCCACCAAGACCGGAACGCTCTATCCCCAGGAAGTGGTCTTCATCAGTGGCCACTACGACTCCATCTCCGACGACCCGTACGAGCTAGCCCCCGGGGCCGACGACAACGGCAGCGCTGTGGCAGCCGTCCTCGAGGCGGCCCGCATCCTCTCCGCCTACGACTGCCAGCGGACGGTCAAGTTCGCCTGCTTCTGTGCCGAGGAGCAGGGGCTGATCGGCAGCTTGAACTACGTCGGCGACCTGGCCGGCTCGGGGCTGGAGGTGGTCGGGGACTACAACTCCGACTTGATCGCCTGGTCCGGCTTCGACCCGGCGCCTCCCGACCTCTACATTTACACTAATTGGGCCTCCAACTTCCTGGCAGAGGAGCTGCGCGACGCCGCCCTCCACTACCTCCCCGAGGACCTCGAACCGGTGGTCGTTGTCGACCCGGAGATGTGGTACAGCGATCACGGCGCCTTCTGGGAGTATGGCTACCCGGCGATCGTCGGCACCGAGGCCGTGCCCTGGGAGGAGGACTTCAACCCCTACTACCACACGACCGAGGAAACGGTGGCCCATTGCGACCTCCTCTATGCGGCCAATGTCACGCGGGCGATCCTCGCCGCCCTGGCCGACACCGCCGGGGCGCTGGCGCCCGCCGATTCCTTCCTCGTCACCGGCGCCGGTCCGGCCTACGGCAACCCGGCCGTAGTGCGGGTTTTCCCCCCCGCCCAGGGGACCGGCCCGCAGTACGAGTTCAATGCCTACGGTCCGTTGCACTACGGTGTCAACGTGGGCTGCGGGAACGTGGATGGGGAGAGCGGGGCGGAGATCCTCACCGGAGCCGGACCGGGGGACATCTATGGCCCGCACGTGCGCGGCTTTACTGTGGACGGCACGCCGCTGCCGCAGCTCAGCTTCTTCGCTTACGGCACGAATAAGTTCGGAGTCAACGTGGCTGCGGGCGACATCGACGCCGACGGATTCGATGAGATAATCACGGGTGCCGGGCCAGGCGCGGTGTTCGGCCCGCATGTGCGTGCCTTCGACTATGACGGTTCGCCGGGGGTGACGCCGGTGCCCGGAGTGAGTTACTTCGCTTACGGCACGCCGAAGTGGGGCGTCAACGTCTCGGCAGGCGACATCGACGGCGACGGTTACGACGAGATCATCACCGGAGCCGGCCCCGGCGCCGTCTACGGCCCGCACGTTAGGGGATGGGACGTGGACGGGGGTCCGGCAACAGCCATGCCCGGGGTGAGCTTCCTGGCTTACGGGACGAACACGTTCGGGGTGAACGTGAGCTGCGGTGACCTGGATGGCGACGGGATGGCTGAGATCATCACCGGCGCCGGTCCAGGCCAGTTGTTCGGTGCGCACGTCAGAGGCTGGAACTATGACGGCGCAGCACTGACCGAGATGACCGGGATCAACTTCTTTGCCTGGGAGCCGGGCGAGGCCCGGCACGGGGCCAGGGTCTTCGCCGGGGCCGACCTGGACGGTGACGGGCGCACCGAGTTAGTGGTCGGTCCTGGGCCTGATCCGTCAATGGGCTCGATGGTCAAAGTATATCAATACGACGGATCAGGGACGACGCTTTGGATATCGCTGCAAGCGTTCCCTGAGGAGTGGACCCACGGTGTCAATGTGGCGGCCGGGAGCTTTTAGAACGGCGCGGAAATCAATGTGAGGATTGATAAGAGGAAATCCGAATTTAGTGAAACTTCCACCCTCATTCGAACGAGCGGTTACATCAAAGTATTGGAATAAAGGAGTTAGCTTTACGAGAAAAGTGAGAGTCGTTCGCTGCCGGTTACACTCGAGGAGCCAGGCAGATCAGAAGGCGGAACTTCTCTCTTGAGAGGCTTCGTGCTTCGATCATCGTCGTTTCAGACCACCACCCATGTTATAGTTTCAATGTGATGCATGACCTTAATCGCCGCGGGGGAAGAGTTGGTGCTGATCTCAAAGACATCACACCTTAAGGGTCCAGTTTTCGTCATCACTCTATT
>JAQAZP010000035.1:0-16665 GCA_032127265.1 Acidobacteriota bacterium
GTGGCGGCGGCGGTGGCGGTGATACCGGAACCCCTGGAGGCGGCGAAGGAGACGGCTTTCTGCCCTACGATGACACGGCCAATGGCATCGGCGACATCCGCGTGGCTCTCTCCCGGCGCCTGGTGGGCGGCGGCGTGAAGGTCTTCCGCCTGGATGCCGAACTGGAAGTGAAACTGCCCACCGCTGACGGCGACAGTGGCATGGGCACCGGCGAGACAGACTACAGGATCGGCATGTGGAGCGGCTACCGCTTCTGGTCATCCTCGCTCTATGTCCGGGCCGGCTGGAACCGGCTGGGCGATCCCTGGTGGGGAGATTTTAACGACATCCTGGACCTGCAGGTCGGGATGGAGAGCGACCCGGTCGCATCCGATCGGCTGATAATCGCCGGCTGGGTCAGCGCAGTACAGGAAGCGGTGGACGGCACGGGCGAAACATTCAACATCGGCACATCCCTGCGGACCACCGGCCGCACCCGCTGGTATGGCCGGGTCCTGGTGGGCCTGGGAGACGCTTCACCTGATGTCTCCCTGGCCATCGGTATCTCCGTGGGCCGTCACATCCCTGGCCGTCTCTGGTTGGGAGGGAACCCCCTGTGAGGAAGCTGTTCAAATCAGCTCTGCTCTGTCTCTGCTGGAGCCTCCTGCTGCTCGGCGTGGCCTTGCCTGCCGCCGCAGCCGAAGGGCCGCCCCCGCGCACCTCCCTCAAGACCGTGGAGGGCGAAGTTCTGGAGATCGGCCTCACGGCCGGGGAGGGCGGGATCGACGTGGTGCAGATAAGCATCGCCCCGGAGGGAGACCGGGAACACCCCATCCGTATCCTTCTCGCTCCGGAGGAGGTCATGAAGAGCATCGGCTTCACCATAGAGCCGGGGGACCAACTGAAGGTCAAGTATTTCGTCAGCGAGGAGGGGGGCTGCAAGGCTCACAAGGTGCTCAACTCCACCCGCGCTCTGATGGTGCGGTTGCGGACCCTGCGCCAGATTCCTTTGTGGAACAACCAGGGCCACTGGCAGGGCGGCCAGGGCCGGATGCGTCACGGCCAGGGTCCTGGACGAGGGAGGTCCCAGTAAGCGATATCGTGTCCGGCGCGAAAGGCCGAAGGCCAGCTGATCAGTCGATGAGCACCCGGGCCACCGGCCGTCTGAGCTTGACTGAGACACGGAAGAGCAGCAGGACGGCCACCGCCCCCAGACCGGCCACGAAACCCCACCACAGACCGGCCGGCCCCATCTCCATCCTGAATCCCAGCCAGAGGCTCACCGGGACTCCGGCCAGCCAGAAGCCGAGGACATTGAGCACCATCGGCGCCCGGGTGTCCCCCATGCCGCGGAGGATGCCGCCGGCCACCACCTGCAGCCCGTCGAAGATCTGGAAGAACCCGGCGATGGGGATCAGCACCAGGGCCAATCCGACCACGGCGCCGTCATTCGTGAAGACAGAAGCCAGCGGCCCGGGGATAGAGATGAAGAACACGGCAGTGCAGGCCATGAAACTGCCTCCGCAAACCAGGGCGGCGGAAGCTGCACGCCGCGCCCCTGGCTGGTCCCCCCGGCCGATGGCGTTGCCCACGTGCACCGCGGCGGCCGCCGAGACCCCCAGCGGGACCATGAAAGTAAGAGCGGCGAGGTAGAGCGCCACCTGGTGGGCCGCCAGGGGAACGGCCCCCATCCAGCCCATGAAGAGGGCGATGGTGGCAAAGGCGCCGAACTCGATGCAGTGCTGGATACCGATGGGTACACCAAGAACAAACATCCGCCAGAGCGGTCCCGTCTGCAGCATCTGCGGGTCGAGACGACGGAGCAGCGGGCCCAGCTGGTCCCGGGCCAGAAAAAAGAGGCTCAGGGCGAGGAACCAGCGGCTGGCGGTGGAAGCCCAGGCCGAACCGATGGCGCCCATGGGCTCCAGCCCCAGGCCGCCGAAAATCAGCAGCCAGTTGAGCAGGATATTGAGCAGGTTGGCAGCAAAGATTACCAGCACCACCGGACGCACCTTCTGCATCGCCTGCAGCGTCTGCTTGAGCACGATGAAGGCCAGAAAGGGCAGCAGCCCTGGGATGCAGATCCGGGCGTAGGTGGCCGCCGTGGGGATCACCTCCTGTGGCTGCCGCAGGATAGTGAAGACCAGTTCGCCCGGCCACAGGGCCGCGGTGAGCGGGACACTGAGTCCGAACGCAATCAGCAATCCCCGCTGGACAGCCCGGATAACCGCGTTGCGGTCACCGCTGCCCACCGCCTGGGAGACCAGCGGGTCGAGGGACATCAGCACCCCGAGGCCGAAGGCATAGATCGAGACGAAGTAGAGGTTGCCCAGGGCCACTGCGGCGAGATCAGTGGCCGAGTAGTGTCCCACCATCACCGTGTCCACCACGCCCATCATCATCATTCCCAGTTGGCTGATCACCACCGGCAGGGCCAGGCGCAGCATTTCCCTGAGGTCATCGATGCGCGGTCTGGCAAATGGGCTGGTCATGGTCCCGGTCACTCCAGGGTGTCTCGCTACGAAGGGCTAACAGTACATCAGCAGATGTAACGACTCAACTCCGTCCGGGTTCCCGAAAAAATGACAGAACAGACCCCGGCATTCCCCGTATGGGATATGATCCGCAACGAAACGTACCGAGGAGTGTCATCCCGCAAAGGAGGAGGAAGTCGATGTGTGAACCTGTGAAAGCGTCCCGGCTGACTCTGGAGGCAACGCAAAATCTCACTGCGCCTCCTGAGGAGGTGTTTCCGCTGCTCTGCCCGGTGCGCGAGAGAGAGTGGCTCGAAGGCTGGGAGTGCGAGGTGATCCACACGAGTTCGGGACTGGCGGAACAGGGCTGTGTCTTTGCCACCACGGCCCCTGAAAGCGG
Source organism: Acidobacteriota bacterium (assembly GCA_032127265.1). Classification (GTDB taxonomy): domain Bacteria; phylum Acidobacteriota; class JAQAZP01; order JAQAZP01; family JAQAZP01; genus JAQAZP01. Next base: position 2,854 of record JAQAZP010000035.1, read on the forward strand.
CGAGCGGGACATCTGGCTGATCAGCCGTCACCTGGCGCCACGGGAGATCGAGTTCATCCGCTTTGACCGGCGGAGGATAATTCGCTACACCATCAATCTCGAAGAGAATGGCCAGGGCGGCACCACCGCACTCTGGAGGCAGGTGATCACCGCCACCGACGGCGGGGACCTCGAGGAAATTTCCCAGGAACAGTTTTCGTCGATGGTGGCCGTGGACGAGAAAGCACTGAACCATTTTCTCGAGACCGGTGAATGCCTGTCGTTGCGAGCGTAAGGCCCGTCGTTGCGAGCGCAGCGAAGCAATCTCTCCGACAACCCCGCTGCCGCCAATGAGATTGCTGCTTTCTCCTGCGGCTCCTCGCAATGACAGGCGGTATCACTGTCGATGACAAACGTTTCCATTCAACCCTACCTTTGTTATAGTCACCTCTTGATGGCCATCGAGTGATAAATGTAACCCTGTTGCCGGAGGCCCCGATGACCGACACCGCTCCCAGTCCCCTATTCGGGCCGATGCGCCTGCCATTTCTGATTCTCACCCCGGCCTGCGTGCTGGTGGGCGTGGCCACAGCCGTCTGGAGCGGGGCGTCGATCTCACCGCTACCGGTGATTGTGGCCCTGGTGGGCGCGGTGGCGGCGCACATCAGCGTCAACGCCCTGAATGAATATGACGACTTCCGCACCGGTCTCGACCTGAAGACCGAACGCACACCGTTCAGCGGCGGCAGCGGCGCCCTGCCCGGCAACCCGGAGCAGGCACACGTGGCCCTGCTCACCGGAGTGGCCTCGGCCATGCTCACCGTCTCGGTGGGCGTCTATTTCACCATCCTCCGCGGCTGGGGGATCATCCCCCTCGGTCTGCTGGGCCTGCTGGTCATCGTCCTCTACACCCGCTGGATCACCCGCAGCCCCCTGATCTGTCTTGTCGCTCCAGGCCTCGGTTTTGGCCCACTGATGGTGATGGGCACTCACTTCGCCCTCACCGGAACCTACAACTGGCCTTCTTTCGTCGCCTCGCTGGTTCCCTTTTTCCTGGTCAGCAATCTGCTGCTGATCAACCAGTTCCCCGACGTCCATGCTGATCGCGAAGTCGGCCGGCAACACCTGCCCATCGCCTGGGGCATCCCGGCCGCCGTCCGGGTCTACATCGCCTTCCTCGCCCTGACCTACCTCTCCATCGTCGGAGGGGTTCTGCTCCGGCAGCTTCCACTGTTCGCCCTGCTGGGTCTGGGCACCCTGCTCCTCGCTGTGCCCACGGCTCGCGGCGCGGTGCAGTTTGCGGAGTCGATTCCCGACCTTATCCCCCACCTGGGTCGCAACGTGATCGTGGTCATTGCCACGCCGGTGCTGATGGCCATCGGCATTTTCATCGGCTGAATGGTAAACGGATGAGCGCCCGTACCGTCACTTCCTTGTTCTGTCTCGTCCCACTCTTCATCTGCCTCCTCGTTCTGCCGGCTCCGGCCGACACGGTCAGCCTGCTGAGCACTCCGATGGACGCGGCCACGGCCCGGGTGGAGATGATTCTCGGCGCCCGGAAAGAGATCAGCGCCGAATATTTCATCGTCGGGGACGATCCCTTTTCCCTGACCAGCCTGGCCCTGCTCCGTGATGCCGCGCGCCGCGGGATCACCGTGCGGCTGATCATCGACGCCCAGTGGAACAAGGTGCCCAAAGCGGTGGTGGCCCACCTGATAAGCGAAGGTGTCGAACTTCGGGTCTACCATCCCTTCAGGCCCGGCAAGCCTGACTGGCTCACCAAGCGACTCCACGACAAGCTGCTGGTGGTGGACGGCCGGGAGATGATCACCGGCGGGCGAAACATCGAGAGCCCCTATTTCGGGCTGGGACGGCAGGTCGGCCGCCGGGACTACATCGACTGCGATATCCGGGTGGCGGGCGACACGGCCGGCGGGGCGCAGCAGTATTTCAACGACCTGTGGGAGAGCCGCGAGGTGCGGCACAGCAAGGCCCGGCGGCACGACCGCGGCCTGGAGATGGCCGAGGCACTGCTCGACGCCCACAAGGGCTGGCTCGACCAGCGGGTGGCCGAAGTGCTGGAGGATTATACGGCCAACCCGCAGTTCGATCCGGACTCCGGTGCGGTGGAGGTGAAAGACGATGCTATCCGTTTTCTCCACGACCCGGTGGGCCGCAAGGGGCGGGACCCCGGCGTGGGTGAAGAACTCCTGGGGTTGATGGACGCCGCCGAGGAATCGCTGCTCATCGAATCCCCCTACCTGGTCCCCTCGAAGGCCTTCAAAAAAGGGCTGGAACGGGCTCTGGCGCGCGGTGTGCGGGTGCGAATCCTGACCAATTCGCTGGCCGCCACCGACAACATTTTCCCCCAGGCCGGCTATGCCTGGTATAAGAAACCGCTGGTGCGGATGGGCGTTGAACTCTGGGAGTATACCGGCCCCGACTGCCTGCACACCAAGTCCGCGGTGATCGACGGCAGCCGGCTGATCATTGGCACCTACAACCTCGATCCCCGCTCGGAGCACCTCAACTCGGAGATGGCCGTGGTGGTGGACAATCAATTACTGGCCAGGCAGATGCTGCGGATAATGGACCAGAGCCTGGAAGAGGCTGTGCGCATCGGCCCGAACGGAAAACCGGAAGGTTCGAAAGAGCGCCATCCGGGCGCTTCATGCTGGAAACGGTTCAAGCTCTTGCTCCTCAAACCGCTGGCCCCGTTCATCAAGCGGCAACTCTGACACCCTCCGCCGGATCCGGCGCATCGCCGTTTCCCGTTGTATAGTATCCGGCAGAGGGCACGGTGCACGGTGCCCCGTTCCGCCATGCAACGAAATTGATCCCCCCATCGATTCGAGGTCATGATGAAGGCACCGACCTGTTGCATTCTGCCCCTGGTTCTGATGTTCGTCCTGCCGGCCTGGCACTGCTGCTCACCCCCGGCCGGCGAGGGAACCGGGGCGCCGGGCAGCGCCCGCGGCGACACCGGCTTCCCGGTCCTCGAGGGCGACTATCTGGGCCAGCAGCCCCGGGCACGGAACCGCGGCTTTTTGCCCCGGGGATCGTCTCCACCGGGCTCTACGAGCGGGACGTGGCGATCACCCCGGACGGCAACGAGCTCTACTTCGGCATTCTGGACGGGAACCACTCCGCCCTGGTGGTCAGCCGCCGGGTGGACGGCCGGTGGACCGAGCCGGAAGTGGCCGGCTTCTCCTCCCGCCAGGCGGTCTTCGACATCGAGCCGCACATCATCCCCGACGGCACGCGCTTCCTCTTCCTCTCCACCCGGCCGAACGACGGCGCCGAGCCCTCGCCCGGCTGGCACGACCAGGACATCTGGGCCATGGACCGGACGGATCATGGCTGGAGCGAGCCGTACAACCTCGGCCCGCCGGTGAACACCGAGGCGCCGGAGTTCTTCCCCTCCACCACCCGCTCCGGGACCATCTATTTTACGCGTGAAGTAGAGGGCGAGCAGGGGAATCGAAGCCTGATCCACCGTTGCCGCCTGGTTGGCGGGGAATACCAGCCGGCAGAAGTTCTCCCACCCGAAGTGAACGCCGGCGACACCCAGTTCAACGCGTTCATCGACCCCGATGAACGGTTCCTCATTTTCGGCATGGCCGGCCGGGAGGACGCCATCGGCAGGGCCGACTACTACATCTCGTTCCGCGATGAAAACGACGTCTGGACCGGGCCGCTGAACATGGGCGAAAAATTCAACTCCCCGACCAACAGCGTGGTCTCGGCCTCGCTGACCCCTGACGGACGCTTTCTCTTCTTCGCCTCAACCCGGAGCATGGACGACAAGGAGGCATCGGACCGCAGCTGGCGCCGTTTCCAGGAGCGGCACGGGCAGCCGGGCAACGGCAACTCGGATATCTACTGGGTCGACGCGACCTTCATCGAGGCGCTGAGGCCGGAGTGAACCGAATGAAATGCATATGCACGATATTCAATCTGAAATTGGTATGTACTGAATTCGATTCCATCGACGATGAAACACCCCCAGGAGTAGTGGGGGGTTACATCGATGAAAACTCCGATTACTACTGTCGACGACCGGACGTCCTTCGCTTGCCATTTTGTTCGTTCCAACCAAACGCTCTGACAACTCCATTTATGCCAGATGAGTCCACTTGTTCGAAAAATGAGCGATGCCCTTTTTGGGAGGGCACCAAGTAAGATCACTGGAGCAACTCGGATGTTGCGCCAGTAGCAATCAGAACCTCCCCGCAGCCACATTCGTTCCGAAGGTCATACTCGGGAAGGCCTGTATAGAGATCAGTTGGTTCACCAGGCTACCGTCATAGGTGAACACTTTCACCTCTGTGTCCGCTCCGGGATCTGGCCCACGTCCAACCACCAGTTCATCCCTACCATTGTCATTCAAGTCAGTTCCAGCGAATACGTTGACACCATAACCACGAAACGGTTCCTGCCAGGCCAAAAAGCTGAATCCGGGCAGCGGGGTGACAGCGGTGCCGTCGAAGTTCCAGCCACGCACGTGGGGTCCGAATATTGCTCCTGGCCCGGCCCCGGTGACTATTTCATCGATGCCGTCACCATCCACATCGCCGGCGCTGACCTTCACACCATACTTGTTCGTCCCGTAAGCAAGGAAGCTAACGGCAGGGATGGCCACCACCCCACCGCCGTCAATATTCCAGCCACGGACATGCGGGCCGTAAACCGCACCTGGACCAGCACCAGTGATGATCTCGTCGTATCCATCCCCATCGATGTCACCGGCAGCCACGTATACGCCCCACTTTGGTGTTCCATAAGCAAAGTAGCTCACCCCGGGATATGGTGTGACCCCCGTGGGGCCGTTGTAGATCCAGCCGCGCACATGGGGCCCGAATACGGCACCTGGACCGGCACCAGTAATTATCTCGTCACGGCCGTCACCATCCAGGTCTCCAGATGCCACATTTACCCCGTATTTGTTGGTGCCATAAGCCAGAAAGCTAAGCCCGGGTAAAGGAGTGCCGTCTATGTCAAACCCCCGAACGTGAGGACCAAATATTTCACCGGGTCCGGCACCGGTGATAATTTCATCAGTTCCGTCACCATCCGGATCACCGCAACTCAAATTAACCCCGAAATGTGGCGCAGCATAGGCCATGAACTGGTGTTCATAAGTCGTTTCCGATATCGGCAGAAATACTCGGATAAATGGCGGGTTGTTGACAGTAGCGCCGGGCCCTGCCACCAATCGTCCCCTACCTGAGTAGTGGTAGCCCATATCTATCACTCCCTGATCCAGGACACCATCAGTACGAGTGGTCGCGCAGAGCCAGTCACTCAGCGGACTCCCGCCGTCTATGCATGGACTGTCCTCCTGTTGACCTGCCGCCACCTGGCTGAGATAGAAATCGCCCTGGGATCCGCTGGTAAATAACGGATCCGCATCAATCATCCCCTTTCCCCATATCAGGACACAGCCCTCGTCGATATCAATACTGTCCTGGCCGCCGATCACATCGCTATAATCGATACTCAGTGTGCTCTCTTCAAATTCGCCAATGATTTTGATTTGGGGGCCTTCAGGCGCAGTATTTTCCGCCAGGATGGATCCACTGATCGAGGCGACAGATCCGTACCTTATGGAAAAACCACCACCCTTTTCATCAGCACTATTACCGACCAAAGTAACATTAATCAGGACGGGTTCGCTCCAAGAATTAGCTTCAATTCCACCGCCACGGTTTCCGGCTGAATTCCCGGCGATAACGTTGTTCACAATCAGGAGCTGGCGAACATTATAAAAGGCAGCACCTCCACCGTCCTCCTGGGCAACATTGTCAACAATTGTATTTCCTGCCAAGGCGCACTTTCCACCATGGACCCCGCCACCGTACATGGCCGTATTGCCAGAGATTGTGTTGTCAGTGATCAACACCTCCGGATCGTTGTGCATCGCTCGGGCATCGATGCCACCGCCGAATCCATCCGTCTCGTTCTCGATAATCACGTTATGGCTAATCTTGTTTCCAGGTAAACACGTCACCCCTCCACCGCTGTCCGATGCTGTGTTTTGCGTGATAAGGTTGCCTGTAATCGAAGCAGGATAGTAAGAGAAGACACCTCCACCATCCCATGCAGCGTTCTGTACAATGGTATTATTCAAGATCACCGGGTTGCCGAAGGAGAAAATACCGCCACCGAATCGCACGCCTGTATGACCCATGATGGTGTTGTCCCGGATGATTGGTGAACCACTATCGCAAAATACGCCACCACCGCAATCGATATCCACTGCCCCGGTCATAATGTTGTTGCGAATGATCGGAGATGAAGCTTCAATGTAAACGGCACCACCGCAAATAAATTGCTCGCCGTAATAGCCGGTTAGATCCCACAACACCAATGTGCCGTGACCGTTTATCAGGGTGAAACCATCGAGCACCGAGTTAATCCCTTCTCCCGAGTTGAAGATGGCCACGCTTCCGAAATCCGGGTCTGACGGATCGCTGCCGTCTATCACCGTGGTTTCAGCACCTGCCTCGCTCCTTACGCTGATCGCCTTGCCCAGGAAATTGATGTTTTCAACATAGGTTCCCGATGACACAAGCACCGTATCACCAGCAGCGGCAGCATCGATTCCAGCCTGGATAGTGGGCTTGTCGGTGGGAACTCGGATGGTGGTGGCGAGAACGGGATAAGAAAGAAAGCAGTTGAAAATAATCACGACCGCGAGAACGGCTTTCATTATCATTCCTCCGATTGAGGACTGTTCTCTGTTTAACAGGTCGAGGAAGAATTGCTCCAAGTAAATTCCGGTTATGACATTGTCCATGAAAAGAAACGGCGCACATGGATGATCGCACATCTTGCCCATACCTTAACAGAAGTTTACTAAGTTCAACAGGTGGGACGAATTCTGAATTCAGGAGGAGTCGTCGACACGTCCATAGTCTTCAACCGGGCCTGACCAGCGTCCCGGCCACCGGACGGCCGAGCAGGGCGCTCTCCAGCTCTCCGGGGCGCATACCGTTGATGATCAGGGTTTCCACACCGGTGGCCAACGCTTTCTCCACCTTGTGCATCATGCCGCCGGTGACATCGGCCACACCGTCCGATGCGGTCAGCGCCTCTTTCAGCCGCGGGAGGTCAGCGGGAGTGAGCTGGGGGACGGTGTTCCCCTCCGGATCGAGCACGCCGTCGGTCTTACCGGCCATGATGATGCGCCCGGGCTTCAGCCGCGGGGCGAGGAAGCGGAAAATCTCTTCGGTGGAGAGGATGCAGCAACCCCGGACTTCGTCGAAACAGACATCGCCGTATGGCACGGGCACCAGACCCCGGGCGATACAGCGCTCCGGCGCCTGACCCTCCCACTGCGTAAGACGGCCATCCCGGGCCAGGCAGGCCACCGAGGGCTGGAGCGCAACGGCCGGTTCCCCGGCCTCGAGCAGCGCGGAGACCACCATGCGGTTCAGATGCGCCGCATCGGACTGCACCCGGGCAAAACCCTCCCAGCTCTGATCGTCCGACATACCCTTGTGGACACGGTACCTGGCGGCACTGACGTGGGGGAAGCTGCCGCCGCCGTGGCCCACCAGCAGGGTCAGACCGGCCTTGTAGCGCGCGCGGTGCAGTTCGGCGGCCGTCCGGGCGATGACCTCGGGCCGGGCGGTGTAGGGTTTGGACTTGTCGGTGATCAGCGATCCGCCCAGCTTGACGAAAACCAGCCACTGTTCCATGCCGTTCAGTCCTTTTCCGTGTCCACGGTGCCCGCGGCGCCGTCCACCCGCAGTTGCTGACCGGTAGTGATCCGGCCGATGTCGATGCCGTCGACACAGGGGATGCCGGCAAGGATCGCACCGGTGGCAATGATGGTCTCGGTTTCCTCATTGACGATGGCCAGCGGTGCCACGCCGTTCTTCTGCAGGCCGTAGATCACGTAGGAGCCGACGGTGGAGCCCTTGCCGCAGGGGAAGACGAGGATTCGGCCGCTGACGCACTGCCCTTCCAGCTCGTGCCCCTGCTCGATGATCATCCCGGTCCTGGCGTCCACGCCGCCGTAGAAGCTGATCGGCGTTCGCGAGACCAGCGCCGGGCCTGCCGCCGCGCCGGTCATGATCGTCCGGCCCTTCATTCCAGCACCTCCTCGATGATCTCGCGAAGGTCGCGGAAGTTGACTTTCTGCTTGCAGAACCCTGGCAGGTAGTTGGCCGCCTTGCCCGAGTCCACCGAGGTGACGCCGTAGGCCATCTCCTCCAGCGGGGAGACCACCATGCAGGTGTCGGCCACGATGCGGCCGCCGGCGGCCTCGATCTCGGCCAGGTAGCCCTCGGCCTCGGCCCGCTCCTTGATCACCCGCGAGGTACAGACCCAGACCGGCACCTTGAGTTTTCGGCCGCGGACCTGCCCGGCCACCGCCGCCACCTCTTCCAGCGAGGCGTGGGGGCAGCCGGTGACCACCAGGTCGGGCGTCTCGCCCGCATCGAGGCCGGCGGACAGTTCGTCCAGTTCGCCCTGCCCCACCCGGATCAGCTCCAGGCCCGCGGTGGGCACAGCGGCCGCCTCGGGGGTCACCCCGGCAGCGTGGTAGAGGGCCACGGCCCCGCTGGCCGCCATAGCCGCCCCCATCGACTTGAGGTTGTCCCGCCCTGCCCCCTCAAGACCGGTGATATAGGGGATTGCCCCGCGTACCTTGCGGCCCAGGCAGTAACCCAGGGCGCCGTAGTCGGCGTTGGAGGCCAGCCGTACATCCACATCCACCAGCACCGTGGGGCGCCGGTTCTCGTTGAGGTGCAGGCCGTAGCATGGTGTGCAGCCGCAGACCGCCGCGGCCAGGGCCGACGGGCCGCCCTCACGGTTGGTCCGGGCCCCGAGCACCGAGTTGACGAAGACCACCGCCGAACTCTCGGCCCAGGCCACGTGCTCGCCGGGTTGTGGAACGCTGCCGATGAGATAGGGGGTGCAGGTTGGCGGCGCGGTGATCCCCATGCCGCGGAAGGCCGCCATGATCCGCTGCTGCTTTTCGGCAAACGCCTCGGGGATGCCCAGCTCCTGCCAGCCCTGGAGATCCATGCCGGCAGGGTTGAGGCTGGTGGGCACCCGGACCTCGACGCCCTGCCGGGCCAGGTCCTCGAGAAACTCCAGGCCCGGGTCGCCGATGGACTTGTAGGAGACCCCGGACACCTGGGCCGATCCCACCGGCACCATCCGCTCGGCGCCGAATATATCGCCCAGGCTGACCAGCAGGCGCATCAACCGGGAGGTCACCTCCCCCGCTTCGCCATCGAGGAGAAGCTGCTGTTCTCTGTTCAGTTCCATTGACCGGCTAACGCTCCAGATACTCTTCCAGATTCACCTTCACCGGCGGTTCGGGCCGCAAAAACTTCTCCCGCGGTGCTCCGGCCGGAATGGTCAGGTCGAATCCCAGCTTGGTGGTTTCCCGGGTCTCGGAGTTCGACGAGGGATCCAGCGAGGAGCCCCGCTCCCCCGGCCGCAGCACCAGATCCCGATCCCCCTGGAAACGTGTGGCCAGTGCCCACTCCAGTGCCCGGGGGTCATCGATGTCGATGTCCTCGTCCACCACGAAAACGTGCTTCATCGAGGCATGCCCGGCAAAGGCGGCCTCGATGGCCTTCCGGCCGTCGTCACCGTGCTGCTTGCGTATTTTCACCGCCCCGTGGAGCCAGGAACATCCGCCGGGCGTGATCCGCACATCGAGGCAATCCACCACCCGCGAAACCTCGCGGAAGATGGTCGGTTCCCGAGGCATGCCCATCAGGATCTTGTGTTCCACACCCCCGGGGAGCAGGCCATGGTAGATCGAATCGGGTCTGGCGAACACCTTTTTCACCCGGGCCACCGGCTGCTTGCGGACGATGTCGAAGGTTTCGGTGAGGTCGAGAAACGGCCCTTCGTCAGCCTGCTCACCGGTGAACTCGCAGATCAGCACCAGCTCGCTTTCCGGAATGATGTGACCGTCCAGGCGAACCGCCTTCGTCCGGTGAAGGGCATTGGCGATGGCAAGCTCGCTCTTGTCCAGCTCCACCGACATGGCCGAACCGACCAGCACCGGAATGGTGTTGCCGATGCAGAAGGCGAATTCAGTAAGTCCCCGTTTCATGTATTCGTGAAGGTGGCGGGGCAGGATCCGCATGACCAGGCGGTCCTCGCCAATGACCATCGCCCGGTGATAGGAAGCGTTGAGGCCCAGTTCCAGGTCCTGGCAGAAGATGATCCCCGAGGCGATATACGGCCCGCCGTCCTGGGGGTAGTAGGTCAGGATGGGCAGGCGGCTGAGATCCGCGGGCCGCTCCTCGTATCCCTCGGATTCCTCGACCTCCGGTTCCAGCGGATGGTCGATGGCCTCGATCATTCGCGGCACCAGGTCACCGGGGGAAACATCCAGGCCGAGACAGACCAGCTCTCTCGAGGCGCAAACGTTGGACACCACCGCCATGTCGTATCCCTTGACCTCGCTGAACAGTACCGGTTTTTCGCCCAGGCGGGCGACCACGGCGGCCAGCTCGTAGCGGACGTCCACCGGCCGGGTGACCCTGGTGAGCAGGCAGCGCTCGTCCACCAGGTCGAGAAACACCTTGAGGGTCATCGTCCTTCTCCTCTCCGCACCAGGCACCCAACGCCCCCGGAACGTAACGGTCTGAACCCGTTGCAGATCGGGTCTTGGTGGAGCTACAGAAGGATATTCCACCGCCGGTGCCCAGTCAATCGGGGGGTTGGGACTTCGATCATGGCTCCACACCGGTGACGGTGCAGCCGTTGCCCCACTTGTCCCCGGCCGGCGGGTAGGGCGGCTGGTTGAAAGGCGCGGGCGTGACATCCTCCACGGCGAGGGAGAAGTGGTTGTCGCCCACCAGCACATCACGCAACGGTAACCCCTGAGTCCAGGATGCGCTGTGGCTGGAGCCGCCGGGGATGTTCAGGTAGCCGGCCTTCCAGCTCGAGATAAACATACCGCCGGCAAGGGTGACGTGGATCCGGGCGTCGAACTGCCGTGTCTGACGGGGATAAAGGTTGTCCAGCCTCACCGACATGGTCGTGCTGAAAGGCAGCGTGCCCGTGGAAGGCAGACAGGTCAGGTCGGCACAGATGGTGCCCTTGACCAGGCCAGTGGTGTTGAACAGCAGTTCCAGATGACTGTCGGCGGTCGATGGTGAGACCAGGTCCGGGTGGCGATCAAGGTCCAGGTCTCCGATGGCCAGAGTCGGGGGACCGGATCCGGCACCGTAGAAGGAGGCATCTCCGAATGAGCCGTCCCCGTAGCCCGGCAGGACGGCGACGTTGTTGCTGATGATGTTCCCCACCACCAGGTCGAGGTGAAAGTCGCCGTCCAGATCGGCGGCGGCAATGGCATACGGCTTGTCGCCCACCGCGTGGTTCACGGCGGCCTGAAAGGTGCCGTCACCGTTGCCCAGAAATAGTGAAATGTAGTCGCTTTCGTAGTTGGTCACCGCCAGGTCCGGAATGCCGTTCTCATCAAAATCGCCGATGACAATGGCTATGGGGTCCGGGCCTGCCGGGTAGATAACGGGGTTCTCAAAGGAACCCCCGCCATCGCCAGCAAGCACGGCGACACCATCCACCATGGCCACGGCCAGGTCGAGATCGCCGTCGCTGTCCAGGTCGCCGGTGGCCAGCCCGCCGGGCGAATCACCGGCTGGAAACGATGTCGCGGCCTGAAACGTGCCGTCACCATTGCCCAGCAGCACCGAGACTTCGTCGGAATACTCGTTCGCCGCAATCAGATCTGGAATGCCGTCATTGTCCAGGTCGCCCGCAACCACCGATTCGGGCCCGTTACCGGCCTGGTAACTCACCGCGGGCTGGAATGTTCCGTCACCATTGCCCAGCAGCACCGACAGGTTGTCAGAGTCGTAGTTGGCGGTGACCAGATCAGGGGAGCCATCACCGTTCAGATCACGTACGGCGATCGTGTGCGGCTCATCGCCCACGGCATAGTCCACAGGCGTCTGGAAGGTGCCGTCACCTTGCCCCAGCAGCACTGAGATCAATCCCTCATCCCCGGAGCCGGACACCAGGTCGAGAATGGTGTCGCCGTCCAGGTCGGCAGCGGCCACCGACCAGGGATGTTCATGGACCTCGATGGCGAACGGCACACGGAAGGTGGCGTCCCCGTTTCCCCTGAATGTCGAGATGTTGTCGCTCCAGTAGTTCACCACACTCAGATCGAGCATACCGTCACTATCCAGGTCGACCGCCACTACATCCACCGGGGAGTTGGCGGTATGGTAGTCAACAGCCGCGTTAAAAGTGCCATTTCCGTTGCCGGTCATCACCGAGATCGTATCGTCTCCTACATTTGCCGCCACCAGGTCTTGATGACCATCTTCATCAAGGTCGGAGATAAAAAGAGATTTGATGTTGTAGTGGGAACCGATCTGTATTGACGGCTGAAATGTACCATCACCATTGCCCAGCAACAGCGAGAGATACTCCGCCTGGTGATTGGCCACCACCAGGTCCGGATGGTTGTCGCCGTTGAACAGGCCGACAGCCACCGACCTCGGGTCGTTTCCGACCTGGTAAGCGGGGCCGGTCTGGAAGCTGCCGTCTCCGTTGCCCAGGAGAATGCTGACGGTGTGGGTAAAAGCATTCGGCGTAACCAGATCGGAATCACCATCGCCGTCAAAATCGTCGACGGCCACCCACGCAGGACCGTTACCGGCACCATGGTCTCCCAGATAGTCGAAAGTTCCATCCCCGTTGCCCAGAAATATGGAAACAGAGTCCTCGAAAAAATTGGATGTGACCAGATCCGGAATCGTATCGGCGTCGAGGTGGGCGATGACAACGCAATAGGCACCGGAAGCGGTCCCGTACGGCACGGCATCCTGGAAGGTGCCGTCACCATTGCCCAGCAGTACATGCACCGAACCTGGAGATGTCATGGACACCGCAAGATCCAGCCGGCCGTCGACGTTCAAATCCCCAGCGGCCAACGATGAGGGGTCGTGCCCCACGCCGTATGCTCCCATCTCCTCAAAGGTGCCGTCCCCGTTGCCCAGGAACACCGTGATCGTTTCCATCCCGTAATTGGTCACCACCAGATCGATGGCGCCATCGGCATCGAAATCACCGTGGGTGATGCCACCCGGTTGATCATTGGCAAAGAAGTCCATCCTCGACTCGAAGAGCCAGGGATGAGCCAGGGCTGCGGAACCGAAGCAGAATGTCAATATGACAGCAGAGATACCAACAGGGAGAAGGTGGAGCAATAGCTTTTTCATGGCCCGCCCTCAAGTGTGGGAAATGTGATCTGAGCTAAGTGTATGAGTTTCCCTTTTTGGCGTCAAGTTTTCCCGAAGGCGTCTCCGATTCGTCCAGAAGCCCCAGTGATCGGCAGATGGGCCGGCTGGTACAAGAAATCCTTGACAGACAGGAAATATGAATTAACATCCTTCGGATACATCAGATTGTGGCAAAGAGTCCTTCCCTCACCGGGCAGGAACCGCATTCAGGGACAGGAAAAATGGCCAGGGACGACCAGATCAGGTCACGAAAGGCCGATCACCTGCGGATCGTGGCCGAAGAAGAGGTGGCCCACGCCTCCAGCACCCTGCTGGAGCACGTGCGCCTGTTCCACCAGGCGCTGCCCGAGATCGACCTCGACGCCGTGGACACCTCGGTGACGTTTTTCGGCCGCCGTCTGAGTGCCCCGCTGCTGATCACCAGCATGTCGGGCGGCACCGAACTGGCCGGGGCGATGAACCGCGACCTGGCCACCGTGGCCGCCGAGCACGGCATCGGCTTCGGCGTGGGCAGCCAGCGTGTGATCCTCGACCACCCCGAGGCGCTCACCGACTTCGCCGTGCGCAGCCACATCCCCGAGTC
>JAQAZP010000036.1:0-18631 GCA_032127265.1 Acidobacteriota bacterium
ATGATCGCAGCCAAGTGCCCGCAATACAAGGTCACCGTGGCCGACATCAACCCGGTGCGGATCGAGGAGTGGCAGAGCGACGAACTGCCGATCTACGAGCCGGGCCTGTTGGATGTGGTCAAGATTGCCCGGGGGCGTAACCTCTTTTTTACCACGGAGATCGCCAAGAACATCGATGACGCGGAGATCATCTTCGTCTCGGTGAACACGCCGACCAAGACCTACGGCAAGGGCGCCGGCAAAACCGCCGACCTGCAATACTGGGAGAAAACGGCCCGGGATATTCTCCGTGCTTCCAATTCAGACAAGATTATCATCGAGAAAAGCACACTGCCGGTGCGCACGGCCAAGGCCATGGAGCGGATCCTGCACACCAATGACAAGGGTCTGCACTTCGACGTGCTCTCCAACCCGGAATTCCTCGCCGAAGGCACGGCCGTGGCCGACCTGGAGTCACCTGACCGGGTACTTATCGGCTCGCGGGAGACCGAGCAGGGGATCAAGGCCCGGCAGTCGGTGGTTGACATCTACGCCAACTGGATACCGCTGGAGCGGATACTGACCTGTGACGTCTGGAGCGCCGAGCTGTCCAAGTTGGTGGCCAACGCCTTTCTGGCCCAGCGGATCTCCTCGATCAACAGCATCTCGGCCCTCTGCGAAAAGACCGGCGCTGATGTCACCAAGGTAGCTCACGCCATCGGCACCGATTCGCGGATCAGCCCAAAGTTTCTCAACGCCAGCGTGGGGTTCGGCGGATCCTGCTTCAAGAAGGATATCCTCAACCTGGTCTACATCTGCGAGCACTACGGTCTGCACGAGGTTGCCAACTACTGGGAGAATGTGGTCAAGATCAACGAGTGGCAGGAGGCACGGTTCGTGGAGAACATGGGTCACGCCATGTTCAATACCATCGCCGGAAAAAGGGTGGCCCTCTTCGGCTTCGCCTTCAAGGCCGATACCGGTGACACACGGGAGTCCCCGGCGATCTACGTCACCCACAAACTGCTCGAGGAGCAAGCCCGGGTGGTGATCACCGACCCCCAGGCATTGCGCTACGCCAAGGTAGACCTGGCGGACGTGATCGACCAGGTGGAGTTGGAGCCCGACCCCTACAAGGCCGCCAGGGGGGCCCACGCCATCGCCGTGGTCACCGAGTGGAAGCTCTACAAGGAACTGGACTACGAGAAGATTTTCGCTTCGATGGAGAAACCGGCCTTTGTCTTCGACGGCCGGAACATCCTCGACCACCAAAAGCTCTACCGCATCGGGTTCAATGTCTATCCCATAGGCAAGCCGGCGCTGAGCCACCTGTAAGGCCCCGCACTGTCATTGCGAGCGTAGCGAAGCAATCTCCTCTTCTGGCCGTTCTGCTCAGGAGATTGCTTCGTCGCCCGCAAAAGCAGGCTCCTCGCAACGACGACCAAGCCACCACCTTGTTGACATTCCCTCCTCCTTCGCAAAAAATCAAATAAACCACGTCCCGATTCAAACCCTGCCCCCCTTTTTAGCGTCATTAGTGTGACAAAGGGAAAACTCCGGGGGGTCTGTTGATGAATCTGGGCGGCAACGTAGCGGAGAAAAGAATGGCGGCCGATGGTACGGACCAGGCGGTGTTCGAACTGGTGGATGAGGCCCGCACCGGTGACAGCCGGGCCTTCGAGAAGCTCTACCGGACGCACACCGGACGGGTCCACGCCCTTTGTCTCCGGCTGACCGGCGATCCGTCCCAGGCCGAATCTCTGACCCAGGATGTCTTTGTCAGGGTCTGGCGCAAGCTCGACTCGTTCAGGGCCGAAGGCCCCTTTGCCGCCTGGCTCCGCCGTTTGACGGTGAACGTTGTTCTGGAAGACCGGCGCAGCAGAAAAAAGGAATCCAGGTGGCTGGCTCCCGACGGAGATGGGCTGCTGGCGGCCGGAGCCGGAAGCACCGCCGGCAATGAACCTGACCGGGCGATGGATCTCGAACGGGCCGTGGCCCGGCTTCCCGAAGGGGCAAGAACCGCCTTTGTGCTCCACGACGTGGAGGGATTTCGACACCGCGAGATTGCGGCAATCACCGGGCTGGCAGAAGGAACGATCAAGGCCCAGTTGCACCGGGCGAGAAAACTGATTCGCGCAACCATGGAAACCACTGTCTCACGGGAGGTGAGGCCATGAAACACGATATCGCTACTGAACTCCTCAATGACTACCTTGATGGTGAACTGGACGCCCCACTGGTGGAAGACCTGGAAGGACACGTCAAGCAGTGTGTGACCTGCCGTGGGGAACTGGAGGGACTGCGGCAGCTGCTGGCAGGGGCCGCGGCCCTGCCCCGAACCATTGAACCAGGCCGGGACCTCTGGCCGGCAATCGCCAACGAGACCGTGCAGCACCAGAAGGGCGTGGAGAGCACCACATCACGATTCCTCCAGCGCCTCGGTTTATTCAGTTGGTCCTGGCCCACGGCCCTGGCCACCGCCGCGGTAGTGGGAGTGCTCTTTTTCTCGTCCTTCAACGCTGAACCGCTGGTCGGGCCGGCGGAAAACAGTTCCCCCGCCGGGGTCACCAGCCCGGAAGGCACCGACCCGCAAGGCGCCGCCCTCGTTCAGTCCCTGGAAGCCGAGTGCCGGGAGGGCGACCGGGAGCTTGACGCATACTCCAGGGTGGCCCCGGACAGCAGCAGCGTGTCCCGGATGCTTAGAGAAAGCATGCCGGTGGTGGACCAGGCCATTGCCGAGGCGCGGGCCGCCTGGCTATCCTCGCCGGACGAACCTGGTCTGGCCCGGTTTCTCGCTTCGGCCTACCGGGCCAAGGTAGCCCTCCAGGGAAGGGCCATTCGCATGGCCAGCGAATCATGAGCGGGCTTTGACAGCGAAAACGACTTCAGATCAACGGTAATGATCAACGAACTGCTACCGATCGCAAAAGGAGAAAGAAAATGAACAGGATGAGATGGATGGTGCCGGCGGCCCTGACCGTGGCCCTGATTCTGCTGGCCACGCCACTGATGGCCCAGACCGAGATCAACGAAACCCGGCCGCTGAACGGCAGTGCCACCCTGTCGGTGTCCAACATCAGCGGCTCGGTGAAGCTTACCGGCTGGAACCGCGATGAAGTTCAGGTCACCGGCACCCTGGGCAAGGGCGCCGAAGAGCTGCGGATCAGCGGCGACGCTTCGCGGATGGATATCGAAGTTGTCCTGCCCCGGCACTCGCGTAATGTCAAACCGACACAGCTGGTGATCAGCCTGCCCCGCACTTGCCGGCTGGATGTCTCCACAGTGAGTGCGGACATCGATCTCAACGATTTCGACGGCGACATCGAGCTGCAGTCGGTGAGCGGCGACATCACGGCGGTCTGCCGATCTGGTGGCGCCGAAATCTCTTCGGTAAGCGGCGAAGTCAGCCTTGCGTGCGACTCGGACAACACCGAGGTGGAGACGGTCAGTGGAGATGTTCGGATTCGCGGCGTTCACGGGAAACTCTCCGGCAACACGGTGAGCGGCGACTTCCTCGTGGAGGGAGGAACATTTACCAGCATCACTGCCGAGACCGTTTCCGGCAACCTGCAATTCGACGGGGCCCTGGACAGCAATGCACGGGCGGAGGTGAATACTCACAGCGGCGATGTGGTCTTTCTGCTGGACGGCCTGTCCCTCGCCTGTTCGGTCGAAACCTTCAGCGGAAAAATCACCAACGAGTTCGGATTGAACGGTATCTCGGACGAATACAGCAAGGGCACCGTGCGCTGGGAAGCCCCGGCCGGGTCGGGCAACGGCGAACTGGAAATCAATACCTTCAGCGGAAATGTGGTGCTGAAGCGGAAATAGCGATTCTGTGGGGACTCCCCCATTGTCATCGCGAGCCCCTGGCGACGACGTGATCTCCCGAGAGCTCGAGCCCTCTGACGGGAGACCGCCGGGCCAAGATCGCGTTGACACACGCGGCAGCCGCCGGACCGTCCGGCGGCTTTTTTTATCCAAAAACCCCGCCTGGCCGCAGCTTGTGGCAGAATAAAGGTTAGAGTCTTAAGCTGTGAGGAAACGATGACCGGAAACGTGAAAACCAGGCTGACAGCGGCCATGATCCTTGCCCTTGCAGGGAGTCTGGCGGCCGGACCGGCCCAGGCGGCCGGAGGGAGCCGGAGCCAGCTGACAACCCGGTCCGAAGAGGCGGTGACCGTCACCAGACCGGCCGACGGCGGCCCCCAGTCGGCGGAAGTGGCGGGTATGGAGCGGCAGGTAATCAAACGGATCAACGAGATTCGCCTGTCTCACTCCCTTGATCCGCTGAAGGCCAACGAGGACCTCAACCGCATCGCCCGGGGCTTCAGTTTCCGGATGAACCGCTTCGGATTCTTCGGCCACTACGATTCCGCTGGGAACGACGTGGCTGACCGTGTCCGTGCCGAGGGTATCCGCTTTGCCATGGTGGCCGAGAACATTGCCAAGAACATCAACTTCAATGACCCGGTGGAGACAGCCATCGACGGCTGGATGAAGAGCGAAGGGCACCGGGCCAACATCCTCACTTCCGAATTCCGCGAAACCGGCGTGGGTATCTGGAAAGACGGCAACTCCTACCACTTCACCCAGGTCTTTCTCAATCCCTGGTAGCGATGCACATTCCCGCCGGCCGGAACTGCTGTTACAATAGGCAAACACGTTCCACCTCCGATGGAACCAGATGGTTCTTGCTTGCGTTATAGAAGGGAAATACCGGGGTGAGATCAGGCTTCCGGCGATCCGGCGGCAGCCTCCACCCCGGTTTTTGTCCATTTTTGGTATCGATACGGCTCCGGCCTCGGACAAGCGGCCTGGGAGCGAAAATCCCGGCACCATGACCAGAGAACGAGATACGGCGGTGTTCCGGGGAGCATTCAGCACAAAGGAGAGCGCCAGATGAGCGGAAAACGGTTCGGCATTGGGGAGGTATCCCTGTTGATCACCATCCTGGCCCTGGCCGGGGCAACGGCCTGGGCAGGGACGTCGGACACCGGGATGATACGGTTCCCTGATGTCAGCGATTCGCAGATCGTCTTTCGCTACAGCAACGATCTCTGGCTGGCCCCGATTACCGGCGGCACGGCCACTCCGTTGGCCAGCCCGGTCGGCGAAGAGGTCTTCCCCAAGTTCAGCCCCGATGGCAAAACAATCGCCTTCATGGGCAATTACGATGGCGGTCAGGATCTCTACACCATCCCGGTGGCCGGCGGCGAGCCGTTCCGGGTGACCCACCACCCCAGCGGCGAGACGCTTTGCGACTGGACTCCGGACAACGACCTGATGTTCTTTGCCGGCGGCATCGGCCTGCACCCCCGGACCCGGGAGTTGTTTACCGTTTCGGCCGAAGGCGGCCTGCCGGAGAAGATGCCGGTGCCCTACGGCGCCAACGGTGCGGTGAGCAACGACGGCAAGTGGCTGGCCTACACTCCCCACTCCCGCGACTTTCGTAACTGGAAGCGCTACCGCGGCGGAATGGCCACCGACATCTGGCTCTTCAACCTGAAGAACAACACTGCAAAAAAGATCACCGACTGGGAGGGCACCGACACCTATCCCATGTGGCACGGTGACATGCTCTACTACCTCTCGGACAACGGTCCGGAACACCGGCTGAACATCTGGTCCTACGACAGCAATACCGGCAGCCGGACCCAGGTGACCGAGCACAACGGATACGACGTCAAGTGGCCGTCCATCGGCCCGAATCACATCGTCTACCAGCTGGGCGCCGAACTGCGCCTCCTCGACCTGGCCGGCGGCAAAAGCGCCGTGGTGCAGGTCACCATCCCCGGGGCCCGGCCCCAGATTCGTGCCCAGATGAAGGACGCCTCCGAGTCACTCTTCAGCCGTGCCCTTTCCCCCACCGGCAAGCGCGTGGCGGTCGGCGCCCGGGGCGACGTCTGGACCCTGCCGGCCAAGAACGGCTCACCGGTGAACTTCACCCGCACCAGCGGATCCGTGGAACGCTATCCCTCGTGGAGCCCGGACAAGAAGTGGATCGCCTGGTTCTCCGACGAGACCGGTGAATACCAGATGTACATCACCGCTGCCGACGGTTCCGGTGAGGCGGAAAAGGTCACCGGCCTGCCGGCGTCCTACTACTTCAATCCCAACTGGTCCCCGGACAGCGAGTGGATCGCCTTCTGGGAGAAAAGCGGCAAGCTTTACCTCTACAATGTTGAATCAAAGGAAGCGAAAGTGATCGAGGAACAGCTGGGCCCGGGCGCGACGAGCCTCAGCTGGGCCCACGACTCCAACTGGCTGGCCTGGGCCCGCAATTCCACGCTTCGCGGCCCGAACAACATCTTCATCTACGACATGGCCGCCGGCAAAAAGCACCAGGTGACTGACGGTATGTTCCAGATAACCTGGCCCACCTTCGACCGGGAAGGTAAGTTTCTCTATTTCGCCAGCAACCGTGACTTCAGCAACCCGATCTACTCCGACGTGGATACCACCTGGGTCTACACCGCCACCGACCGGCTCTACGCCGTTCCACTGAACGCTGACGTGGACAACCCGCTGGCGCCGAAGAGCGACGACGAGGAGATCGAGGAGGAAAAGGGGGACGAGGGCGAGGAGAAGAAAGAAAGCGGGGACAAAGACGGGGAGAAGGGCAAGGACAAGGAAGGGGACGACAAGGCCGGGGAAGAGGAAAAGGAGCCGTTGAAAATCGACCTCGAGGGGTTTGAACAGCGGGCCATTGCCCTGCCCATGGACAAGGGCGGCTTCCTCGCGCTCTGTGTCAACGACGGCAACAAGCTGATCTTCGCCAAGGCCCCGGCCCCCGGGACCGATGGCCCGCCCACCATCCACCTCTTCGACTTCGACGACGAGAAAGAGAAGCTCAAGACGGTGGCCGGCGGGGTCAACCTGGTGGACATTTCCGCTGACGGCAAGAAGCTGCTGGTGGTCAACGAGGGCGGGGCGATGGCGATCATCAACGCTGCCCCGGACCAGAAGCTCGAGGAGATGGTTCCCACCGCCGGCATGCTGGTTACGGTGAATCCCCGCGAGGAGTGGCGGCAGATATTCAGCGAAGTCTGGCGTCGCGAGCGTGACTTCTTCTATGACCCCAACATGCACGGCGTGGACTGGGAAGGCGTGCGCAAGCAGTATGCCCCGCTGATCGAGGAGTGCACCTCCCGCGAGGACGTGGGCTTCATCCTCCGCGAAGTGATCGCTGAACTTAACGTGGGCCACACCTACTACTTCGGCGGTGACAATGAGAACCCGCCCCAGTTGCCCACCGGCATGCTGGGCTGCGACTTCGAGCTGGACAAGGGCGCCTACCGCATCTCGCGGATTCTCGAAGGCGGCCCCTGGGACGTGGACGGCCGCGGCCCGCTGAGCCAGCCCGGCGTCGATGTCAAGGTGGGCGATTACCTGCTGGCCGTGAACGGCGTGACGGTGGACGCGAAGCTCGATCCCTGGGCCGCCTTCGTCGGCAAGGCCGGCCAGACGGTTCGGCTGACGGTGAGCGAAGAGCCAAAGAGCGGCGAGAAGGACCGCCAGGTGCTGGTGAAGCTGCTCGACAACGACGGCGACCTGCGATACCGGGCCTGGGTGGAGGCGAACCGCCAGTATGTCGACCGCAAATCGGGCGGAAAGGTGGGTTACATCTATGTCCCCAACACCGGCGTAGAGGGCCAGAGTGAGCTGGTGCGCCAGTTCGGGGGCCAGGTTGAGAAGGAAGCTTTGATCATCGACGAGCGCTGGAACGGCGGTGGCCAGGTGCCCACCCGCTTTATCGAACTGCTCAACCGGCCGATCACCAACTACTGGTCGGTCCGCGACCTCAAGGGCCAGGTGGTCTGGCCGCAGGACGCGCACCACGGGCCCAAATGCATGCTGATCAACGGCCTGGCCGGCTCCGGCGGGGACCACTTCCCCTACCTCTTCAAGCACAACAAACTGGGCAAGCTGATCGGCACCCGCACCTGGGGCGGCCTGGTGGGTATCGGCGGCGGCCCGCCGCTGCTGGATGGCGCCGGCGTCACTACGCCCTCGTTTGCCTTCTACAACATTGACGGCACCTGGGGCATCGAGGGGCACGGCGTGGACCCCGATATCGAGGTGGTTGACGATCCCTCCCTGATGGTTGACGGCGGCGACCCGCAGCTGGACAAGGCCATTGAGCAGATGCTCGAGGAAGCGAAGACCGGCGCCTTCAAGGCGGCCCCGGTTCCGGCCTGGCCCGACCGTTCGGGGATGGGCCTTCCCGAATCCGATTATTGATCCACATGGCCGGCGGTGAGCGTTCATCGCCGGCCTTGCATGTCGCCCTGCCCCGGATCGTCGGAACGATCCGGGGTTTTTTGTGCCCGGGACAGGTCTGGTGAAGCCCCTGATTCCCCTGAAGAAAAACCATGTGCTACAATAACCGCGCTCTCAGCCACCAACAGAACTGATAATCGTAAGAAAGGGAATGCCCATGTCCCCCAAGCAGTGGAGCAATCCACCGGCAATGCAGATCGATTCCGAAAAGACCTATCAGGCGAAGATGGAAACAAGCCGGGGAACCATCGAACTGGAACTTGACCCCAAGGCTGCCCCCACCGCTGTGAACAACTTTGTTTTCCTCGCCCGCGAAGGGTTTTACGACAACCTGGTATTTCACCGGGTGATAGCCAATTTCATGATCCAGGGCGGCGACCCCACCGGCACAGGCCGCGGCGGGCCCGGATACCGCTTCAACGATGAGTTCGGCTCCAACGAATTAACCCATGAGAAGGGCGTGATCTCCTGTGCCAATGCCGGTCCGAACACCAACGGCAGCCAGTTTTTCATCACCCATGCACCCCAGCCGCACCTCAACGGCCACCACAAGGTCTTCGGCAAGGTGACCAGCGGCCAGGACGTGGTGGATGCCATCCAGCAAAACGATTCTTTGACTTCGGTATCCATCACTGAAATCTGAGCCTGCGGCGGCGCACGGCCCGAGAGTTTTAGCGAGCCCTGCGCCGCGTCACAGCTCAATGGAGGAACCCCGTGACCCCGCTGAAGCCGCTGAAAAGCGGAGAGACCCTCGACGAGGCCCTCGATGCCCGTCTGTCGGTAATCTACAAGCACAGCAGCAGATGCTGGATCTGCACCAAGGCCGAGCGTCAGGTGCACGCCTTTGCCTCGGAGCACCCGGAGATTCCGGTGTACCAGGTGGACGCCTTGGAGGGCAAGGACATTTCCCGGGAAGTGGCCGAGCGACTGGGCGTGGAGCACCAGTCGCCGCAGGTTATCGTAGTACGCGACGGCAAAGTGGCCTGGAGCGGCTCACACTTCCGGATCTCCAACCGCATCCTCACGCGGGAGACCGGCCTGGACAACTGAGCCCCTGTTGTCACCGATCGATATCCCTTCATGCATCCAGGCAGGTTGCCCGGCCCGGCGATACCATCACCCCACTGGTATCAACACACCGAATCAAGGTATAAAGGGGCCCTTAAGGCAACAGTTTGGCAGCAGTTTCACCATCCACCAGGGAAAACATATGACCGACGAACCGAACAAAATCATCTACTCGATGTATCGGGTGAACAAGTTTCACGGCAAAAAGCAGGTACTGAAGGACATTTCCCTCTCCTATTTCTACGGGGCCAAGATCGGCGTCCTCGGCCTTAACGGCTCGGGAAAAAGCTCGCTGCTCAAAATCCTGGCCGGCGTGGACAGCGAATTCGACGGCGAGACCTCGGTGGCCCCGGGCCACACCATCGGCTTTCTCGAGCAGGAGCCCCTGGTGGATGATGACCGCACCGTGCGGCAGATAGTGGAAGAGGGAGCCCAGGAGGCCATCGACCTGACCAGGGAGTACGAGGAGATCAACGAGAAGTTCGGCGAGGAAATGTCCGCCGAGGAAATGGACAAGCTGATCACCCGCCAGGGCGCGGTGCAGGAGAAAATCGACGCTCTCGACGCCTGGGACCTGGACTCGCGGCTGGAGATGGCCATGGATGCCCTGCGCTGTCCGCCGCCGGAAACAAAGATCAGCGTGCTCTCCGGCGGTGAGCGCCGGCGGGTGGCACTCTGCCGGCTGCTGCTGTTGAAACCGGACATTTTGCTGCTGGACGAGCCGACCAATCATCTGGACGCCGAATCGGTGGGTTGGCTGGAGCAGCACCTGCAGCGTTACGAGGGCACGGTGATCGCGGTAACCCACGACCGCTATTTCCTGGACAATGTGGCCGGTTGGATCCTCGAGCTGGACCGGGGCCACGGCATCCCCTGGAAGGGCAACTACTCCTCCTGGCTGGAGCAAAAAAAGGACCGGCTGGCCATGGAGGAGAAGACGGAGAGCAAGCGCCAGCGAACGCTGCAGCGGGAATTGGAGTGGATCCGGATGAGCCCCAAGGGCCGTCACGACAAGTCAAAGGCGAGGATCAAGTCCTACGAGACCCTGCTTATCCAGGACCACGAAAAAAACGCAAACGACATGGAGATCTTCATCCCCCCCGGCCCCAGGCTGGGCAAGGTGGTGGTGGAGGCCGAGGGCGTGCGCAAGGGGTACGGCGACAAACTGCTGATGGAGGGCCTCACCTTCTCCCTGCCACCCGGCGGCATCGTCGGGGTGATCGGCCCCAACGGCGCCGGCAAGACCACCCTTTTCCGCATGATCACCGGACAGGAGAAGCCGGATGCCGGCGATTTCCGTCTCGGCGATACGGTGAAGCTGGCCTATGTCGAGCAGAGCCGCGACGTGCTCGACCCCGAGAAGTCAATCTGGGAGGTGATCAGCGACGGGCTGGATCTGATCAAGCTGGGCAGCCGGGAAGTCAATTCCCGGGCCTATGTCTCGCGGTTCAACTTCAGCGGCACCGACCAGCAAAAGCCGGTGGGCACCCTCTCCGGAGGCGAGCGGAACCGGGTGCACCTGGCGCGGATGCTCAAGGAAGAGGCCAATGTGCTGCTCCTCGATGAGCCAACAAATGATCTGGACGTGGACAGCGTCAGGGCCCTGGAGAACGCGCTGGAAAACTTCGCCGGCTGCGCGGTGGTGATCAGCCACGACCGCTGGTTCCTCGACCGTATCGCCACCCACATCCTGGCCTTCGAGGGTGATTCGCAGGTGCTCTATTTCGACGGCAACTACACCCAGTACGAAACAGACCGCAAGCGGCGCCTGGGCGAGGCGGCGGACCAACCGCACCGGATCAAGTACCGTCACCTGACCCGGGGCTGAACCCACCGGGCGTGAATCGAATCCCATGTGGCTGACCAGTCTTCAGGATGTGGATCTCGCCTTTGGCGGGCCGCTGCTGCTTCACGGGGCCAACCTGCGGATCAGCCAAGGCGAACGGGTCTGCCTGCTGGGCCGCAACGGCGCGGGAAAGACAAGCCTGATGCGGCTTATCGCCGGCGAACTGCCCCCCGACCGGGGCGAAGTGGCCCGGCGCCAGAATCTCACCACCGCCCTGCTGGCCCAGGACGTGCCGCTCCGGCTGGAGGGCACGACCCACGACCTGGTGACCACCGGCCTTGGCCCCATGGGCGGTCTGCTGGCCGAGTATCACCGGTTGAGCGCTGACCTGGGAGCGGAAGGCGGGGCAATGAACCGCCTGTACGAGGTGCAGCAGCGGCTGGACAGCGAGGACGGCTGGCAGGTCCAGCAAAAGGTCAAGCGGGTTATCTCCAGAATGGGCCTCGACCCCGATGCCCCCTGCTCCAGCCTGTCCGCCGGGATGAAGCGGCGGGTGCTGCTGGCCCGGGCCCTGGTCAGCGAACCGGACCTGCTGCTGCTGGACGAACCCACCAACCACCTCGACCTCGACACCATCACCTGGCTGGAGCAGTTTCTAGCCGAGTCCGCATCCGCCCTGCTCTTTGTCAGCCATGACCGCGCGTTCCTCGGCCGGCTTGCCACCCGGGTGGTGGAGCTGGACCGCGGCCAGATCCACGACTGGAACTGCGACTACCTCACATTCCAACACCGCCGGGCCGACGATCTGGAGGCGGAAGAATCAAGAAACGCCGAATTCGACCGGCGGCTGGCCCGGGAGGAAAAGTGGATCCGCAAGGGGGTCAAGGCCCGCCGAACCCGAGACGAAGGGCGGGTCAAGGCGCTGGAGGCCATGCGCGCCGAGCGGGAAGCCCGCCGGGAGAGGACCGGCACGGTGGACATGCAGGTGGAGGAGGCGCGGCGTACCGGGAAGCTTGTCTTTGAGGCTACGGGGATCTCCCATGCCTGGGAGGACCGGACGGTGGTGCACGACTTCTCCACCCTGATAATCCGCGGCGACCGGATAGGAGTGATCGGGCCCAACGGCTCGGGCAAGACCACCCTGCTGGGCCTGCTCCTCGGCCTGCTGCCCCCGGACAATGGCCGGGTGCGGGAGGGAGTCAACCTGGAGGTGGCCCGCTTCGACCAGCTGAGAGAGCAGTTGGAGGAGGACCGGACGGTGAAAGAGAACATCGGCGGCGGAGCCGACGTGATCACCCTGGGCGGAAAGCCGTGCCAGGTGATGGGCTATCTGCAGCGCTTTCTCTTCTCCCCCGACCGGGCCAACACCCCGGTTCGTGCGCTCTCCGGCGGCGAACGGAGCCGGCTGCTGCTGGCCCGCCTCTTTGCCCGCCCCTCCAATGTTCTGGTGCTCGATGAGCCCACCAATGACCTGGATCTCGAAACCCTGGAGTTGCTGGAAGAACTGCTCATCGAATACAGCGGCACGCTGCTGCTGGTCAGCCACGACCGGACCTTTCTCAACAACGTGGTGACCAGCACCCTTGTCTTCGAGGGCCATGGCCGGGTGACCGAATACGTGGGCGGATATGATGACTGGATCCGCCAGCGGCCCCCCGAAGAGATCGCGCCCGCTGCGCCGAAGAAAGCCGGCCGCCCCCGCGCACCTCGCACGCCGAAGCCCGGAAAGCTGAGCTACAAGGACCAGCGGGAGCTGGCTGCGCTGCCCGGCCTGATCGAAACGCTGGAAATAGAACAAAGGACACTCTTTGCCCGGATGGAGGAGGGGGACTACTACCGCTGCCCCGCCGACGAGATCGCCCGGGACACGGCCCGGCTGGAAAACCTGGAGAGCGAACTGGCCTCAGCCTACGACCGCTGGCAGGCCCTGGAATCGGAACGGGAGGCCGGCACCGGAGCCGGCAGCAGGCCATGAATATCGCCCTGACCCATGTGGTCTCGCCGGAGATCAACCGCTGCGAACTGAGTCATCGCCGGCGTGAACCCATCGACCTGGAACTGGTCCGGGCCCAGCATGCCGGCTACTGCCGGATGCTCGAAACGTGCGGGTATGAAGTTGTGGAGTTGGACGTTAACGCCCAATACCCCGACTGTACTTTTATTGAGGACACCGCGGTGGTGCTGGACGAACTGGCGGTGCTCTCCCTCCCCGGAGTCCAGTCGCGCCGCGGCGAGGTCAGTGGCATGGAACCGGTGCTGGCCCGTTACCGGCCGCTGGAACGGATAGCCACCCCCGGCACGCTCGAGGGGGGCGACGTGCTGAAAATCGACCGAACCCTCTATGTCGGCCTTTCCGCACGCACCAACCGTGAAGGAATCGAGCAGTTGGACCGGTTTCTCGCCCCCCACGGCTACACCGTGATTCCGGTGACCATGGAAGGCTGCCTGCACCTCAAGTCGGCGGTCACCGCTCTCGGCAACCATACCCTGCTGGCCCGCGTGGGCCTCTTCGATCCCTCGCCCTTTGCCGGTTTCACCGTTATCCCGGTGGACGAGGACGAAGCGGAGGCGGCCAATGCCCTCCGCGCCGGCGGCTATGTCTGCCTCCACCAGGAGTTCGAGCGGACCATCTCCGCGGTGCGCCAGGCAGGATTCCGGGTGAAGACCGTGGACATCTCCGAACTGCTCAAAGCCGAATCCGGACTGACCTGCTCCTCGATCCTGCTGGCAGGCTGACCCGGCACGGCTCCTCCACCTCCCAAATTCGACAATTTCGTCGAACCCCAGCCGATAAGTCCGTCTGAATTGTCGAATATTTACCTGTAAGTCCTTTGTTTCTACTTGGTACAGTTCTTGCTCTCTGTAAAGGGCGTCAGGATTGAAACTGCCATTCCGACACCAACTGAAGAGATCGAATTGCCGGGCTGCCACCCAGTAACGGTTCGAAACCAAGGGGAAAGGAGGATCCTGCTCAGGCTTCAATCAGAAGGTTTTCGTTATTTCCCAGAATTATTTGATTTTTATAACCACATTGAAGGAGTAAACATGTTCAAGCGCACCAATTCTTCGTTGATCAAGGCCGCCATAGTTGGCGTGGCGATGATCGCCCTCTTTGCCCTGGCCGGCGGAACAGCCCAGGCCCAGACCGCCACGGTCACCGGCACGGTGACTGACGGGGCCACCGGACTGCCCATCGAAGGGGCGTACGTGACCCTGCGGCCCGCCGACTGCACCGGTGGTGGCGGTGGCGGCGGCTGCCTCCCCGGTATGGGTCACGGTTGGGGTCACGGCGGTGGCGGCGGAATGGGCGGTCACCATGGCGGCGGCGGTGCGGGCATTGCGATTCGCGTCCAGACCGATGCCAACGGAATGTATGTCATTGAAAATCTCGAGGCCAACGACTACCTGATGCGCGCCTGTGCCTGCGGCTACGTGCCCACCGACCTCATTCCGGTGACCGTTGCTGATGGCGAGGCTGTGGTTCAGGATTTCGAGCTCAACCTCCGCTGACGGAGTGCGGGCAGGAACCGAAGGGCGGTCATACGTTGGAGGCGCATGACCGCCCTTTTTTTTCAACCACTCTGCTCGAGAATGGAGAGAGACGATGAACAGACACGTATCAATACTATGGGTTCTGACCATGGTCCTCTGCTCCACCGCGGCCATGGCCATCGATGACCAGCCGCCCGCCATTCAGGGCAGAGTCGTGGAGTTGAGCGACGCGCAGGGGTTCGACCACCTGACCATTCTCACCCCCCGGGGAGAGATGATGCGGTTCAGGCTCGGCGAAGCCGGCACCAGCCGCGGCCTGCTGCTCGAAGGGGACCAGGTGCGCATCTGCCCGGTGGACGGAACACCGGTTGACGGCGCCCGCCTGGCCCGGGGAATGAAGGTCCGGCGCACCGGGGCCTCGTACATGTATCGCAACGGGGCTGGTGACATGAATCAGCAGTGGATCCGAACCCGCGCCCGGGACGGTTCCTGCACAGGTACGCCGGGTGCAGGATGCCCACGTGACCCGCAGTGTCCCGGTGGCGGCGGCGGGGCCGGCGGATCTCGGGGCGGCCGTGGAGGCAATGGCGGCGGGGGCGGGGGCGGCGGACCGTGCGGTGGAGGAGGCCAGCGCGGAGGCGGTCGCTAAACGGAGCTTTCCGGCGTAAAATAAACGCATGGTGAAAAGGTTCCGAACACTGACGACCATGATCCCGCTGCTGATCCTCGCCGTGGTGCTGGCCCTCTGGGCGGTCCACGAAGGACGACAGCAGCGGCAGGAGACGGCCGAAGTGCTGGCGACCCAGGCGGCCCTACTGGCCCGCGCCCTGGGTCCCGGACTGGAAGCGGCATCCACCGCGGCCCGGGAGATTGAAGAGAGCGCGGCGGCACGGGTGCTCGAGAATACACGGATCCTCGCCGTTCTGCGACAGTCGGGCGGCCTCACCGGGTCGACCGCCGGCTCCCTGGCCGATCAGAACGACCTCGACTCGATCATTCATCTTGGCCGTGACGGCATTCCGAGCCTGTCCGTGGGCGCACCCGTTCCTGATGAACTGCTCCGTCAGGCCGGTGATGTGATCGCTGGAAGGGCCGACGAGATGCTCTTCAGTCCCCAGCAGGATGATGGCGTGGAACACATCGCCGCGGTGGTCCGGACGGCGGATGGCGGTGCGGTGCTGGTCCGGGTCCACGCACCGTCGGGCTTCGCCTTTTCCGGAGCCATCGGTGCGGCAAACCTGCTTCAGCGGCTGGCCGGGTCCGAGAGCGTACTCTACCTCGGGTACACGGTATCCCCGGGGGGAGCGCCCCTGGAAGCCAGCTGGGACAACGGACCAATTCCGCCGGAATTGACCGGAACCGAGAACCGCCGCACCGTGCGCGGGCGTGAGGTCTACGAGGTGGTGGTACCGGTCAGCGCACCGGCGGGTTTTCTGGCCACGCTGCGGGTGGGGATGGACGGCCGGCCCCTGGCCCAAGCCTCGGCGTCCGCCGTGCGCCGCACGGCCATGGTGGGCATCGTGCTCTCCGTGTTCAGCCTGGCCCTGGTCTTCATCGCCCTGCTCTCCAGGAGCCGGGCCATGGAGCGGGAAGAAGCCGCTCGGCGGGTGGCCGAATTGGAAACAGCACGGAGTCGAAGCGAGAGGCTGGCTGCCGCCGGCGCGTTGACCGCCGGGCTGGCCCACGAGGTCCGGTCACCGCTCAATGCCATCGGTCTCGCCGCCCAGCGAATCGAGCGAAGCCATACCCCGGATGACGAGTGCGGACGTTTCGCGGGCAAGGTCCGCGGCGAAATCGGCCGGCTGGAAGCCATCCTGCGTGAGTTTCTCGAACTGGCCAGTCCAGTGGGCCGGTCCCGAGAGAGAACGGACATCAGAACCATCGCCGGGGATGTGGTGGATCTTCTGGCTGACGAGGCCGAGGCCACAAGTATCCGCCTCGCCCTGAATGGAATTTCCTGCTCCGCACCGGTGGACCCGGAATCGATCCGCCGCGCGCTGATCAACCTGGTACGCAACGCCATCCAGGCCAGCCCGCCGGGGGGGGAAGTCCTGGTGGAGACCGCATTGATCGATGGACATGTCCTGGTCAAGGTGACCGATGACGGCCCCGGCGTGGACGAGGATAGGGTGGAACAGCTGTTCGATGCTTTTGTCACCAACCAGGCCGGCGGTGTGGGCCTGGGCCTGGCCCTGGTGCGCAGGGTGGCCGAAGAGCACGGCGGCACGGCGACGCTGTGTAACCGGAAGGACGGCGGCGCGCTGGCCCAGCTCAGGCTGCCGGCTCCTGATACGGGAGAACCTGCATGATACTAAAGGCCCGCATCCTGGTGGTGGACGACGACCGGTCCCAGCGCGAAGAGCTGGCCGGGTTCCTCCGCGATCTGGGGGCCGAGGTCACCGAGGCCGGTGACGGCAAGGAAGCCCTGGAAGCGGTGGTGCGCCAGGCTCCGGACCTCTGCATCAGCGACGTCCGCATGCCGAGGATGGGCGGCACCAGGCTGCTGGCTGAAATACGGCGGATCAATCCCGAAGTCGGCGTGGTCCTGGTCACCGCATTCGGCACGGTGGAGGACGCCGTGGCCTGTCTCAAGCAGGGCGCGGCGGACTACCTGCTCAAGCCGCTGGATCTTGACGAAGTCGAACACCTGGTGTCCAGGCTGCTGGAGTCGCGGCGGCTGCACCGTGAAAACCTCGACCTCAAGGCTCGCCTGTCTCGTATCGAATCATTGCCCGGCATCATCACCGCCGGCGGAACGATGAACGAGGTGCTCTCCCTGGTCTCACGGGTCTCCCGCTCCGATGTATCGGTGCTGGTGCAGGGGGAGAGCGGCACGGGCAAGGAACTGGTGGCCCGGGCAATCCACGGGGCAAGCCCGCGGGCCGCCGGACCTTTCGTGGCGGTGAACGCCAGCGCCCTGTCCAGCACCTTGCTGGAGAGTGAGCTGTTTGGCCACGAAAAGGGGGCCTTCACCGGTGCCGACCGCGCCCGGGAAGGCCGGTTCGAGGCCGCCGCCGGCGGCACCATTTTTCTGGATGAGATCGGTGACCTGCCCGGCGAAGTCCAAGTAAAGCTGCTGCGAGTGCTCCAGGAAAGGACGCTCGAGCGGGTAGGATCAAACACGGCCGTGCCGGTGGACGTGCGGGTTATTGCCGCCACCCACCGCAACCTGCAGGAGGCCATCGACAAGAGCGACTTCCGGGAGGACCTCTTCTATCGCCTGGCCGTGGTGACCATCGATATCCCGCCGTTGAAAAGCCGCAAATCCGATATTCCCCTGCTGGTGGACCACTTCCTCCACAAGCACGGTTTCGAGGGCGGCGCCCGATCGATCTCCCGCGAAGCGATGGACCTGCTGATCACCTACGACTTTCCGGGCAACGTGCGGGAGTTGGAAAACGCCGTGCAGCGCGGCCTGGTTCTGGCTCGCGGCGATCAGGTCACAGCTGACGATCTTCCACCGGCACTGCTCGGATCGCGTCATGAGAACGGCGTTGCGCTGGACGAAGAAAATGACACGCTTCCCGGCCGGGTGGCAACACTGGAGATATCAGCGATCAGCGAGGCCCTGGCCGCCGAAAACGGTGTGCAATCCCGTGCCGCCCGGATGCTGGGGATCTCGGAACGGGCTTTGCGCTACAAGATGTCGAAATACGGAATGAAGGATTGAACCATGAGGTGCAACATGACCATCCGCCGTCGGGATTTGGTCCTGGGGCTGATTCTTGTCCTCGCCATGACCATGGCCGTCTGCACCGCGGCCACGGCAGAACCGGTCGGCGAGTGGACCCTGCTCACCTCCTGGACCACCGGCGACTATGGCACAGCTGACAAGACCGACACCTGGGCCGCGAATCTGCAATACATCATCGGAGACGACTGGCAGCTGCGAGTCGACCTCCCCTACCTCGCCATGGACACCTCCTATGCCACGGTGCACACCGGCGCCGGGACCGTTCCAGTTGGCGGCGAGGGCGAAGGACGTCGACGCGGCGGTGGTGGCGGCGGTGGCGGCGGCGGCGG
>JAQAZP010000037.1:0-52886 GCA_032127265.1 Acidobacteriota bacterium
CCAGCACTTCCTGGTAACGCCGGGTGTTGTGCAGGATCCCCTTCTCCAGCGTCTCCTGTTTTTCGAACTCCATGGGGGGGAGCACCAGGATCCGGTGTTTTCCCCGGCGTCCGCGGATGTCGAACATGGGCAGGATGGGCAGGTCCAGACGCTGGGAGAGAACGGCCACGCTGGAAATGGTGGAGGCCTTGTGGCCGAAGAAGTCCACGAAGACCCGCCCGTCCGAATCCTGGGCGTCCTGGTCCAGGACCATGCCCACGATCCCGTTGGTCCGCAGGCTGCGGATGATTTCACGCAGGGAGTTCTTCTTCAGGAAGGAGTGGACAAAGGTCTCCATCCGCTGGCCCACCAGGAAGTGGTTCCAGAACCGGCTGCTCAGGGTCTTGGCCACCAGCCCCACCGGCTTGACCCGAATCCCGGTGGCCAGGGCCAGCAGGTCCCAGTTTCCCAGGTGGGCCGTGAGCACCAGGGTGCCCCTGCCGGCAGCCACCGACTGTTCCAGGTTCTCGAAGCCCTCCCACTCCACGTAGCGGTCAAGGTTCTCCTGCCGGTAGAGGGGGAAGCGAAAGAATTCCACCAGGCTGCAGCCGTAATTCTGCCACATCCGCCGCAGAATGAGCCGGCGCCCGGCGGAATCCAGTTCGTCACCAAAGGCCAGCTTCAGGTTGATCAGCCCGATGCGCCGCCGGTCGGGCAGCAGGTAGTAGACCAGGGTGCCCAACGCCCGCCCGATGGCCAGACCGGCTTCCAGCGATATGGACTGGAAGAAATTGAGTGCCAGGCGGAGCGGCAGGGACTCCACCGGCGGCTGTTTCCTGGAGAGCATGCGCTACCGTCCTCGATCTCGCTCCCGGCCAGGGTGCCGCAGGGAGCAGGTTTCCCAAAGAACGGATGATTATACCCCACGCCGGAGGCCGGGGATCAATGCCTTCTGGTGACGGAGCAGCCGATCCGTATTATGATAGCCACGCGGCTGAAACCATCGCAGAACGGGGCATGGAATGATCTTCGAAGACGAGAAGCTGCTCAGGGAACGGATCGAATCCCTGCTCGGGCGCCGGGCCCCGGGCTGCATAACCGTAACCGATGACACCACCGACTACTTCCGGGTCAGCACCGGCACGGTGCTCCGCGTGCACGGCTGCGACTACTACGTGCTGAACGAGGCCCGGGAGGGGCGCTTCGGCATCGACGAACAACCCAAACACTGGGTCAAATACGCCCTGGATCTCAGCGACGGCAAACGAAAGATCATCAAGCTGGTCTTTCTCGAACAGTTCGTGGCCAAGCTCGGCCCGTTCACCGCACGCTGCACGCGAAACCCGGACAAGGAAAGCCGGATCCTGGACCTGGTGGGCGGCGACCGGCGTTTCATGCAGGGAGTGACCGTCCGCGACCGGGCGGGCAACAACATCCGGATTCTCGAGATCATCCGCGGGAAATCCCTGTTCAGCCACATTTCGGATCTCAAGGAATCCCACCCGGAATACTTCAGCAACTCCCTGCCCTCGATCCTGACCCGGATTGACGGGGCAATCGAGGCCCTCGAGCTGCTCCACGAGAACAACGAACACCACGGCGACGTGCGCAACGACCACATCATCGTCGAGCACGACAGTGGTGAGTTTCGCTGGATCGACTTCGACTACGAGGTGAATTTCCTCGACTACGACCTGTGGAGCGTGGGCAACCTGCTGACCTACGCCGTGGGCAAGGGGATCAGAACCCTCCGGCCCCAGAAGAATTCGCCTGAGGAGCATCGAGACCCGAGCCGGCCCATCGTCGCGGAGGATGCCATGCTCTTCTTCAACTACCGCCTGGCCAACCTGCGCAAGATCTTCCCCTACATCCCCCGGTCGCTCAACGAGATGCTGATGCGCTTTTCGTCCCGCACCACCAATTACTACCACACCCTGACTGAAATCCGGGAAGACCTGGAGCGGGAGATCACCCGGCTGTCCACCGGATACTCCGCACCGTAGACAGGGGCAGCGCCTCAACCACGCTTCGGGGGCTTCTGCCGGCAGCGGCTCAGCCGCGACAATTCCGTATCCAGGCGGTTGGGGAGTACGCGAACCAGCCAGGTGTCGGCGGTGATCAGTTCCGGACGGCCGGCAACATCCTCGTTCACCGCCACCACCCGGCCGCTGAGCGGCATGAAAACAGCATGCTCCTCCGCGAGGGCGGTGGTCAAGTGAATCCCGGCGTAGCCCTGCTCCACCAGGTCGGACTCCTCGGGGAGCTTCACCGTGTTGACATTACCGATACCCTCGAAAAATGACGGCTGGATCCCCACTTTCACCGTACCGTCCTGGCAGCACAGCGCCCAGGAGTGCCGCCGGAGGCACATCCGGACCCCGGTCTCCATTCCGGGGCAGGACCGCTCCAGCCCCTCCGAGTCCGGACCGATTTCCACTTCCGCAGGTTCGTCCGCCGGGGCTCCCGCACCCCGCCGCAGGGCCCGGTTCACCGGACCCAGCAGTTCCTGGCGGGTGAAGGGTTTGGCGAGGTAGTCCATGGCATCGAGACGCAGCGCCTCCAGGGCGGTGCTGATGGTTGGATACCCGGTGATCATCAGCACCGGCACGTCCAGCTTGCGATCCCTCAGCTGCTGGAGCAGCTCGATACCATTCATCTCCGGCATCATCAGGTCGGTGATCACCAGGTCATACGGCGGATCGGCGGTCAGTCGCGCCAGACCGCCGACAGCGCTCAGTTCCGCTTCCACATGGTGGCCGCAGCGGCCGAGGATCCGGCGCAGACTGACATGCACCACCTCCTCGTCATCGATGACCAGGATCCTCGCCGGTTGAATCTGCTCCGCATTGTTACCCTGGGTATTCTCGGAGTTTTTCATCTGTTATCCTTTCTCCACCGTCAATCCCCCGCCACCGGCAGGGTCAGGGTAAAGGTGCTGCCCTGGCCCACCTGGCTCTCCACGTTCACCCGGCCGTTGTGCCGGTCCATCACCCCGAGCACGGTGGCCAGACCCAGGCCGTTGCCCTGGTCCCCCTTGGTGCTGAAGAAGGGCTGAAACAGATCGTCGATCAGTCCCTCGGGGATGCCGCAGCCCTTGTCCGACACCGCCACCGCCACCTGGCGCCCCTCGTCCTCCAGGCGGCTGCGGATGGTGATCTCGCCAACAGCGTCCATGGCGTCGCAGGCGTTGATCACCAGGTTGAGGATCGCCTGCTGCATCTGCCGTGGGTCCACCAGTACCGCGGGAATCTCCTCCCCCAGTTCCAGACGGAATTCGATGTTGTGGAACGACGCCTGGCGCTCGATGATGGTCAGCGAACGCTTGATCACGCCGTTGATGTCGGTCTGCTGCCGCTCCGAACTCTTCTGCCGCGAGAAATCGAGCAGGTCGCGAACGATGTGGCGGCAACGCATGGTCTCGTTGACGATCACTTCGTAATCCTGGCGTTTCGGGTCGGCAGGATCGGCCTCCAGCATCAGGTCCTCGGCAAACGTGAGGATTCCGGTGAGCGGGTTGTTCAGCTCGTGGGCCACCCCGGCGGCCAGCTTGCCCACGGCGGCCAGACGCTCGGTCTGCACCAGGTCCTGCTGCAGCTGGCGGGCCACGGTGTCGTCGCGGGAAAGGCAGCAGATGGCCACCACGTTTCCCCGGTAGTCGGTGAGCGGGAATCGTTCGGAGAAGAAGATCCGCTCCTTGCCCCCCACCATCAGCCGCTCCTCGGTGGCGTAGTACCCCCCGCCCTCCAGGGCCCGCCGGTCGTTCTCCTCGATCACCGCGGCCGCTTCGGCGTCGAACAGTTCCCGGGCCGTGCAGCCCAGCAACTCGTTCTCCCTGAGGTTCGAGATCTCCTGCACCCGGGGGTTGACCAGGGTGTAGCGGCCGTCGAGGTCCTTGATCGTGATGACGCCGTGCACCGCCTGAACCAGCTGGTCGAAGTGCCGGGCCCACTCCTCGGTCTCCTGCTTCAGCTTCACCTGCTGGGTCACCTCGCGGGAGGTGCGCACCACGCGGGAGACCTCGCCCTGCTCGTCGAGGATCGGCTTGACCGTCATCTGATAGTATTTGTCCTCTTCCTCGAAGATCGGGCCGTCCGGACCGTCGCGCCTGACCGGCTTGGTGGTGTGCAGCACGGTCTGGAAAGGGCCGGGGAACCCGTCACAGGTGTTGCCGCAGCCGGCAAAAATGCAGGCCTCCCTGCAGGCCAGCCCCTCCACGTTCTCCCGCCGCTTGCCCGAGACTTCCTCGAACCTCCGGTTGACCCGCAGGATCTTGCGGTCCCTGTCGATCACCATCACCGAATCGGGCAGGTTGTCGAGGATCTCCTGCAGTTCGGCCCGGTCCTTGGCGATGATGGTCTCCAGGTCGGTCACTTCCTTCAACTGGCGCCCGATGGTCTGGGTCAGGTTCTCCAGGTCCCAGAAGACCCGGGCCATCACGTGGTCCATCACCCGCACGCCGGGGGGCATGTTGAAGAAGATCTTGTCCAGCACGTCCTCCGAGCCGGTGAGTTCGATGATCAGGTCGAGGCCATCGAGGGCCAGCGCCTTTTCCAGGTCGGTCATGGTGGACCAGCCCTGCCGGCGGGCGAACACCATGCCCGGCGCTTCGGGGTCGATATCCACTATGGCGAGGATTTCAAGATCGAGGATGGCCAGCTGCCCCTGGATGAACAGCTCGAGAACGTCCCTGCAGCCGGTTCCGCCACCGACAAAAATAGCCTTCATGGCAAGGACCTCCGGACGGAAGATTGTATCGTTGCCAGCATTAGAACAACCCGGGGGGTATTAGTCAACCAAACCGCCCGCCGCCATTCCCCGCTTCCCGGCGACCCCGGTTCGTACGATATACTTAAGACCGTATGAAGAATCCGTGTGAACAACCGTGACAGACATCTGGTGAAAACGATGAAGATATTCAGATCGGCCGCAGTCCTCTTCCTTCTGGCCTCACTGACCGGCGCCGGCGCGCTGCGTGGTGAAGATGGCGATACCGTGGTGGAGGGATCCATCCGCACGTCGGCGGTGTTCGAGTTTGGCAAGGGCAGCTTCAAGGAGACGCCGCTAACCATCAAACTGAAGATCCGGGTTGACGACCTGGACCTCGACGACCAGGGGTGGCGCAAGAGGGGGTCGGTGCGGGTCTCCGGAGAAGTGCGCGGCAAGGGGGAGGAGGTGCTGGACCAGGTGGCCAAGACCTTCCGTATCTTCCGGCTTCCCTCGGACCTGGAGTCCGAAGCCGCACGGTTCGAGATACTGGAACTGCCATTGAAACTGCAGCCGGGCAACTACCGGCTCCGGCTGCTCATCAGGGACACCGGGGGCGGCGGGGAGAGCGAAGCCGCCGAAAGCACACTGCTCACCGTTCTGCGCGTCCCGATCACCGCCGACGTTGACGTGCCGCTGACTCCGGCGGACCGGGCGTCGCTGTCGGTGAATATCCTCGAGCCCTGGCAGCGCATGCTCTCCGGCACCGTGCCCATCGAAGCCGACGTCAGGGTTCTGGAGGGTGACCAGGTCACCGAAGTCCGCCTGCTGGTGGACGGCGAAGTGACCGCCACGCTCACCGAACCGCCATACCGCACCGAGCACGATTTCGGTAGCGGCGGCGCCAACCATGTGATTCAGGCCATCGCCCTCTCGGCCAACGGCTACCGCGGCACCGCGCTGTTCAACACGTCCCTCGAAGCAGGTGTGGCTGGATCCGCGGGACCCGGTGCCATGGCCGCCTCGACGATCAAGGTGCAGATCACCTCTCTGCGGGAGAACGACCTGGTCTCCGGCCCCACCCTGCTGGAAGTGAATGTCGGCGGCGTTCCCCGGGACGAAGTGGCCCGGGTGGAATACTGGGTGGACGAGCAGAAGGTGGCCAGCGTGGACCAGCATCCGTTCCAGGCCCGCTGGGACCCAGGCGCCGCGCCGGGGCCCCACGTGGTGGAGGCCCGGGCCTTTGACCTGGACGAGCACCGGGCGGTGGCCCGCCTCAACGTGGAGGCCATCGTCACCGACCTGGTGGAAGAGGTGCAGCGGGTGCTGCTCAACGGCACGATCTACGACCAGCTGGGGAAACTGGTGGCCCAAGCGGACAAGGAAGAGTTCAAGGTGCTGGAGGACGGCGTGGAGCAGGAGCTCCTGGACCTGGGGGTGGAAACCAGGCCCATCGTGCTGGCCATGCTCCTGGACGACAGCGGGTCGATGCAGAATGACCTGGCCCAGGCCCAGACCGCCGCCAAACGTTTTGTCACCCGGCTGCGCCCCGAGGACAAGGCGATGGTGGTCTCCTTCGCCTCCGAGGTCACCCTGCTGCAAAGCTTCACCAACGACCAGTACAAGTTGGCCAACGCCGTGGACCGCACCAAGGCCGAGGGCGGCACCGCCATGTATGATGCCCTGCTCTACGCCCTGGACCACATCGGCGACCCGGACGACACGGTGCGCCGGGTGATCGTGCTCTTCGGCGACGGTGCCGACTCGTCGAGCAAGGCCACCATCGAGGAGGTGACGGAGAAAGCCGAGGCCCGGGAAGTGATGATGTACACCATCGGTTTCTCCGGCGGCGGCATGAACCGGGCAAGGATGAACGCCCGGGGCGGGATGAGCAGCGGCCCCTACTCATCCACCCTGAACGCCATACACCCCGGCGAGTCTGTGCTGCGCAGCCTCTCCGACGACAGCGGCGGCCGGGCCTTCCTGGTGGAGTCGGCCGGCGCCCTCTCCGAATCCTACGACGAGATTGCCGCCGAGCTGCGCAACCAGCATGTCTTTGTCTACCGGCCGACCAACGGCAAACTGGACGGCACCTGGCGCGAGGTCAAGGTCAAGTCCCGCAACCGCGGCAAATACGAAGTCCGCACCCGCAAGGGGTACCGGGCGCGCGGAGGTTGATCCGATACTCGGCGCTTCATTCACGAACTGTTGCTTTGCCGCCCGACGAAGTCACTGAAATGAAGCGTATTCCATGAAAACTCACATATCAGGAATGCTCGTGCTGTTTTCGCTTTCGGCAGTAGGTCGATTAATTTCGATTGGACGACGACTCCCTTCGAGCCAGCTATACGCAGCCGGAATGACGAAGAGGGTCAGGAGCGTGGAGGTCGAGAGCCCGAAGACCACAACCCCGGCCAGCGGCCGCTGGACGTCAGCGCCGATACCCTGGGCCAGGAGCAGCGGGATCAATCCGAGAATGGTGGTCATGGCGGTCATCAGGACCGGCCGCAGACGCAACAACCCTCCCTCGAGGATCGACTCGTCCACGGAACGGCCCCGCTGGCGCAGGTCGTTGAAGTAGGTCACCAGGACCATCCCATTCTGGACGGCGATGCCAAAGAGCGCGATGAAGCCCACCGAGGCGGGGACCGAAAGATACTCACCCATGATCAGCAGGCCCAGTATCCCGCCGATGAGCGAGAGGGGAACGTTGACCACGATGATCAGCGCGTAGCGAATGGAGCCGAAGGACATCCAGAGCAGCAGGAAGACCAGGGCGATCACCGTAGGAACGATAATTGAGAGCCGCTTCATGGCCCGCTGCTGGTTCTCGAACTGCCCGCCGTAGTCGATGGTGTAGCCTGGGGGCAGGGTCACCTGCTCGGCGATCCGCTGCTGGATGTCGGCCACCACGCTGCCCAGGTCGCGGCCCCGGACATTGCCCTGCACGATCCAGCGCCGCTGGTTCTTCTCGCGGTTGATCTGGATCGGACCGGTCACCGTCTTGACCTCGGCCACCTGGGAGAGGGGGATTCGTCCCCCTTTCTCCGTGGTGACGAGGATGTTGCCCACCGCCTCGGGGTCGGAGCGGTAGGGCTTCTGGTAGCGCATGTGGATACCGAAGCGGCGTGTGTTGAGGTAGATGTGGTCGATCACCTCTCCCCCCACGGCCAGTTCCACCATCTCCAGGATTTCGTTCACCGTCACACCGAAGCGCGCGCAGGAGGCCCGGTCGGCAACCACCTGGATCTGCGGTTGGCCGAAGCTCTGCTCCACGGAGAGGTCCACCAGACCGGGGATGTCGTCGACGGCCTGGCGGATCTCCTCCGACTTCTGCCGCAGGACACCGAGGTCTTCGCCGAAGAGCTTGATCGCCAGCTGGGCCCTGATCCCCGAGAGCAGCTCATCAAAGGCGTTCTGGATCGGCTGGGTGAAGTTGAGCTGCACCCCGGGAAAGGGGCTCAGCCTGCGGTTCAGGGCTTCGATCAAATGCTGCTTGTCCCGGTGGTCCTTCCACTCCTCGAGCGGCTTCAGCTCGATCTGCACCTCGGCGTAGTTCACCGGGTGCGGGTGGCTGCCGGCCTCGGGCCGGCCGATGCGGGAGACAGTCTGTTCCACCTCGCTGAACTCCAAAATGACCCGCTCCATCCGCATCACCAGCTCAGCCGCCTTTTCGAGCGAGGTGGAGGGGGCCATGGTGACGCCGATGAGAATCGAGCCCTCCTCCAGGGTGGGGATGAATTCCGTCCCAAGGAAGGGGACCACCGCCAGGCTGAGCAGGAAGGCTACCGTGGCCGAGAGGACCACCAGGCGTTTCCTGCGGATGGTGAGCTTGAGCAGCGGCCGGTAGATCGCGCGGAGCAGGCGCATCAGGGCCAGTTCCTTGAAGGTGCCCTGCTTGAGCAGGAAAAGCGAGAGGACCGGCGCCACGAGCAGGGCCACCAGGAGGGAGCCGAAGAGAGCGAAGGCAATGGTGAAGGCCATGGGGGAGAACATCTTCCCCTCCACCCCCTCGAGGGTGAAGATGGGGAGAAAGACGATGATGATGATCAGGATGGAGAAAACGATGGGGCGGCTCACTTCCCGGGCCGCCTCGAGGATCACCACCGCTTTTGAACGCCCCTGGTTTCGCTTCCGGCCGAGGTGGCGGAAGATGTTCTCGGTCATCACGATGGCGCCGTCGCCGAGCATGCCCACGGCGATGGCGATGCCGCCAAGGGACATCAGGTTGGCCGAAATTCCCTGGACGCCCATGCAGAGCACGGCCACCAGGGCGCAGATCGGCAGTGAGAATCCCACGATGAAGGCCGTCCGCACGTTGCCCAGGAAGAGGACCAGGATGATGTTGACCAGCAGTCCCGCCAGGAGCAGTGCTCCCTTCACCGTCCAGGTGGCATTCTCCACCAGCTCGGCCTGCTCGTAGTAGGGCGTGAGCACCACGCCTTCGGGGAGGGCTTGCCGCACCTCCTCCACCTTTGTGTAAAGCCGTTCGATCACTTCGGAGGTGTTCTCACCGAAGAGCTTGAGCACAATGCCCGAGACCACTTCCTCTTCGCCGTTGTGGCTCACCACTCCCCGGCGGATCTCGTTGCCGAACTCCACCTCGGCCACATCGGTGAGATAGACGGGCCGGCCGTCCTCCTCCTTGACCGCGATGTTGCGGATGTCGTCGAGGCTTTCCACCAGGCCGATCCCGCGCACAAGGTATTCTTCCGAGCCGACCACGAGGAATTGGCCGCCCACGTTGCGGTTGTTGTCGTTTACCGCGTCCACCAGGTCGGCCAGCGTCAGCCCATACTCCCAGAGGGCGTTGGGGTTGACGCGGATCTGATACTGGAGGACGTGCCCGCCGATGGAGAGGATGTCGGTCACCCCCGGGATGGTTTGCAGCTTGAACTTGACCACCCAGTCGTTGAGCTCTCGCAGATAGGTGTTGGGGTCCTTGCCCCCGGTGTCCACCGACTCGTCCAGGGTCAGGTAGTAGAGAAAGATCTGCCCCAGCCCGGTTGAAATGGGGCCCAGAACCGGCAGCTCGTCCATCTCCGGCAACTCGGGGATCACACTGGAGAGTCGCTCGGCCACCACCTGGCGGGCGAAGTACATGTCGATGTCGTCCTCGAAATAGACATAGATCACAGCCAGGCCGAAGGCCGAAGTGGACTTGATCCCGGTTACGCCCGGCAGGCCGTTCATCGCCGATTCGATGGGAAAGGTGATCAGCCGCTCGATCTCCTCCGGCGCCATTCCGTGCCCTTCGGCGAAGACCGGAACCATGATCGGCGAGATATCGGGAAAGGCGTCCACCGGCATGCGGTTGTATTGAAAGATGCCCAGGCCGAAGATGGCGATCAGGACGATGATCACCAGCCCGGGAAGTCTCAAGGATGACTCAACCATTCTGTTGATCATGATTAGCTTTTCCCCCTAGTGACCATGGCCCGCGTGGGCATCGAGGTTGCTGGTGATCATGGTGGCCTTGAGGTTGAAGGCTCCTTCCGTCACGTAGGCCGTCCCACTGGCGAGGCCGCCCACGATCTCCACCT
This sequence comes from Acidobacteriota bacterium, assembly GCA_032127265.1. Lineage (GTDB taxonomy): Bacteria > Acidobacteriota > JAQAZP01 > JAQAZP01 > JAQAZP01 > JAQAZP01. The sequence goes on from JAQAZP010000037.1 coordinate 10,227, forward strand.
GCTCAAGGTCCGATCGACCGGTTTCCACGGTCACCATCCGGAAGGCACCATCCTCTGCCACGAAGACCACGCTGTTGCCTTCCACCACCTGGACGGCGACTCGGGGCACCACGATCGGCACATTAAGCTCGGAGAATTTGATCCGGCCAGTGACAAAGGTACCGGGACGCCAGCGCCCGTCCTCGTTGGCGAGGACGATTCGCGCCGTGGCCGACCGGGTCGCCTCGTCGGTGAAGGGGGTGATCATGCTCACCGTGCCGCGGCCCTCCACCCCGCTGTGGTCGATCTTGAGTTCCACCTCCTGCCCCACCTGGACCGCCTCCAACGCCTTGAGATAGACAGTGAGGTTGATCCAAACGCTGCTCAGGTCAGCAACGGTGAAGATCTCGGTGCTGCTCTCGAGGCTCTCGCCCAGGGCGATGTGCTTCGCCGTCACCGTGCCGGCGACAGGTGCCCTGATCTCGTAACGGGTGATGTTGGCGTCGCGCTCGGACTGCAGGCCGGCGAGGTACTCAGAAGTCAGGCCGAGGGCGTGCAGTTTCTGCTCCGCCGTGCGCAGCCCGATGCTCGCCTCGGCCAGGGCCTGCTGGGCGTCGAGGTAATCCTGCTCCGATGAGATCTTCTTTTCGAAGAGTGGCTTCTCGCGGTCGAAGGTCGCCCGGGCCAGATCTTCCCAGGCAATGGCGGCCAGGTATTCGGCTTTCGCCTCGGCCAGCTCGCGGCTGGCGATTACCGCCATGATCTCGCCCGCGGTCACGCGGTCGCCCACCGACTTGTTGACCTGTCGCACGATGCCGGCCACCAGCGGGGCCACGTGGACCACGCGGTCCTCGTTGAAGACGATCTCGCCCGGCAGGCTCAGCGCGGTGTAGAGATGACCGGGGCCGGCCTTCCGGGTTTGAATGCCGAACTGCTCACGCTGTTCGGCGGTCAGGCGCAAACCGCCGTTGTCCGATTCCCCGGCATGGTCATGCCCCTCGTGGTCATCTACGTCTTCCCCTTCCGCCTCCCCGCCGTGATCATGATCGTGGGTTTCACCCGCCGATTCGTTCGGCCCGCCGCTCTCTCCCCAGCCGCATCCGGCCGGCGCAAGGGCCAGCCCCAGGACCAGGAGGAGGGCGATCAGGGTTCCATGTTTGATCAACATCGTTAATTTCTCCATCGAATACGTCTCGAGACCAGGATTCTTGACATCGCTCATCACTCCGCTACTGGAGTCTCAAGACTCGCAGCAGACGGACGGTCCAAAGCGGAGAGGTCCTGACCGATGATGCGGCCCACCTCGGCCCCCGCCCGATGGAAGGCGGCCAGGGCCTCCACCTCCTCCTCTCGGACTTCGAAAAGCTCCCGCTGGGTGTCGAGCACATCGAGGTAGCTGAACTTGCCGTAGCGATATCCCTCGTTCACCGCCGCGAAGGCCGTCTGCGCCCCGGGCAGTATTCGCTCCTGGAGAGCCAGGGCCGCCTCCCGGGCGCTGTTCAGATCGCGGTAGGCTGCGGCCAGCTCGCGCTCCAGCGCTATCCTGGCCGCCCGCTGCTCCTCGCCGGCCATCTCCTTGAGCAGACGCGCCTCGAGTATCGCCCCCTGGTTGCGGTCGAAGAGCGGCAGGGGGATCTGGAGGGCCGCCACGTAGGCCCGCTCGCCAGTGCCCCGAAAGTAGCGCAAGCCGCCGGAAAGCGTGAGATCCGGAATCCGGTTTGCTGCCGCCATGTCGGAAAGGGCCGCGCGTCGTTCCTGCTCCGTCTCCCACCGGGCGAGGTGCGGGCTCCCCGGCAGCAGCTCGCTGAGCGCGTCCAGGGTGGGGATGGGTGTGACCTCCTGCAATACGCCCACCGCTTCGGTGAAGAGCGGGCGGGGGCTGCCCCAGAGAGCGGCCAGCCGCCGGCGCTCGGCCTCCAGCGCCTCTTCGGCCTGGACCAGGGCACTCTTCGCCTTGGCTGCCGCCACGTCAGCCCGGATCTCCTCGATGGGGGAGACCTTTCCCGCCCGCACCCGCTCCCCGGCGATGTTGGCGAAATCCTCGGAGAGACGGACGATCTCCCGCCGCACGGCAAGCCTGCGTTGCCCGGCCAGAACGGCGATGAAGGTCCGGGTCACCTCCGCGATGGTTTCGACTCTCCTTGACCGGTAATCCCACTCGGCCAGGGAGCGTTCCGTGTCGGCCAGGCGGACCCGCTGTTTCCGTTTGCCGCCGAGCTCGATGAGCTGGCCCACGGCGTAGGTGTTCTCCGCCCCGGAGAAGCCGTGGAGTTCACCATTTCCCGCGAAGTTTTCAGTTTCAGTCGACAGCTCGGGGTTCGGCAGGAGCCGGGCCTGGCGGGTGTGGGCCTCGCCGGCGCGAATGGCCCAGTTGGAGACGGCGAGGTCCGGGTTGTGCTGAAGGACCAGGTCGAGAGCCTGGCGCAGATCAAGCGCTCCCCGCGGCTCGTCGGGCAGGGGCCCCGGAGGGCTCCCGGCGCCGGCGCCGGCGGTGATCAGCAGAAGCACCGCCGCGCCGCAGATCATCAATCTCAAATGCATCTTCGTTCTCCGCTGGCCGTGCCGCTTCACCCGGGCCGGAGCGGCACATCCTTGCTTCAGCATGGTGAAGGACGGGTCTGTGGACAGACGATTGATCGGGATGGGCAAAATCGAACAGAGGCGAGTATCAGATCAGAAGGACGGTGGTGGAGATGGCGGCGCGGTCTGGTGCCGGTGGTCGCAAGCAAAACAGGTGATTGAATGCGGTGGTGAAGCCGAGAACCCCGGAGTGATCGGTGGCCAGTGACAAGATCCTCCACAACTCTGCCGGCGAGGGTAGGGATTCGGCGTCCTCCCGCCGCTCATGGATCATCGTGTAGGAGAGGTTCAGATCGACACAGGGTTCGCACCGGTACCCTTCGTATTCCGCAGCGCCGTCGCACTCAAACTCGCAGTTCCGGGACACGACGGGGCGACACTCGTTTCCTGCGAGTTCCAGCGCCATGTGGTGACTCGGGGAGAAACAGACGATGAGGGACTCATCCACGGCCACCGGAATCAGTAGATACCCTGCCAGCAGGAGCACTATGAGCATCCGGATGGTTTTTATTTTTGCATACATGACCTTGAACCTACACCGCAGCAATTGCAACCTTCAACGACATGAATCTTAATATTTTACCATATTTTCCGCATCTTACCACATCTTCCGCCACTGCAGCAGACAGGCAGCGACGGCTCCCGCGGGTCAGGGGCTCGCCATGACAACCGCGGGCGCCGGTTCAGGCACCGGCCTTGCGCTTGAACTCCTGCAGGCGCATCTTCAGGCGTTCGGCTTTTTTGCGAGCTGCATCTCCAACCAGGCGCCGCATCAACTTATCCAGGTTGCTCTCTATCCGCTCCACTTCCTGCATCGCCGCATCGGCGTCGCCGGTGGTGTCCAGCCCGGCCAGACCGGCTGAGCGCAGGGCCTGGTTGAATTCGGTGGCGGCCGTCTCGAAGTCCCGATCCAGACGATCGAGTTCCTGTTCCTCCCCGGTGAGCGGGGCCGCGGGCAAAAAGGCGATCTCCCCGGTAGTGGTGTAGTTGTAGATCAGTACGGCGCCGACCACGAGCAGGACCAGCACGAAGAGTTTCTTCATGGTGTTCATCTCCTGACATTATTGCGGTTTTCGTTAGCCCCCTATTCTCACAGGACGTTGTCGCGAGGAGTCGGAGAAGCATCGTAGATCATTGCGTATCTGGCCCCGTAGCAGACGGCCTGTGAAAAATGGGGGCTCCCCTTTCCCATCGGCAGAAGGCAGGCACAGTCTTAGTGCGACGGCCGGGAGGAATTGACACTTCCGCACGGTTTGTCATACGATCATCCGAGGTTCGTAAACAGACCAACTCTCCGGCAAGCGCTGACAATTAAGAGAGATAGAGCCTGCCGGGCATTGTTCGGGCGCGATTCCATGCACAAAAAGATCGGACGCTACGAAGTCCTGGGCGAACTCGGCCAGGGTGCCATGGGCATTGTCTACAAGGGGAAAGACCCGCGGATCGGCCGCGTGGTGGCCCTGAAAACCATCCACCCGGGAACGGCGCTGAGCAAGGACGAGCAAAAGGAGTTCTACGAACGTTTCTACCGTGAAGCCCAGACAGCGGGAAATCTCTCCCACCCCAACATCGTCACCATCTTCGACGCCGACGAGGACCCCGAAGCCAAAATCTCCTTCATCGCCATGGAGTTCATCGAAGGGCAGTCTCTGCAGCAGATGCTGGACGGTGACAAGATCTTCACCCCGGTTGAAACGCTGCAGATCGTGCTGCAGATCGCCGAAGGCCTAAGCTATGCCCACCGCAACGGCATCATCCACCGGGACATCAAACCGGCCAACGTGATCCTCACCCCGGACAAGCGGGTCAAGATCACCGACTTCGGCATCGCCCGTATCGAGTCCTCGAGCCTGACCCGCACCGGGCAGTTTCTTGGCACACCGTACTACATGGCCCCTGAACAGATTGCCGGCGGACAGATCGACGGCCGTTCAGACCTCTTTTCCCTGGCCGTGGTCTTCTACCAGTTGCTGACCAGGGAGAAGCCGTTTTCGGGGAACAATATCACCACCATTCTCTATAAAATCGTCAACCAGGAGCCCCTGCCGGCCACCAGGCTCAACATTGGTCTCTCCGGCGGTTTCGACCTGGTGCTGATGCGGGGTCTGGCCAAGAGTCCCGCGAACCGCTACCAGGATGGCGAGCAGTTCGCCGCGGACCTCAAGCAGTTGCTGGCAGGAGAACCTCCGATTCATGCCGGCGCCGAAGCCACACGGGTGGTGCCCCAGGGCGCTCCCGCCGCCCAGACCATTGACGCCTCACGACTGGCCAGTCCGGCTCCGGGCACAGGACCGGCCACGGCTGCTGTTTCGGCAGTGAGCGCCCCGGCCGGGGCTGCCGCTGCGGAACCACCGGCAAAGAAATCGAAGAGCCATGCCACCCTGATCGGTTTTGCCGCGGCCCTCACCGTGGTGGTGATTTTCCTGGTCGGTTACCTCGCGATAAACAGCAGCAGGGATGACCGTCCCACCGGACAACAGCCCACGGATACGCCCGAGTTCATGATGGCCCAGCAACAGGCGGAAAACGGGGAAGCCGCGGCCGTCCCGGGCGAGCCCGCGGGCGGGGAAGCCGGTGGGGCCGCCGATATCATCGAACCGCCGGCTGAACAGCCGGTCGCCGCTGCCGCAAGTGAGCCAGCGGTTCGAACGGAACCGGAGAAGGCCGCTGAACAACAGACGGCGCCACCCCCGGTAACACCGCCACCGGTCAGGGAGACACCCGTGGTGACCGCGCCGGTCACCCGCCAGCCTGCGGTGGAGGACGTTCCGGCCACCGCATCCCGTCAGCAGCAGCAACCGGCCAGACCGCAGGAGATCAGGCAGTACCCGCCCGCCGGCAAGCAAACCGTCACCGAACCGTCTTCCACGGGGCCGTCCGGCGGGTCGGCATCGGAAGACGCCCCCGTTGCAACCGTGGCGACCCCGCTGCCGGCGGAGACACCACAGGACTTTGGCGTTCTCGACATTGTCTTCAAACACAGCTTCCAGGCCGGACGGCTGACCATCCGCGCCGACGGCACCGAGGTCTACAGCAAGTCCTTCGACGGAGGTGACTCCGGCGGCTGGAAGGGGTTGTTGTCCAAGGTGAAGAAAACCACGTTCGAGGAATACGGCATCCAGGTACCCGTGGGCCGCTATTCCCTCGAGGTCAAGGTCACCGTACCGGGCAAGGACATCAATCCGGTGAGCGTCAGCGCCCGGTTCAAGACCGACCAGGAGCGTTGCATGAGCATCAGTTCCAAGCTGCTGATCAACCGTGACGAGATCGAGGTGCGCTGGGGCTGTGAGGATGACGACGAAGATGAAGACGACGAGGACAAGAAAAAGGATGATGACGATTGATCTTGTCCCGACGGTACCCCCCGATGCCCACTCCCCCCGCGATCCCTCGCCGGATGAACGGTAAGTTTCCAGCCGTCTGGCTCCCGCTGATCTGCCTGCTGATCAGTCTGCCGGCACAGGACACTGCCGCCGCTCCGCCGCCCCAAAGGCCCGAGGGCAGCGAGCCGGTGCTCTCCATGCCGGTCCCGGGGGGCGCGACGTCCATGCTCAGCGCCAGCGGTGAGGTGCGGCGGGGCCAGACCCTATCCACCATCTTCAGCCATCATGATCTCCCGCCGGCGCTCATCCCCCCGCTACTGGAAGCGGCCGAGGGGGTTTTTGACCTGACCCGGATACAACCGGGCAGGCGTTACGAATTCTGGACAGCGGAAGACGGCGGGCTGAGCGCCATGACCTACCAGGTGGACGATGAACAGTATCTGCTGGCACAACTGGGGCCGGACCAGACCTGGCAGGCCGAAATGAGGAGCTATCCCTTCCGCTGGGTGGAACGGGTGGCCGCCGGTGAAGTGACCTGGTCCTTCTTTGCCGCGGCCGAGGAAGCCGGAATCCCGCAGGCAGGCGCCCGCAGCTTCGTCGACATCTTCTCCTGGGCCGTGGACTTCATCCGCGACCTGCAGGCCGGGGACAGTTTCAGACTCCTCCTGCGGGAAAAGCAGATCCTCGGCACGGGGCAGACTACGTCGTGCACCATCCTCGCCGTCCGCTTCGCCTGCGCGGGCCAGGATCACCTCGCCTTTCGCTACGAGGCGGACCCCGAAACGGGCCCGGAATATTTCGACGCGGAAGGGACCTCGATGCGCAAGGAGTTTCTCAAGGCGCCGCTGATCTTCACCCGTATCAGTTCCCGCTACTCCCGCTCGCGGCTTCACCCGGTGCTGCACCGCCGGATGCCGCACCACGGAGTGGACTACGCCGCCCCCACCGGCACCCCGGTGGTCAGCACCGCCGACGGCACGGTGACCATGGCCGGCTGGGACCGCGGCGGAGGGCGGATGGTCAGGATCCGCCACAACAGCCGGGTCACCACTTCCTATCTCCACTTCTCCCGCTTTGCCAAGGGTCTCACCAGGGGCGCCCGGGTCAGGCAGGGCCAGGTCATCGGCTACGTGGGCCAGACCGGCCTGGCCAGCGGGCCGCACTGCGATTACCGGATCATGATCGACGGCGGCTGGGTCAACCCGCTGACGGTGGAATTCCCCCCGGCCACCTCGGTCCCCGAAGAGCAGGTGGATAGCTACAACAGATGGCGCGACCAGCTGCTGGCCCGTCTGGACAAGGACACGACGCCCTAGTCGGAACGCACCATGGAAAACTTCGACCTTCTGGCACTGCATCAGGCACTGTCCGAGAGCGCCACCAATGCCGTGATCCGCAAAATCATGCCGGCCCCGGATCCGGACCATGCTGGCATTCTCTTCCGGCTGGACGGGCCGGGCGCCCCATGGCTGCTGGTCTCCCCCGGCCCGCTCTACCCCTGCCTCCTGCCCCTGGGCGGCCACCGGGTCCCGTCCGGGCAAAAACCCGATCTCCCCCCCTCCCCGTTCCTGGTGCTGCTGCGCAAGTATCTTGAGGGCGCCCGGGTGAACTCCCTGCGCAAGGTCCGTCTGGAGCGGATCTTTCTGCTCACCGCGGAAAAGACCATGCCCGGAGGGGTCCGGGCCGCCAGTACGCTGGTGGTGGAATTGACCGGCAAGAGCGCCGCTCTGGCCCTGATCGACCAGCAGGGAAATGTTATCGGCGCCGACCGGCACCCGGCCAACCGCCTGCTCCCCGGGGCACCGTACAGCCCGCCCCAGAGGGCCCCGGGCCGGGAGAAGTTCGACCCCTTTGCCGCCGGGCCCGGAGGTGAGCACCGGACCCAGGTGGAGCAGTTCCTCGGCCACACCCTGGCGAGATTCGCCCCGCAGGGTGACCGGATGGGCCTCTACCGCTCGCTGATCAGCGCCCTGGAGGGGTTCGGCCCGGTGTATGCCTCGGAACTGGCCGCACAGCTTCTCCGCACGGTGCCCCGGACCGGCGGACCGGCCCCCCTCCCGCCGGTGGTCATGGAGACCTGGGACCAGTTCCGCCTCCAGTTGGAGGGACTGCGCCACCCCGCGACCCACCCCGGATACCTGCACCGCCCGCTGGACCCCACTGCGGCGGTACCCGTGGCCGCGGCCATCCCGCTGGATGCGTCCCGGTCCTCCGGCCGCTGGCAGCGGGAATCGTTCGCCACAATGGCTGAAGCTGAGGCACTCTGCCGGGAGGAGATCCTGGCCCGGGCAGGCACGGAGCGGCTGCGGCGGAACCTGGTGCGGAAACTGGGCCAGGCCGCAAAGAAGCACCTGCGGTTGCTGTCCCGGCTGGATGCGGACGAGGCACGGTTCTCCACGGCCGAAGAGCTCCGGCGCAACGGCGAACTGCTCACCGCGGCCCTGGACACCTTTGCCGGCGGGCGGAAAAAACGGGGTCTGGACAGCGTCACCGTGGAGAACTTCTACAAGCCCGGCTCCCAGGAAGTGAAGATTCCGCTGGATCCCAAAATGACCCTGGTGCAGAACGCCCAGTCCTTTTTCCGCCGCTACCGCCGGTCCGTCCGCGGCTTCGAATCGGTGCAGACCCGTCTGGAACCGGTGCGCCTGGAAGGGGCCTTCATCGATGAACTGCTCTCCGCCGCCGAACTGGCCGAGACCGTGGATGAGCTGCTGGCGGTGGAGCAGGATGCACAGACGGCAAAGCTGTGGTCGGCCCCGGTGGTGCGGGAACAGGCGGGCCGCAAGGGCGGCGGCGATCAGGCCATCACCGGCGTGATACGTCTGAAGTCCGCCGACGGCATGGAAATCCTGGTGGGCCGCAGCGCCCGGGGCAACGACCAGGTGACTTTCCGCCTGGCCGGCCCCGAAGACTTCTGGCTTCATGCCGGGGGGATGCCCGGCTCCCACGTGGTGGTGCGCAACCCGGAACGCCTGGAGAAACTCCCGCCGAAAACCCTGCAGCAGGCAGCCGGACTGGCCGCCCACTACTCACGGGGGCGGAGGAGCAAGAGTGTGGACGTGCACCTGACCCGGCGCAACTCGGTCAAGCGGCCCAAGGGCGCGGCCCCCGGACTGGTGACGCTGAAAAGGTTCGAGACGGTGCTGGCCCGGCCCATGTCCCCAGCGGAAATCACCCCCGCTGGGGGATCTTCAGCTTCTTCCCGGTGATGATCCTGGTGTTTCGGGGGCTCATGCCGTTGGCCTTCTGGATCTGGCTCACCGTCACCCCGTAGCGCCGGGCGATCTGACTCAGGTTCTCCCCGTGGCGCACCTGATGGTAGACATACTCGGGCGGCTTGGGCTGCTGGACCTGTTGGGGAATCTGGAGCACCGTCCCGGGGGCCGGGTCTGCCTGGGTCCAGAGACGGTTGTAGCTGACCACGGTCCAGGGGTCGCTCTCCCGGCGGGAGGCGATGTCGGCGATGCTCTCGCCCCTGGTCACCGTGTGGTTGATCCGCGTCTTGGCCGGCTTGGGCTGGATCACCAGACGGGTCAGCGGCGGCAGTGCCTGGACGCGCCAGATGAAGTTGTCCTGGCGGAAGGTGTCGAGGTCGGCGTCGAAGATGAAGGCCACGTGGAAGTAGTTGTCCCCCGGGCGGGAGGTGTACAGCACATTCTCTCCCTCTACATCGAAGAGGTTTTCGATCCCCTCGCTCTGTGCCGGGTAGGCGATGAGCTGCCCTTTCTTCAGCGTACGGTGCGAGAGGAAGGGGTTGTACATCCGCAGCTCCACCATCGGCAGGCCGAGGGTCCGGGAGAGGGACCACCAGTCCTCACCATCCGACACGGTGTGCAGCAGGAGCGGCGCGGCCCGGGCGCGGATCTCCTCTTCGTGGTTGTAGAGCAGCGAGCGGAAATCTCCCACGCCGATGACATACTGCACCGTTTCCAGACGCAGCGAACGGTTGCGCTCGAGGTTGGCCGGCCCGCCGTTGTAGGCCGCCACCGCGTAATCCTCGCGTTCGAAGGCCTTGTACTGCTGGGCGAGATACTTGACCCCGGCCTCGATGTTGGTCTGCACCCGCATACTGCGGAAGGTGCGCGGCATCACCTGGAAGTAGCCCTGGGCCCCGGCCCAGGAGGTGAGGTTGGCGTTGCCGCCCGATTCGTAGCAGCAGACCGCCTTGGCCAGCAGCGGGTTGAGATCATGCTTTTTGCAGGCATCCAGAATGGGCCGCTCGATCTCCATCATCTTGCGGTAGATGCCGAGAAAGGCCCGGGAGAACTTGATCTCGCCGTCACCCGTAGGCTGGGCGCTGAGCGCAACGCCCCCCGCTGTCTGCAGACAGACCAGTGCAACCAGTCCGACCGCCATGAACCAGTCACGGTTTCGTCCAGGGATCCTCACGTCGATCCGTTCTCCCAGTGAAGCGCCGCGGACAGACCGCCACGCGTCCCCCACCCCCGGGCGGCCAGGGCCAATTCATGCCTCTACCACTGTATTCGGTATTTGGTCCGCCCAAGTTTACAATATGCCGCCGCCAGGTTCAATCCGCGGCTCCGTTGACAAACCGGTGGCCTCGGCCATAGTCTCATCAGCACGCTCGCGGACAAGCGGGCTGCCCCGGGTTATCCCAAGGCTGGAGGAGTGGAACCATGCCGGAAATGCGCAGAGACCCGGTGAACGGACGGTGGGTCATCATCGCCCCTGACCGGGCAGATCGGCCCCACGATTTCCACCATTCTTCCGGAAACGTGGAGAATGGATCAGAATGCCCGTTCTGCGCGGGGAACGAGGGCGAGACACCGCCGGAGATCGCCGCACTGCGCCCGGCGGAATCCCCGGCCGACGGTCCGGAGTGGCGTGCCCGGCTGGTGCCCAACCGCTACCCCGCCCTGCGCATGGAGGGCGGGGCCGATCAAAGCGGTGACCCGCTCCGCCGGAAGATGACCGCCGCCGGATCCCACGACGTCCTGGTGGAGACGCCGCTCCACGATCAGGGGCTGGCCGACATGGACCCTGTCCACATCGCCGACATGCTTCTGCTCTGCCGTGACCGCATGGCCCGGCTTCTCGATGACCGGCGAATCAGGCACGTGATGTTCTTCAAGAATCATGGCGCCAAGGCCGGGGCCTCGCTGTCCCACAGCCACTCCCAGATCATCGCCCTGCCGGTGGTCCCCAAGCACGTGCAGGAAGAACTGGCCGGCGCCGGCCGCTACCACCGGGAGACCGGCCGCTGTATCTACTGCAGCATGGTCGAAGAGGAGGAGCGGGACGGGGAGCGGCTGGTCAAGGTCAGCGACGGGTTTGCCGCCCTGGCCGCTTTTGCCCCGCGCAAGCCCTATGAGACCTGGATCATCCCCCGGCGGCACTCGGCGCGCTTCGAAATGACCGGCGATGACGAGGTGCGGGACCTGGCCCGGATGATCAAGTTCCTGCTGACCCGGATGAAGGATCTGCTGAAGAACCCGCCGTTCAACCTGGTATTGCACACCGCGCCGCGGGGCGACGAGTATGGCGCCGGGTACCACTGGCACCTGGAGTTGCTGCCCGAATTCACCTGGATTGCCGGGTTCGAATGGGGCGCGGGTGTGTACATCAGCCACGTGACGCCGGAGCGGGCGGCGGCTGAGCTGGGCGGCGCAGACGGTATCCACCACAATCCCGATTGGCCGTAATCACCATTTCATTGAATTGGCCCGTGGAGTATGTCAGACTATAACTGTCTACTATAAATGCCGGTGCCTGGCCAGACTGCGAACTGAAGTGCCATGATCGATTTTCTCATCAAATTCGCCATTGAGACCTACAAGGTTTTCTACGAAGCCTCGATATACATCCTCGCCGGATTCTTCCTCGCCGGACTGATGCGGATCGTTCTGCGGACCGAGATGCTGCAGCGGGTGCTCGGCGCCTCGAGTTTCGCCTCGGTGATCAAGGCCACCCTCTTCGGCGCCCCGCTGCCCATCTGTTCCTGCGGGGTGGTGCCGGCCGCGGTGGGCCTGCGCAAGAACGGGGCCAGCCGCCCGGCCACCATGTCGTTCCTCATCTCCACTCCGGAGACCGGCCTGCCCTCGATCATGCTCACCTGGGGGCTGATCGGCCCGCTGATGGCTGTGATCAGGCCGCTGGTGGCCATGATCACCGCCATCACCGCCGGCACCTGGATCCTGCTCTCCCCCGGCCGCGGCGCCCGGGCCGAGTCGCTGCCGGCGGACGAACCGGAACCCTCCTGCTGCCCGCCGGCGGATGAGCCGGCACCCTCCTGCTGCTGCGGCAAGGAAGCCGGGCCGGAACAGGCGGCCCTGCCCGAACCGCCGCCGGAAGAGGGCCGGGTGAAACGTGTGTTCAAGGAGGCCTTCCACTACGGCTTCGTGGAGATGATGGACGACCTGGCCTTCTGGATCGTCTTCGGCATCGTGCTCACCGGTTTTCTCAGCGCCATCCTGCCCAACGACTTCTTCGAACAGGTGGTGGGCAACCCCACGGTGGAAATGGTGGTCATGCTGCTGGTGGGTATCCCGCTCTACCTCTGCGCCACCAGCTCCACGCCGCTGGCCGCGGCACTGATGGCCAAGGGGCTCAGCCCCGGAGCCGGCCTGGTATTCCTGCTGGCCGGGCCGGTGACCAATATCGGCACGCTGATGATCGTGGGCCGGGTGTTCGGCGGCCGCTTCCTGCGGATCTACCTGCTGTCGATCATCATCGTCTGCATGACCCTGGGCCTGGCCACCAACGCCTTCTTCAGCGCCGACCAGTTCACCCTCTGGGGCCAGGAGGATAATTCCACTTCCATGGCCGGGATGGTCCTGCGCTTTATCGGCCTGCTGGCCTTCGCCGTGCTGGCCGGGGCCAGTTTCCAGCGCACCGGGTTCCGCAAGGATGCCGCCGAATTGTGGCACCACCTGCGGACTTTTGTCAGTTGGCTGAAGGGATTCAACCCGGCCGCAATCTTCCGCCGTCCCAGTTTCTACTTCACGGTACTGTTGATCGCGGCACTCTATCTCTCCCAGGGGTTTTTTCTCGTCCGCCCGGGTGAAGTGGGGATGGTGCGCCAGTTCGGGGCCCTGGTCCGCAGTTCGCTGCCCCCGGGCCTGCACTACTGCCCGCCCTGGCCCTTTGCCCTCTCCGAGACCTGCCGCACCGAGGAAATCCGCCAGGTGTTCAGCGGCTTCCAGGTCGTAGCGGACGATCAGCTGCCCGATGACAACGTGCCGCTGGGTGAATCCCGCCGGTTCAGCGCGGCCCGGCAGTTCACCGAGGAGTCGCTCTTCATCACCGGCGATGAAAATATCATTCAGATCGCCTGTGTCACCCACTACCGGGTCGGCGATCCCGAGCGCTTCCTCTACGCGGTGGAAGATGCCGACCGGCTGGTCTCCCGGGTGGTGGGCTCGGTGCTGATGGAGTTCATCGGCCGGCAGCCGATCGACGAAATCTACACCACCTCCCGGGCCGAAGTTGAAACGGCAACGGCCGCTCACGCCCAGCGAATCCTCGATTCGGAGAGCCCCGAATCGTATGGATCGGGCATCCGCATCGCTTCCTTCCACCTGCTGGACACCCATGCCCCGCTGGAAGTCCACGACGCCTTCCGCGACGTGGCCAGTGCCGTGGAGGACCGCAGCACCATGGTCAACCAGGCCCAGGGCTACCGGGAGGAGCGTCTGCACCTGGCCCGGGGAGAAGCCGATCAGAGCGTGGCCCGGGCCAGGGCCGGAAGGACGGGCGCACTGCTGGCCGCCGAGGGCGAAACGGCTGCATTCCAGAGCCTGCTGGAGGCCGTGAAGGGAACCGAAGAGCTGACCCGCTTCAGGCTCTACCTCGAGTGTGCCGAACGGGTGCTGCCCCGGGGCCGGCTCTACATCACCCCGGACAGCCGTTCGGTGGGACAGTTCGATCTCTGGCTCCGCTCCTCTTCCCCGGATGAGCCGGGGACCGGCGCTTCGCAAAATCCGGCGGCCGCGCCGGTGGAGGAATCGAACCGATGAAATCCGGAATCGTCATCTTGGCCGTCCTGCTGCTGCTGGTCCTGGCCGGCCCCTGTTGTTTCTTCACCGTGCACCAGACCGAATACGCCGTGGTGACCCGGTTCGGCAAACCGGTGCGGATCTGCATGGAACCGGGCCTGAAATTCAGCCCGCTGAAGCTGCTGCAGAACGTGGAGAAGTTCTCCAACCGGCTGCTGGTCTACGACACCCCGGACATGGAGTATCTGACCCAGGACAAGAAAAACGTGGTGGTCTCCAGTTTCGCCATCTGGCAGATCCAGGAGCCGCTGACCTTCATGCAGCGGGTCTTCAATCGCCGGGGCGCCGAGGCCCGGCTCTCCGACATCATCTCCTCCGAGCTGGGGTCGGCCCTGGGCAATACGCCGTTCAGCGGGCTGGTAAACACCGACCGTGAGGCTTTCATGCTCCCCGAGGTGATGGCCCCGGTGCTCGAGCGCTGCCGGGTGCGGGCCGAAGCCGACCTCGGTATCCGGGTGGTGGACCTCCGGATCCGCCGGCTGAACTTTCCCGAGCAGAACAAGCAGAGCGTCTTCAAACGGATGCGGGCCGAGCGGGAACGGATCGCCACCAAGTTCCGCTCCGAAGGCGAGGAGCGGTCGATGATCATCCGTTCCGAAGCCGAACGGGAACGGGCCGGGATCATGGCCCAGGCGGAGAAGGAGGCCAAGGAGATCCGCGGCGAAGGTGAGGCGCTGGCCGCCCAGCGCTACACCGCGGTGATCAGGCAGAACCCTGAATTCTACAAGTTTATCCGGACTCTGGAATCGTACGAAAAAATCATCGACGGTCAGACCACCCTGGTGGTCCCCGCCGACTCGGAACTGATGAGCGTGCTGACCAAGGGAGCGGGCAAGTGACCGATCCGAACACCAGCCCGGCCGGGCGCCGCTGGGGGACCCGGTTCTGGGTCGCCGCCGGCCTGGGTCTGCTGCTGGCGGTATACCTGCTCTCGGGTATCTTTGCCGTCTCGCCCGACGAGGAGGGCGTGGTACTGCTCTTCGGCGGGCTGTACGAGGACCGGGTGGGGCCGGGCCTGCACTACCGCCCCCCCTGGCCGGTGGGCTCTTCCCGGACCCTGCGCACCACCACAAACTTCACCATGAGCATCGGGTTCCGTATCGCCGAGCAGATCCAGGGGATCGATCCGCCGGCGGTTGAGATGGAGTGGCTCACCGGGGACACCAACATCGTCAATATGCAGGTGATCGTGCAGTATACCGTGGGCCGTCCCTCGGCGTATCTCTTTGTCACCGACAAGCCCCCGTTCCTGCTGAGGCGGATCACCGAAGCGACGATCACCGAGCTGGTGGGCCAGGCAAACATCGACGACATCCTTACCACCGGCCGGGCCCTGATGCTGGAAACGGCCAGACAGAAAACCCAGGAGGTCCTCGACCAGTATGACCTGGGAATCCAGCTGGTCTCGATGAACCTCAAGCTGGTGGAACCGCCCCGGGCGGTGGTCCAGTCTTTCCAGGATGTGCAGAATGCCAAGGCCGACCGCGAACGGCTGGTCAACGAATCCATGGGCTATGCCAACGAGATCCTGCCCAAGGCCCGGGGCGAGGCCCAGCGGGTCGTCGACAGCGCAAAGGCCTTCAAGGATCAGCGCGTTTCCCTGGCCGAGGGCGAGGCTTCCCGGATCGCGGCCCTGCTGGTCGAGTATGAGAAAGCGCCCCGGCTGACCAGGGAGCGGCTCTACCTGGAAACCATGGAGCGTATCCTGCCCAGAGCGCGCCTCTACGTGGTGGAACCCGGGCAGGGCCCGGATGGGATGCACCTCAGAATCGTCGAACCGGGGACCACCCCTTGAGCGGCGTTTTGGCCCACGGTTGACAAGCCGGCCGCGCCCTGAAAAGATATTCTTCGCTTTTTTCAGCAGGGTTGTCCGGGGGATACGGCATCATCACCGGCAACACCAGTCGGGGTCATCCACTACAGCATCGGATAAGGGGGCAAGCATGGGGGTCCATTACGAACGGGCGCTGGTCAAAATGAGCGGCGAAGCCCTCGCCGGCGACGCGAAGATGGGGATTCACCCCGAAACCGCGGTCTATATCGCCGGCCAGATCGCCCACCTGGTGGCCACCGGGGTCAAGACCGCGGTGGTGGTGGGCGGCGGCAACATCTTTCGCGGCAGCCTGGCCCCGAAACAGATCCGCCGGGTCACCGGCGACTACATGGGGATGCTGGGCACGGTGATCAACGGGCTGGGGCTGCAGGACATCCTCGAGGGGCTGGGCCTGTCCACTTCCCTCTTCACCTCCATCGACATGAGTGCCTTTGCCCGCTGCTACACCCGGCGGGACGCACTGGCCGACCTCGACGAGGGCAAGGTGGTGATCTTTGCCGGCGGCATCGGCCGTCCCTACTTCACCACCGACACCACGGCCGCGCTCTCCGCGGTGGAGATGGACTGTGACGTGGTGCTCAAGGCCACCCGGGTGGACGGTGTCTACGACGACGACCCGGAAAAGAATCCCGCGGCCAAACGGTATTCACGGATCACCTACCGCGAGGTTCTGGAAAAGTCCCTCAAAGTGATGGATGCCACCGCCGCGTCGCTCTGCATGGAAAACAGTATACCGATCGTGGTCTTCAACATATTCGAACCGGGCGCCATCATAAAGGCGGTCCAGGGAGAGCCGGTGGGCACTCTGGTCACGGCCTGAAGGGAGCGGAGAACAATGAACGAGACAGCACCGGTGGACTTCAACCCATCGATCTTCAGGGAATACGACATCAGGGGTATCGCCGCCAGCGACCTTACCAGCGAAGTGGTCCAGGCCATCGGCCGTGCTTTCGGCACCATGCTCCGATGGGACGGCCGGCAGCGGATCAGCCTCGGCCGCGACTGCCGGCTCAGCTCGGAGCGGATTTCCGCGGCCCTGACCCGCGGCCTGCTGGCCGCCGGCATCCGGGTCACCGACATCGGCCTCTGCACCACTCCCCTGCTCTACTACTCGATCCACAAGCTGGAGAAAGAAGGCGGAGTGATGGTCACCGGCAGTCACAACCCGCCGGAATTCAACGGCATGAAGCTCTGCGTGGGCACCGGCACCCTGCACGGGGACCAGATCCAGGAGGTGCGGCGGGTCATCGAAAGCGGCGACCTGGCCAGCGGTGCGGGAGAGTCGGACAGTTACAACGTGATCCCCGAGTATCTGGACGAACTGGCCGGTTCCTTCAACTTCAAACGACATCTGAAAGTTGTGGTGGACTGCGGCAACGGTACCGGAGGCCTGGTGGCCCCCCAGCTGTTCCGCAGGCTGGGCTGCGACGTGGTCGAGCTTTACTGCGACGTGGACGGCAACTTCCCCAACCACCACCCCGACCCCACGGTGGAGGCCAACCTGGCGGAACTTCGCCGGCGGGTGGTGGACGAGGGCGCCGACCTGGGCCTGGCCTACGACGGCGACGCCGACCGCATCGGCGCGGTGGACGAGCAGGGCGGGATTATATGGGGCGACAAGCTGCTGATCCTCTACTCCCGGGAGATCCTCTCCCGCAAGCCGGGCGCCACCATCATCTCCGAGGTCAAGGCCTCCACCACGCTCTACGATGACATTCGGGCCCACGGCGGCAACCCGGTGATGTGGAAGACCGGCCACTCGCTGATCAAGGCCAAGATGAAGGAGTCCGGCGCCGAACTGGCCGGCGAGTTGAGCGGCCACATGTTCTTCGCCGACGGGTACTACGGATTTGACGACGCGGTCTACGCCTCCTGCCGGCTGATCGACATCGTCGCTGCGGGAGACACCCCGGCAACCGCTCTGCTGGCCGACGTGCCAAAGACGGTCTCCACCCCGGAGATCCGTGTGGAGTGCCCGGACGAGGAGAAATTTCCGCTCATCGAGCGGCTGAAGGATCGTCTGAGCAAGGACTACGAGATCATCGACGTGGACGGCGTGCGGGTGGTCTTCCCCGACGGCTGGGCCCTGGCCCGCGCGTCGAACACCCAGCCGGTGCTGGTCCTGCGCTTTGAAGCGCTGACCGAAGAGCGCCTGCAGGAGATGCGGGATCTGGTGGAAAGCGCCATCGAGGCGGTGAAGTAATACGCTGGGGCGGCTTGTTCAGACACTCTCGCGGGTGGTCCGCGGAACGGGAAAACGGAGGCAGAACGCCGCGCCGTCGGTCACCGTCCCGTCGAGGAACGCCGATCCGCCGTGGCCGGCCATGACCCGCGTTGTCACCGCCAACCCCAGACCGGTTCCCATGCTGTGGGTGGAATAGAAGGGCTCGAAAACCCGTTGGTGCAGCAGCGGCGGAATACCGTGGCCCGTGTCCGCCACCCGCACCTCCACCTCCTGGTCCAGCAGGCGGGTACTCACGGTGACCGTGCCGCCGCGCGGCATGGCCTGCTTGGCGTTGGTGCAGAGATTCTCCAGCACCTGGTGAACCTGGTTGCGGTCCAGCAGCAGCTCGGGCAACCCGTCTCCCAGATCCATCCGCACCTCGATCTTCGACTCCGTGCACGAGGGCCGTAAAATCTCCGCCTTCTCCAGCACCAGGCGGTTGATCGAGAGCAGAGTCAGCTGCATCCGCTCGGGGTGGGTGAACCCCAGGACAT
The DNA here is from genome assembly GCA_032127265.1 of Acidobacteriota bacterium. Classification (GTDB taxonomy): domain Bacteria; phylum Acidobacteriota; class JAQAZP01; order JAQAZP01; family JAQAZP01; genus JAQAZP01. Next base: position 28,676 of record JAQAZP010000037.1, read on the forward strand.
TGTCGATCAGCTGCTCCAGACGGGACACCTCGTTGACGATGATGCCCAGCGGTTCCCTGTTGGTAACCGGGGCGGAGCTGTTCTTCAGCATCGAACGAGCAAACCCGCCGATGGCGGTGAGCGGGGCCTTGATCTCGTGGACCAGGGTGGCGGCCACCTCCCCGATGGCGCTGAGCCGTTCGCGCTGGCGCAGCTGCTCGGCCGCCGTGAGCGGCCCGTACCTTCGCTGCTCCGACCCCACCGTCAGCGGTTTCAGTTTGTCGGTCCGGATCGAACTGACCATGCCGGTCCTGTCGCCGGTATCTCGTTTTTTATCGGGTGTGGCTTTCATCGGAGTTACCTTCCGCTTCACGGGAACGCAAAACAGATCTGTTTTGAATTCGATTGCTGGACGAATTCTTCGGACAGTGCACCGGGGCACCGCCTCTCCACACCGCTCCAGGGTGGAGTCACTACGCCCTTACCATTTCTATCGGATCGGCCAGTGCCGGGCATTAACGATAATTATGTCAGTTTGAGGGAATTCAGTTGGATCATGACTCCGACCCGGAGGAACAGCGAGGGCTGCGGACAAGGCTCATCCGGCTGGCGTGACCTGTACTAGAGTAGTCGCTTTTTGAGCTGGGAGCGCTGACAGTTTCTAATATTGGTTCCCGGGAGCCGATTGTCAAGGGTCATTCTTCGTCTCCCCCCCCTCCGGGCAATCTTGACACCCTGCCAGCCCCCATTTAAGATAGCGCGGCTTGTACACCAGCCGGGAAACCATGAACCCGGAGCAGCGCGCCGCCGGGGAAAACGGCAGCCGGGAGGGAGATCCGTTGAGCTTTCAGTTCCTGTCCGACAGCAGTTTCCGGAAACTGGGCTTCCGCTGTGGCCTGGAAGTCCACCAGCAGCTGCTGACCAGCAAAAAACTCTTCTGCCGCTGCCCGGCCCGCCTCTACAGCAAGCACTACGATGCCGAGGTGCTGCGCCACATGCGGCCCACTCTTTCCGAGATGGGCGAATACGACGGCACGGCGCTGATGGAGTTCAAGACGAAGAAGGACGTGATCTACCGGCTGAACAGCGATTCGGTCTGCACCTACGAGATGGACGACGCCCCGCCCTTCGAACTCAACGAGCAGGCCCTGGATGTGGCGCTGGAACTGGCGCTGATGCTGGGCTGCAGCCTGGTGGGCGAGATCCACATCATCCGCAAGCAATACCTGGACGGCAGTATTCCCGCCGGATTCCAGCGCACGGCGATTATCGGCGTGGACGGCGGAATCCCCTTCCGCGGCCGGACCATCGGCATTCGCCAGCTGGCGGTGGAGGAAGACGCCTGTCGCGAAGTCAGCGACTGCGGCCACATCATGACCTACCGCACCGACCGGCTGAGCATACCGCTCAGCGAGACGGTGACCGAACCCGAGATGTACACCCCCGAGGAAGCGGTTGCGGTGGGCTGGGAGGTCGCCCGGCTGGCCCGGGTCACCGGCAAGGTGCGGCGCGGCGCAGGAGCGGCCCGCCAGGACGTGAACGTGAGCATCGAAGGTTCCACCCGGGTGGAGATCAAGGGGGTGTCGAGAATCCCGCTGATCGAGCAGCTGGTCCTGGTGGAGGCTCACCGGCACAAGGCACTGCTGGACATCAGGGATGAACTTCGGACCCGGGGCATCACGCCGGACTCGGTGCGTGAGGACGGCCGCCGGGTGGTGGAGGTCACCGATCTCTTCCGTCGCCTGGGCGGCGACAACCTGATCGCCGCCGAGTTGATTGAGAACAGCGGCACCGGGATGGACGTCCGGGCCATCAGGCTGGACGGGTGGAGGGGGATCCTCCCCTGGCCAACCCAGCCGGGCACCTGCTTTGCCGACGAGCTGGGCGGCCGGGTGCGGGTGATCGCCTGCCTCGACCGGATGCCCAACCTTTTCCACTCCGAACTGCAGGGCGGGGAGAGGGCGGGAGCACCGGACCGCCGGCTCTGGGGTGAGGTGCGTCAGGAATGTTCCGCCGGCGCTGACGACGCCCTGATCCTGGTCTGGGGCCCGGCCCGGGACACGGCTACCGCGGCCCAGGAGATTTTGATCCGCGCCGCCGAGGCCGCCGTAGGGGTGCCCGGCGAAACCCGGCAACCGCTGCCCGGCGGACTGACCGACTTCGAGCGGATCCTTCCCGGCCCGGACCGGATGTATCCCGACACCGACATGCCGCCAAAAGCGATTGATGATGAGCGGATCGCCCGCATCACCGCCGGCATGAAATCGAAACCGTGGGACCGTGAAAATGACTTTGCCGCCCGGGGGCTGGCAGCCCCGGTGGCCCACGCTCTGGCCGTCTCACCGCGGGGTGCGCTGGCCGAAAAAACCTTTGCCCAGCTGGACCTGGATCCGCGGCTGGTGGCCACCACGCTGCTCGAGGGACTGAAACACGCGGCCCGGCTCACCAGCCGGGTGGAGAGCATCACCGACAAAGACCTTTTCGAACTGTTTCGCATGCTGGCCGGGAAACGGCTCTTCCCCGAAGCCCTGCGGCCGCTGCTGTCGCTGCTTGCCGAAACCGCCAGCGGCATGGTTGGTGACGGAGCACTGGACCTGGCCCTCAAGGGCCTGGGCCTGGACCCCGAACAGCCGCTGCCCGACCTGGAGACCGAGGTTGACACCGCCCTCGCGCTCACCGGCGGGATCGCCTATGCCGGTCCGGCCAAACGGCACCGTCACACCATGGGCATCCTGATGTCCCGGGTGGGCGGACGAATCCCCGGGCGACAGGCCGCTGAACTGCTGGCCGCAAAGCTCGGCATCTGAACAGTATCACCCCCACTATCTGTCATCGCGAGGAACGGGCGCAGCCCGAACTGTCAATGCGAGCCACTGGCCCGCGGGGACAGCGGGACGTCTGTAATAAGAACTGGACGGGAATCAGCTGGTCTGCAGCTGAAATAGCCGGCTGTTGATGTTCCCTCAGCGGAGCATAAGAGAAAATGGGTCTTCCCATTTTCAGCGAAGTCGAGGGAATATCATCAGCCGGCTATGGCGACGGAAAGGCACCTGTGTCTTGAGAGTTGCAGGCACAACCTGCGACGTGGCGATCTCATTCACAGTAGTTTACATTTATTTGCGGTGGGAGAGGATGTACTCTTCCACTTCGGGGATGCCGCCCTGCATGATCAGGTAGCCGTTGGGCGGCTCGCGCTCGGTGATTTCATGGGACACCGGCGTGAGCATCATCCTCCGGGCCTCGTCGAGATCGTCGGTCTGGCCCAGCACCCACCCCAGCTTGACGTAGGCCACCTCGGGCAGCATGTTGGCCGCCGGAATAACTCCCAGTTCCATCATGTCCCGCCCGGTATCGTAGACATACATCTGGACATAGCCCCATAGGGTCTGCACCGTCATGTAGATCGCCACGCCCTCGTCTTTGGCCCGCTGCAGAACGGGGTAGACGATCTTGTTCACGTGGCCCAGCCCGGTGCCGGCGATGACGATGCCCCGGTAGCCATTGTCGATGAGGCTGTTCAGCACATCGGGCTGCATGTTGGGGTAGTAGGAGACCAGGGCCACCTTCTCTTCGAAGCTGGTGTTCAGCTTGACCTTCCGGTCGTCCCTCCGCCTTTTGACATCCTTGTGCAGAATGCGGAAATTGCCCGGGGAGATCATGGCCAGGGGGATATCGCCGATGGTGCGAAAGGTGCTGCGGTAGCTGGAGTGCATTTTTCGCACCCGGGTGCCGCGGTGCAGCAGGTCGTACTGGTCGCTGGTGGGCCCGAACATGCAGACCATCACCTCGGCGAGATCGCCGTACGCCGCGGCGTGGGAGGCATTGATCAGGTTGAGCGCCGCATCGGAGGAGGGGCGGTCGCTGGACCGCTGGGACCCCACCATCACCACCGGCACCGGCGGGTCCTGGAGCATGAAGGAGAGGGCCGCCGCGGTAAAGTGCATGGTATCGGTGCCATGGCCGATGACGATCCCCGCCACACCGGCCTCGATTTCCCGGGCCACCGCCTCGGCCGTGCCCTGCCAGTGTTTCGGCCCGATATTCTCGCTGAACTCGCCGTAGAGCTTGATCGTCTTCAGGTTGCAGATGTCGGACAGTTCGGGGACCGCGCCATACAGCTCACCGGGAGAGAACGCCGGAATCACCGCACCGGTGCGGTAGTCGAGACGGCTGGCGATGGTGCCGCCGGTACCGAAAAGTGTCACGTTGGGCAGGTCCGGATTGTGAGGGACGTCCTTGGCCGGGATCTTGTAGGTGATCTTGCGGTAGCCCTTCTCTTCCATGGCCAGGATGGACTCCACGGCCAGACCCACATTGTACCCGGTGGCCAGCTTGATCACGATGTGACGGTCGTCGGCGGTCTCGGATCGCGGCAGAACGATGCCCCTGAAACCGCCCCTGGTGGTGTCGGCTGTCACCTCGCTCCAGACCCGCACCCCAAATGCTTCAAGCTTTTCCCTGGCCATCCCGCGATACCCGCGATAGGGATCGTCGGCAGCATCCACGGCACTGTTCGTCATCATCACACCATCCACTTTTCGACTGGCACTCATCGCCTCAGCTGTGGTTCGAGAGCAAGGCGCCGGCCGATGAGAATGCGCAGCATACACTGATGGTATGTGAGCACTTCGAAGAGGCCGGCAACGCAGCTATCGGACCACAGAAGAGGTGATGTAAAAAAAAAGAACCGGTCACGACAGCACGGAAGCCTCGTCACCGGTTCTTCTCCGCCAGGATCAATAGCGGCCAGTCCGCAACGCTTTCTTGCGTCGTTTGGCAGCTTCCATCCGTTTGCGCTTGCGCCGCTCGCTGGGCTTCTCATAAAAGCGTCGTTTCTTCAGCTCTTTGAGAATGCCATTGCGTGCGATCTTCCGTTTCAGTACCCGGATAGCCTTTTCCAGGTCATCCTGAACCTTTACTTCCAGCGGGTTCTCCATTCAGATATCAGCCCCTTCCAGGTTACGAGAAACCCTCTTACGATAATAATTACCTCAAGACGAAATATATCGTTGAGACATACCTGCCGAAAAAACAGCCAGCAACAAGAGAGGGAGCATAACACCCGGCAAAATAGAAATCAAATATATTATGAAAATAACTGACGGACGATGCCCGGAATCAGCCCAGCCGGTCGAGAAGCTTCATCCGCTCCTCGTACATCCGGCGCGCCTCGAGCAGAATGTGCAGAGCAGTTGAGAAATTTCGGTCCTCGTCCTCGAACATGGCCTCCACTTCGGCCCAGGCCTCACCCGGCTGGTCCTGCCGTGTCCGCTGAGCCTCATGCTCGATTCTGATTCGGCCCTGCATCTGGCGCACCAGCCCGATGGTCTTCTCCTGGAAGAGGTCGTTGACCAGCCGTTCCATGCGCAGCAGGCGCTCTTCCTGGATCCGCATGTGCTCGGCAAACCGCTTGAGCAGGTAGCCGATCAGCACCAGACTCGCCATGGAGAGGAGAATGAGAAAGATGAGGAGATAGATCACGGCTCTATCCTGTCGGCCGCCCGTTGAGGGAGGCGGAAATTGTTCTTCATTCATGTTTGGTAAACAGGTATCATTGTTGCAGGAGTATATCGGGGAGTCAATATTTTCATTGAATCGGCCGACAAGGTGAAGGACTCACGGACAGACATTTCCTCCTTCATGGGACAGGCAGCGAATGAGTGATCGAAGTCACAATCAGGCACCGGTAATTCTGGTGATCGGCGAACAGAGCAACTTTCTTGTCCAACTGGCGCAAGACCTGAAAGAGGACGGGTTCCGGTTTTGCTCGCCGGATGCCGACGATGCCCTGCTGGACGAGATTCGCCGCCTCGGCCCGGACTGCGTGATGCTCAGCGAGCAACTGACCTCCAGGCAATCCCTGGATCTCTGCACCAGCATCCGAACCGCCTTTGACGGCGGCAACCTGCCCTACATGCCGCTGCTCTATCTTCATGGCGGCCGGGGTATCAAACCACGGCTGGATGCGGTGCGTGCCGGCGCCGACGCCGTGCAGCAAAAACCGTATGACCGGCAGGAAGTGAGCCTGCGCCTTCGCTACCTCTGCGGTCTCAAACGAAAATTGGCCCAGGCCACCGAGCCCCTCCCGGATGACAAACGGTTCCTCGACGACCAGACCGGCTTCTACAACCGCAACTACCTGGTGCGCCGGCTCGAGGAGGAGTTCAAGCGGGTGGAGCGGTTCAAGGAGCCGCTCTCCTGTATCGTGGCGGAGATCGACGGGCTGCTGTCCATCGAAAAGAAACTGGGCCTCTTCGAGCGCGACGCTGCCGTGGAGAGCGTCTCCCGCGTGCTGGCCCGGACCTCCCGGGGGAACAACATCCTGGCCCACGTGGCCGAAGGCCGGTTCGGCATTCTGCTGCCCAACAGCGAGGTCTCCGGCGCCATCGCCTTTGCCGAACGGGTCCGGGAGAGTATCCAGACCCACTTTGCCGGCCTGGACCGATTCACCCCACCACTGACCATCACCCTGGGCATCGCCTGTTACCCGCACAACCATCTGGAGCGGCCGGAGCAGCTGCTGGCCCTGGCCGAAAGCGCCCTGTCCTCGGTGCAGAAAATGGGGCGCAACCGCTATTTCCTCTGCAGCCAGAAGAACAACCTGGAATTCATCACCAGCAGCATGCGCTGGAAACCGAACAGCCACGACAAACCGACGAGGCGCCGGACCAGCTCCTCGCAGCTGGTCCCCCAGGTCAAGGAACACCAGCTGGCCGGCGCGGCATCGGCCCTGCTGCGGGCCCTGGGGCGGGGCAACCCGGCCGGCCGCACCCGCTGCCGCCACACGGCGCTCTACGCCGTGGAACTGGGCCGCCGGCTGCTCTCCAAACCGCAGAGTATCAGGGTGCTCAAATATTCGGCCCTGCTCCACGACCTCGGTTCCATCGGCAATTCCGAAGAAGAGATACCCGGTCTCTCTGCTGCCGATCGAGCGGAACTGGGGGTGGAGATCCTCCGGCCCCTGGGCCTGCCCGAAGAGGCCCTGCGGATTATCCGCCACCAGGCCGAGTGCTATAACGGCTCCGGGAGCCCCCAGCGGCTCCGCGGACGGGAAATTCCCCTGGGGTCGAGAATCCTCGCTGTCTGTCGTGTCTTTGACATGCTCACCGGGTCGCACCTCCGACCGGCATCCGTCGATCTGGACAACGCCGCGGCCGAACTGGAGCAGCTTTCCGGCAACATGCTCGACCCGGAACTGGTGAAGGTGCTGCTGGCCAACCTGGAGATCATCGTCAGCCAGGCCGCCGAACAGGGTGCCGGCGACCCGGACACCGTCGAGGAACTGCTGCTGCGCAAGACCGACTACCCCTACCCCAAGCCCATCGCCCGCCGCCGCAACTACCGCCTGTTGAAAAACAACGGGGAGTGATCATACCCCCGGCCGGCCCCACGCCTTCCTCGAAGATAGGGATGACGTGCTGCAGGCCGCCATGGACCAGGCGGGGTGGATCGGTGACACGCTGTCGGTGAGTTTCGCGGCCAACTGGGTGCAATCCCTGCCGGCGCTGGGCACCCTGGTGGGTGACAACAGCCAGGTCAAAGCCTTCCGGCCGCGACCCTGGTCCCGTGGGTCAGGCCGGAATAGGCGTCCAGAGAAAACCAGAGGCTCACCGCCGACCCGTCGTAGGTGAAGACTTTCACCTCGTTGTCGGCGTCCGGGGCCGGCCCGCGGCCGGCCACCAGCTCGTTGCGGCCGTCGCCGTCGATGTCGGCACCGGCAAAAACGTTGGCCCCGAACTGCAGCGGCGGGGTCTCCCAGGCGAAGAAGCTGAAGCCGGGAAGGGACTGGACGGAAGCGCCGTCGTAGTTCCATCCGCGCACGTGTGGTCCGAACACTGCACCCGGCCCGGCGCCGGTGAGGATTTCGTCGATGCCGTCGCCGTCCACGTCGCCGGCGCTGACGTTGACACCGAACTTGTTGGTTCCGTAGGCCAGGAAACTGACTGCGGGGATCGCCGCAGCACTGCCGCCGTCCACGTTCCAACCCCTGACGTGGGGCCCGTACACCGCGCCCGGCCCCGCGCCGGTGACGATTTCGTCATAGCCGTCGCCATCGATATCGCCGCAGGTGACATTCACCCCCCACTTGGGTGTGCCGTAGGCAAAGTAACTCACTCCCGGATAAGGCGAGACGCCTGAAACCCCGGCATAGACCCATCCCCTCACGTGGGGACCGAATACCGCCCCGGGGCCGGCGCCGGTGACGATCTCGTCCCGCCCGTCACCGTCCAGGTCTCCGGCGGCCACGTTCACGCCGTATTTATTCGTGCCGTAGGCCAGGAAATTGAGGCCGGTGATGGGGTTGCCCGCCACATCGAAACCCCGCACGTGCGGCCCGTAGATCGCCCCGGGACCGGCCCCGGTCAGAATCGCGTATGTATCGTCGCCGTCCAGGTCCACGGTGGACACGTTGACGCCGTATTCCGCGGCGCCGTACGCCGCAAACTCGAACTGGTGCTCGGCGTCCTGCACCGCGGGAAAGACCCGCACCAGCGGACCGTTGCCCGGTGCCGGCCCGGGGCCGGTGATCAGCATCGCTGAATCGAGGGCATTGAGCAATACGGTGACATCGTGTGAGGCGTTGTTCGACACCACCAGGTCCGGGCGACCGTCGCCGTCCAGGTCACCCATGGCAGCGTCTTTGGGATACAAACCCGCCTGGTAACTGTCGGCCGCGGCGAATGTGCCGTCCCCGTTTCCCAGAAAAACCTTGATCGTGTCGTCACCGGCATCCACCACCATCAGATCGAGGACGCCGTCCCCGTCCGGATCACCGGAGAGAACATTGTTGGGGTTCCAGCAGTCCCAGATGTTATCGGCCGTGGAGTGAAAGGTGCCGTCCCCGTTTCCCTGGCGGATGGTCACCGGGCCGGAGAGCGTGTTGGCGGAGACCAGGTCCGGGATGCCGTCCGTGCCGGTGTCCACGGCGATGACCCCTCTGGGGGATACGCTGGACCCGTATGGCACGGCCGGCTGGAAAGTGCCGTCGCCCACGCCCAGCAGCACCGACAGATCGTTGCCGTCCCGGTTTGCCGTCACCAGGTCGGCATGGCCGTCGCCGTCCAGATCACTCACCTCGACCCACCAGGGACCGTCACCCACCTCGTATGAAACCGCCGGCTGGAACGAGCCGTCACCGTTGCCCAGCAGCACCGCGAGGTCGCCCAGGTTGTGCACCGTGACCGCCAGGTCCCACAGGCCGTCACCGTTGAACTCACCCATGGTCACATGGCTGAGCCGCTGGCCGGCGTCGTAATACTGCACCGGGTGGAAGGTGGCGTCACCGTTGCCCAGCAGCACCGACACCGCCCCGGACCACCAGTTGGTGGCCACCAGGTCGAGGTTGTCGTCGCCGTCCAGGTCGCCGGCGGCGATGGAGGTCAGATTGGTGCCGCCATCAAGGATCACTGCCGGCTGGAACGTACCGTTGCCGTTGCCCAGCAGGATCGAGAGTGTGCTGTCCGGCACATTGTTCGCCGTGGCCAGGTCCGGGACATCGTCCCCGTTGAGGTCGCCGATAACCACCTCCTCGGGGCTGTAGTAGCCGCCGATGCTGAAGGCGACACCGGGTCGGAAGAGATCAGCTGCCGCGGGAGTTCCACCGGCCGGCAGGAGCAGGACGGCAATGAAGAACAGGCAAGGAACTCGGTTGTTCACGGCATCACCTCGGATTTTAATGAGCAGAATAATAATAATGCCAACAGCCAGCGTAGTATAGATTTTCCCTTTTTCGACGTCAATATTTCCAGTCTGCATCCTTGCAGCTTTCATCCACATCGATCGACCGGCCGGATTTCGTATGAAGTCCGGGGCACCGCTTTTCTTCTTTACCAAAATTTTGTTATCATTCGTTAAAACAACATAGCCAATCCGATTGGCGTTTGCAGGCTTCGTTTCATCACATTGATAAAGGGAGCGCATCATGAACATTAACTCGGCAATGACACCCGGCAACCGCTCGATGATGTCTGCCGCACCCCTCCTTGTTCTTTTCCTTCTACTCTCCATGCCGGCGGCGCTTTCCATGGCCGCAACGATCCACGTCCCGGCCGACCAGGGCACAATCCAGGCCGGTATCGACGCCGCGGCGGACGGCGACACGGTGATGGTAGCCAACGGCCTGTACAGCGGCGACGGCAACAGGGACCTCGATTTCCACGGCAAGGCCATCACCGTCCAGGCGGCGGGCGGGGCCAACCTCTGCATCATCGACTGCGATGGCATTACCAGCGGCACCAACCACCGCGGGTTCATTTTTCAAAACGGCGAGGGCGGGAAATCGGTGCTGCAGGGCTTCACCATCCGCAATGGCGATACCACGGCATCGAGCGGGTACGGCGGCGGCGGCGCAATCCTCTGCTCCAACGGTTCGCCCCGCATCGCCTGGAACATCCTCACCGGCAACCGGGCCGGTGGCGGCGGTGCCATTTTCTGTGGTGACGGCGCCTCCCCCACCATCGCGGGAAACATCATCACCGGCAACTGGGCCAGCGACGGCGGCGGGATCTGTTGCGGAGACGGCAGCACTCCGCACATTGCCCTGAACACCATCTCCGGCAATACGGCCGGTCGCTCCTTCTACGGGTGGGGCGGTGGAATCTTCTGCGGACGGGAATCGGTCCCCACCATCGTGGGGAACACCATCACCGACAACAGGACCAGGAGCTATTTCGAATTTCCCGGACGGGGCGGCGGGGTCTGCTGTTTCAGCGAGCTTCTGGGGGAATTCTCTCAGAACGAGTTCCGGGGAAATGACTCCAAGCTCGGCGGCGGCATCTACATGGGCGGCAATTTCACGGACAGCGGCCCGTCCACCCTGACCAACAACATCTTCGTGAACAATACCGCCGGCTCCGGAGGCGGAGTCGCCTTCGAGGATGGCGGCTTTCACACAGTGAACAGCTGCTCGTTTTTCGGTAATTCCGCGGGCGAGGGCGGCGGTATTTACTACAACGCCAGTTTCCACGGGCCCGCCCCGGTGGACAACCGCCTGGTCATCGTCAATTCCATCCTCTGGCAGAACGAATCCGGCTACGGTCCGGAGGTCTACGTGGCGACCCAGTACGGTTCCCTGCCGGCCACCATCGAGATGAGCTACACCGATGTGATGGGCGGTATCGCCTCCTGCTACCTGCAGGAGAATGCCACCCTGGTCTGGGGTGCGGGCATGATCACCGACGATCCGTACTTTGCCGGCGGGCCCAACGGGGACCACTATCTGAGCCAGTTCGCCGCGGGCCAGACCCTGCAGAGCCCCTGCGTGGATTCGGGGGAATTTGCCGGGGCCTCGATAGACGGGACCACCCGCACCGACGGCCAGTATGATAGCGGGGTCGCCGATATGGGGTATCACTACCGGGACCCCGTGCACGAGCCGGACACGGTCATCACCTCCGGCCCGGACTGGGACGCGAACTCGCCGGCGATCGCCTTTACCTTCTCGGGCCGGAATGACCATGGCCTGGCGGACGGGCTGCACTATTCCTGGAAGGTGGATGCCGGAAGCTGGAGTGCGTTCAGTGTCTCGCAGACGGCCGTTCTCTCAGATCTCGACCCGGGCGCCCACACATTCTCCGTCCGCGCCCGCGACCTGCAGGGCCACATTGACGGCACCGCGGCCATCCGCACATTCTTTCTCGAGGAGTGGGAGCCGGACGAGGAATGGGTCAACATCGTCACCGGCCCGGGACCCGGCCCCCACAACCCGCCCCTGGTGCGCACTCCCGAAGCCCAGTGGCTGGCCTACGGCGCCCCGCACCGGGGGGTCAACGTGGCCTGCGGCAATATCGACGGCGGTGACGCCTGCGAGGTGATCACCGGTCCGGGTCCCGGGCCGGAGTTCGGCCCCCACATCCGCTGCTGGTCCATGTCCGGCACCCCCATCGCCGGGGGCAGCTTCATGGCCTACGGCACGCCACGCCATGGGGCCAACGTGGCGGCCGGCGATATCGACGGCGACGGGTTCGCGGAGATCATCACCGGCGCCGGGCCCGGGGCGGTCTTCGGTCCCCACGTCCGGGGCTGGAACCACGACGGCAGCGGCACGGTGACACCGGCCCCCGGGGTCAGCTTCATGGCCTACGGCACGCTGCGCTACGGAGTGAACGTGGCCTGCGGGGATATCGATGGTGACGGCATCGCCGAGATCATTACCGGCGCCGGCCCCGGGCCGGTCTTCGGCGCCCACGTCCGGGGCTGGAACCATGACGGCAGCGGCACCACACTCCCCATCCCGGGGGTCAGCTTCTTTGCCTACGGCACACCGCGCTACGGAGTGAACGTGGCCTGCGGCGACGTGGACGGTGACGGGTTCGACGAGATCCTCACCGCTCCCGGACCGGGGCCGGAATTCGCCAGCCACGTCCGGGGCTGGAATTATGACAGCGGTCCACTCATGCCCATGGGAAACGTCAGTTTCTTTGCCTACAATAGCGTCGCCTACGGGTACGGGTATGGGGCGAAAGTATCCGCCGGCGACGTGGACCTGGACGGGGTGGACGAAATCCTGGTTCTCCCCGGCCCGGACCCGGAAGCAACGACCTACCTCCGGTCATACAACGTTGAAGAGGACTCGGTCGACGATATCTCGGGCCACAGCTTCTACGTCTACGATGACTGGATGACACACGGCGGCAACGTGGCCGGCGTGAAAGTTCACTGATCACGGTCTCGGGAACGGGTGAACCCCGGGTCGTGACATGCGGAGTTCATTGCACCCAGCCTCAATCCACGGTCAGTGTCTTGCTCAGGTTCCGCGGGAAGTCGGGGTCGTAGCCCCGCATCACGCTCATGTAGTACGACACCAGCTGGGTCGGGATGGTGGCCAGCAGGGGGAAGATGAACTGGTCCGAGGCCGGCACTTCGAGGTAGTGGTGCACGTTTTCGCGGAAGGCCTTGTTCTCCTCGGCCACGGCGATGGTGCGGCCGCCGCGGCAGGCCACCTCGTGGACGTGGTTGGTCATCATCGGCCCGTCGTCGGGGGCGGTGATGAAGAGCACCGGGTAGCCCTCGTGCACTGCGGAGAGCGGGCCGTGCTTGAACTCGGAGCTGAAGATGCCCTCGCAGTGGGCATAGGTGATCTCCTTCAGCTTCAGCGCTCCTTCGAGGGCGATGGGCTCGGTGATGCCGTAGCCCAGGTAATAGAGTTCACTCCAGTCGGTCAGATATTTGGCCACCTCTTCGGACGGCTTGTCAGTGGCTTCGATGGTCTGCTGGATCAGGCCGGGCACCGCCTCCAGGGGGGTAGTGTCCTTATCGGCCATCAGGTGGGCCAGGTAGAGGAAGAGCAGCGCCTGGTTGAGGAAGGTCTTGGTGGCCGGGACACTGATCTCGTAGCCGCAGGTGATGGGGACATACGCTTCGCTGACGTTGCCCAGGGTTGAACCGAGCACGTTGAACATGCCCAGCACCCGCACCGCGCGCTGGCGGGCCGCCTTGACCGCGTTGAGCACATCCTTGGTCTCGCCGCTCTGACTGACGAAGAGCACCGAGGCCCGGGGGCCGAGGCTGGATACCGCCCCCTCGATGAACTGCCCGGGGAGCATGGGGATGGCCAGACGCCCGGAAATCTTGTTGAAGTAGTAGGCCCCCAGCATGCAGGCATGATACGAGGTGCCGCAGCCGACGAAGAAGACCGTGTCGCTGGACTTCATGATCTCCACCACCCGGTGGACGTGGGTCGAGTCACGGAGCAGGTGCAGCAGGTCGGTGGCCACCTTGGGCTGTTCGTGGATCTCCTTGAGCATGAAGTGGGGATAGCCCCCCGTCTCCGCGGCGTCCATCCCGCCGGTGTATTCCTCGGCATCCCGCTCGATTAACGCCCCGGTCTCCACGCTGCGAATCTCGATGCCGCCGGGGGTGAGCACCAGCACCTCCCCGTCCTCCACCCGCAGGATCTGACGAGTCAGGGGCAGGATCGAGGGCAGGTCGGATGATACGCAGGTGAAGTCGTCGCCGATGCCGGCCACCAGGCCCGAGCCCTTTTTGATCGCATAGATGGCGTTGGTGGGCTGGTCGCTGATCAGGAATGAGTAGTCGCCGGCCAGGTCCTCGTAGGCCTTGTGGATGGCGGTGACCAGGTCGTCACCCTGGTCGACGTAAACCTCCACGGCGTGAACACAGCTCTCCCCGTCGTTGGTCCCCCGCACGGTGAGCCCGCGGTCGATGAACGACTGGCGCAGCTGGACATTGTTCACCACGTTGCCGTTGTGCGCGCCCACCAGGTCGCCGTCGCTGTCGATGTGCGGCTGGGCGTTGCGGCGGGACGGAGCGCCGAAGGTGGCCCAGCGCAGCTGGATCATGCCGCGCAGCCCCTCCATCTCGCTGGTCTTCAGCTTCTCGGCCACCTCGTCGATCTTGCCCACGTCCTTGCGCAGGTCGATGGTTCCGGCGCCATCCACCACGGCGCAGCCCACCGAATCATACCCCCGGTAGGCCAGCCGTTTGCCCGCATCCACCAGGATGTCGCCCAGCGGCCGTTCGCTATCCGTGACAATGCCGAAGATCCCGCACATCTGCATCCACCTCGATAAAAAAGCCGTGAAATGGCGCCGGCTGTCGAGAGACGAAAAGACCCGGAAGTGGTTTTATAACCTCGGCTGTGGTTCGAGAGCAAGGCGACGGTTGACGAGAACGCGCAGCATACTCTTGTGGTATGTGAGCATTTCGAGGAAACCGGCAACAGAGCAAAGGGCCTCAGCTGAGGTAATGAATCCGCTTCCGGACATTATATCGGCAGAGCGAAGGGCGTCCAGTAGCAAGGGCGTCCGGGAGTGTCGACCGGTATCTGCTCGGCAGACGGCGGAGAATCAGGAGTGGAAATGTACGGAGGTGCCGATCACCTCCACTTCGGCACAGCCAAGATGAAAGAAATTTGCTACACGCCACCGGCGAATAATGTCTATAACGGCAAGTCAAGCAAAGGAATCCGGAGGGCTTTCCTGGACACAATGTGCTTTGCATTTTATTCACTTTTTTACTCGCGTCCCTTGACTTTCGTATTTTTTTCGTTTATATTCAAACCATTGATAAAAAAAGATGTTAACATTGTTTTTGGGCCCACATGGAACAGACATTCACCTCATCCGAGCAAGCCCCCTTCGACCGGTCGACGCCGCTGGTGCCGCCGTGGCACGACGAGATCCCCGCGCGTCTCGATCCCTTCTCGCGGGATGACTGCGCCATCCTGATCGACTTCTACCTTCGGCGGCTGGTGGCGCTGAAGAACCGCATCGACCCCGGGCTGTCCGCGGGCCTGGCCCGGATGCGTGACGCAGAGAAGCACCGCCTGCTCGGCTTCGTAAGAATGCAGGATTACACCGCTGAAGCACTCGACCTCGACTGGCGCAGAGCCCGGTATCTGCTGACGATTCACGACGTTTTCCAGGAATTGCCGCTGCTGGCCGAAGCGTTCGAGAACGGCCGTCTCTCCTGGACCAGGGCTCGTGAAATCACCTCGGTGGCCGACAGCGAGTCACAGGGCCAGTGGCTCCAATTCGCCAATGCCACAACGGTGCGCCTGTTGGCTGAGGCGGTGCGGCAGTTCAAGTCCACCGGTCAACTCCCCTGGGAAGATGGCCGGCAGACCGGGTCGGATAAAGCCGGACAGAGGGACGAAGAGACCGGCATCAAAGCGGCCCTGTCCACCGAAACCACTGATGAGGCTGACCAGCAATGGACCACATTTTCCAGCCCTGTGCCCTTCGCTCTCCGCCAACGCTGGGAAGCGGCCGTCGAGGCCTGCCGCCGGCACGCCGGGGCCGAGACCCCGCTCTGGGAATGCGCCGAATACATGGCCGCTGAAATCCTCGATACGGTCTCCGGGTTTGCATGCGAAGAAGAAGTACTGGATGGTGGCCCGGTAAAATCAGGCAGCGGCGGTCCAGCCGGCAGCATCCACGGCATACCTGGCAGTGGCGGCCAGCCCGGCGGCAGTTCCGCAGACCAGGGTCAACATCCAGTCACAACCAGCGATGCAGACCGCGACCTGATCAGGCCGGCATCGAGAAAGAAACAGGCCGGTGGTCGTTCCTCTCCTGGGCGCCGATGGTGGTGACCATTGTGGGGCAACTGGAAGCCGATCTCCGATTGGTGAAATGCGCCGCAACCGAGGGGTCTGGCAGGGACGGTGCCCACCGTCTGCACCAGGCGCTCCTCCGGCTGGTGGGGTACCACGAAAAGATCGAACGCTACCTCGGCCGGCTGCTCCGCTTCTTTGGCGACCACCGTCTCCACGAAAGCTGCCGGTTCCTCAGCCTGCGCCACTTTGCCCGCGAACGATTGGGGCTCAGCGCCCGGCAGGTGGGCTACCTCACCAGCCGCGAGCGTGTATTCATCCACCACCCCGAACTCGAGGAGGCTTTCTTCGACGGCCGTGTCGGTTCGGCCAAGGTGCGGCTGCTCGAACCTTTCGCCCGGCAACTCTGGCCCTGCAACTGGAAGGCCTGGATCGAGCGGGCTGAACGTGTGACCGTGCGGCGGCTGGCCGACGAGGCGAGTTGGGCCGTCGATTTATGTCAGCGCGATCCTCAGGCCTGGCATCAAAGAAAGGGGACGCCTCCCGCTCCGGGCGAGGGCCCGTACGCCCGGGTGGACGGCCGGTGGCACACGTGTTCCGGCGAAGAGTCAGTCACCCGGGCGGATGGCCGGTGGCACACGTGTTCCGGCCCCGATGAAGGCGCGGAAGGACAGGCAGCGGGAAACAGCGATACCGCTTGCCCTGCACCAGCCGTTCATCCCGATGATCCGGCTCCAGGTGCGGGTCAGTACAGTCCCCCGCTCACCTCGCTTATCCGCTTCACCTCGCCACCCGAATCAGCAGCCGTCTGGTCCCGAGCGGTTGAAGCCTGCCGGCGGCTGGTGGGTGACGACGCTCCAGCCTGGCGCGGGCTGGAGATGATCGTCGACCACTTCCTCCTCGTCTGGGCCCCGGATCGCGACCCCGATCATGTAACCACCGGCTATCCCAACGCCGTCTTCCAGCGGGATGGCTGGCGCTGCACTGTGCCCGGCTGCCGGGCCCGGTCGAACCTCACCCCCCACCATATAGTCAAGCGCAGTCATGGCGGCGGCGACGAGATGGAAAACCTGACCACCGTCTGCTGGAAGCACCACCTGGAGGGGATCCACCGCGGGCTGGTTTGGGTCACAGGCAGGGCCCCCGATCAGCTGGTCTGGGAACTGGGCCGCAAGGCAGGTGAACCGCCGGTTCTGGCCACCCGCGGCGACTGGGTTCTCGGACTGAATATGGCGCCGACAACATCCGGCGCAACTCGGAGAGACAAACCTGGTTCTCGGGCTTCTATCCCGGCTTCGGCGGCGACGTCAACGTCACGCCCATGGTTCTGCAGAGCGACGCCCCTTCACCATAGAGCCTCTTCCCCACGTCACCTCAACCGGCACTTGTCCTGCAGCCGTCCGACCGGTCAAAAGCTGGTCAACCCTTGTTGAGCTACTCTTCCGGAAAAGCCACCACCTGGCCGATGGTCTCGGCCCCCGCGGCCAGCATCACCAGGCGGTCGACGCCGAGGGCGATGCCGGCGGACGGGGGCATGCGCTCCAGGTCGGCGAGAAAGTCCTCGTCCAACGGGTAGGCCGGCCGGCCGGAGCGTGCGCGCTGCGATTGTTCGGCGAGAAAGCGGCGGCGCTGCTCGGTGGCGTCGGTCAGCTCGGAGAAGGCATTGGCCAGTTCCAGGCCGCCGGCATAAAGTTCGAACCGTTCGGCCACCGACGGGTCGCCCGGCTTCAGACGGGCCAGGGCGGCCATGTGGGCCGGGTATTCGGTGAGAAAGGTGGGCCGCCCCCGACCCAACCATGGTTCCACCCGCTCGAGAAAGAGACGGAAGAACGCGTCGTCGTACTCTTCGGGGGTCTCGCCGGTAAAGTTCAGCCCTGCTGTCCGGGCCGCCTCCAGCAGTTCGGTTAGACTGTTACTGGTTGGGAGGGCCATGCCGGCGTGAAGGCGGAAGGCTTCTTTTACCGTGAGCCGCTGAAAGGGACCGTCCACCGCCACCTCGTGTCCTGATCGTCCCAACAAGGGAAAGGTCCCGGCTCGCCGGGCGGTCTCGCGGAGCAGCCCCTGGCAGTCATCCATCAAGTTATGGTAGTCCGCACCGGCCCGGTACCACTCGAGCATGGTGAATTCCACCTGGTGCTGGTCGCCCCCCTCACCGTCGCGGTAGACCTTGCAGATCTGGAAGATCCGCTTCATGCCCCGGGAGAGCAGTCGCTTCATGGCGTATTCCGGGGAGGTGTGCAGCCAGCGCTGTCGCGGCCGGCCGTCTTCACCGTGGCTGGTCACCGGCAGGGCCTCCAGGTGCACCTCCTGACCCGGGGCGGGCACCAGGTTCGGGGTCTCCACCTCGACGAACCCGCGGCGGAAAAACCAGGCCCGGATCCCGCGTATGACACGGTCCCGCAGTTCCAGCACGGACTGGTTGGCCGGCCCCTTCATCCTCTTGCGCCTCCCCGTGAACATTCTGACATTCTCATGCAGAGTGCGCACCAGCCGCAGATTGGCCGCACACTGGTCACACTCACCATCCGCCGGTCGCACGCCGGGTATACGCCGGCCACACTCTCGCCCCACCCCTGCCGCTGGGCAGCCAGATCGGGGCCACATTCGGCGAATGGTGGCTTTCCGGGGTCAAAAAGTCAACGGACAAAACTTTTTCGAGCCGCTTGTCGTAAGATTGGTGTGGCGCCCGGGAGCCGGGCGCCGGAAATCTCGACGTACAACGGCTGCAGGCGCGGCCGCCCACGGTCAATTCTCAGCAGGGGGTGCGGATGATGAACCAGACAACGGTAAACAGCAGTGGATCGCCACTGGACGCGTTCACCCCGGCCCTCGAACACACCCGCCGGATGCTTTTTCAGCCCTTCGATCCCGGCAAGTGGTTCGTGCTGGGCTTCGTCATTTTTCTTGCCCAGTTTCTCAGCTCCGACTCCGGGTGGTGGGGCGGCAACCGGCTCCAGGAGAAACTTGGGCTGCGCAGGTCCCACGGCGAGGGGATGCAAGAGCTGCAGCAGGCCGCCCGATGGTGCGTGGATCACGGGTGGCTCATTCTGCTGATCGTGGCGGCGGGATTCATCGTATCGACCATCATCGGAGTGGTCATCCAGTATATCGGCGCCCGCGGCCACTTCATGTTTCTGGAGTGCGTCATGGAGAACAAGGTCGAGGTGAAGGTTCCCTGGCGCAACGCCGAGAGACCAGCCTGGACCCTGTTCCTCTGGCGGGTGGCCATTTTCATCCTGTTCTTCTGGTGCTTTGTGCTGCTTTTTGCCCTGCCTGTCTGGGGCATCGTCCGGGTGGCCGCTGACGGAGAGTTCTCCGGCATTGGCTCGTTATTCTCACTGCTCCCCTTCCTGGCGATTTTCCTGCCCCTGGCCATGGTGATCTCGTTGGCCGATCTGCTGGTCCGCGATTTCGTCACCCCGGTCATGGTGCTTCACCGCACCGACCTGCTCGGTGCCGTGGAAATATCCAGGGCCCTCTGGCGCGGCCGATTGGGCAGCCTGGTCATCTACCTCCTGTTCCGGCTGATCATCTCCGTCCTGGCCGGCGTGGTGGGTATGACCGTGGCCTGCCTCACCTGCTGTGTCGGGGCGCTGCCGGTGATCTACCAGACGATCACTGCGCCGCTCCATGTCTTTGTCCGCTCCTGGACCCTGGCGATCCTCGAGCAACTCGGCCCCGAACTGCAGTCGATCAGCACGCATGGCGCGGCACAAGCCCCGACGGCCTGACCCCGGCCAACGCAGGGCATCCATACCGCTTCCACCCCGGGCCCGGTCCCCGGGGTGGCGTGACTGCCGGGCCGCCGTGGGGTACAATCCATCCGCCTCCAGCCCTTTTTCTCACGAGCCCCTGACCCGCGGGGCCGCAGGAAGTCTGTGATGGGAACTGGACGGGAAGCACCTGGTCTGCCGTTGACATGCCGGCTGATGATGTTCCCTCAGCGGAGCATAGGAGAAAATGGGTTTTCCCATTTTCAGCGAAGTCGAGGGAATATCATCTGTCGGCAATGGCGCCGGCAGTGCACTTGTTCCTTAAGCGCCCCTGACCCGCGGGGCCGCGGTAGTCTGTGATGGGAACTGGACGGGAAGCACCTGAACACGGAGACGCGGAATGGATCTGATCACCGGAGCATGTGCACTGGGTCTGGCCTACGCCTTCATGGCCCTCGGTGTCTTCATCACCTTTCGCATCTTCCGTTTTCCCGACATCACCGTGGACGGCAGCTTCACTCTCGGCGCGGCGCTCTTCGCGGTGCTGGTGCCGGCCGGAGTGCCGCCGGCCCTTGCGCTGGCCGCCGCCGTCGCCGGCGGCATGGCAGCCGGGATGCTCACCGGGCTGGTGCACACCCGGCTGGGCGCCGGGGCGCTGCTCTCCGGCATCCTGGTCATGACCGCCCTCTATTCGGTGAACCTGCGGATCATGGGCCGCCCCAATATCCCCCTCTTCTTCAACCGGGGCGGTGGATGGGAGATACCGGGGGACGTGGCCTACCTGCTGACCCACCTGGCACTTGCCGCGGCGGCCTGGATTCTGCTGGCGCTGCTCTTCCGCACCGACCTGGGCCTGGCTCTCAGGGCCAGCGGCAGCAACCCGGTGATGCTGGCCGCACTGGGGGGCCGGGTGGAGTGGATGAAGGTGGCCGGCGTGGCCCTGGCCAACGGCCTCACCGCCCTCTCCGGTGGACTGGTGGCCCGCTACCAGGGTTTCGCCGACGTCAACATGGGCTTCGGGATGATCGTCCTCGGCCTGGCCTCGGTTTTTCTCGGTGAGGCCATTGCCGGGCGGCGCCGGCTGCCCCTGACTCTGCTCGGCGTGGTGCTGGGCACAGTGCTCTTCCGCCTGCTGATCTCCCTGGCCCTGGCCTCGGGCGTGGCCCCGCGGGACCTCAAACTGCTCACCGCCCTCTTCGTGCTCGGCGCGCTGCTCTTCTCACGCACCGCCCGGCGGGCTGCCGGCGGCCGGCTGGAGGAGGGACCATGATCGAAGTCAACGGACTGACCAGGGTCTTCGGGCGCAACGGCAGCGAGGTGCGGGCTCTGGATGGCCTGGACCTCAGCGTGCGCCAAGGGCGCTTCATCGTGGTGGCCGGGGCCAACGGTTCGGGTAAATCCACGCTGCTCGGCGCCATCGCCGACACGGTGCAACCGGACCGGGGCAGCATCAGCATCGATGACACCGACGTCACCCGCTGGCCGGTCCACCGCCGGGCCCCGCTGATCGGCCGGGTCTTCCAGGATCCATGCCTGGGCACCGCCCCCGGGATGACCGTGGCGGAGAACCTCCGCCTGGCGGCCACTCGCGGCCGGCGGCGCACCCTGCGGCTGGGCATCGGCGCCGCTGAGCGCCAGCGTTATGGCGAGACCCTGGCCGGGCTGGGCATGGACCTGGAATCACGTCTGGACACCCCGGTGGCCCACCTCTCCGGCGGACAGCGGCAGGCTCTGACCATGCTGATGGCGGTCTGGTGCGAGCCGCGGGTGCTGTTGCTGGACGAGCACACCGCCTCCCTCGACCCGGGCTCTGAGGCCAAGATCCTCCAACTGACCAGCCGGATGGTTGAGCAGCGGGGGTTGACCACAATCGCGGTGACCCACCGGGTGGACCTGGCCCTGGCTCTCGGCGAACGGACGGTTGTGCTGGGCCGCGGACGGGTGGTGGCCGACTTTGACGGGCCGCAGCGGGAGGCGATGACCGCTGAGCAACTGGCGGCCAGGATGGCCGGTATCTGAACCGGAACCGGCGGCAAGGTCGTTCCGCGTCTCAGGATGTGACGAGCCGCCGCAACCGGGCAACCGCCTCCTCGTTTCCCGGATCGAACCCCAGCACCGCCTGGTATTGTTCCACCGCGCTGTCCGGATCCCCGGTGGATTCCAGAAGCGCACCGAGATTGAGCCGGAACTCCGACCGCCCGGGCGCCGTCTCGATGGCCCTGCGGTAGAGCCGCACCGCCTCCTCCACCCTGCCGCCGCGGCGGAGCAGCACGGCCAGGTTGTTGCAGGCCGAGGCGTGGGCCGGGTCCAGTTCCAGGGCCCGGCGTAGGTGCCGTTCTGCCTGCTCCGTCTCCCCCGATTCCAGCAGAACCGCGCCGAGATTGGCCGGAGGGTCGGCCAGCCCGGGAGAGAGCCGGGCCGCCTCGGTGAACGCCTCCAAGGCCCCGGGCACATTTCCCGACCCGTGGAGGGCCACGCCCAGGCTGTTGGCCAGTGCCCCGTCACCGGGACTGGCCGCGGCCGCCCTCTGGAACCGGGTGGCCGCCTCCTGGTGCAGCCCGAGGGCGGCCAGGGCCCGGCCTTCCTCCACCAGCATCACCAGCGACCCGGGCCGGCGGACCAGGTATAGCCGGCAGAGGATCAGTGCACCGGCCGGCTGGCCGGCGGCGGTGAGCCGGCCGCAAAAGGCCGGGGCCACGGCAAAGAGAAACTCCCGGGCTTCGGGGTTCTCCGGATAGGCGGCCAGCGAAGCCTCAAGGCGGAGCACCGCCGTCTCCAGGTCCAGCTCCAGGGCGGCCAGGCAGGCCATCTCCAGCTCGGCCTGGGAGGTGAGCAGCGCGGCCAGGTCGTCAGCATCCGCATCTCCTTCCAGGGGCAGCCACGACGGCAGGTGCCCGCGGTCGGCCCGGTGTGGAAGTAGTGCCGCGAGGTTTCCGGCCAGGGTTCGGCGGTGCAGCGCCAGGGGCGCGGAGAACTCGAGGCTGATGTTGTCGTCGGTGATCAGGGGCGCCCCGTCGCAGAACCCGGCCAGCCCCTCCGCGTCGCAGACCAGGTGGCCCAGCAACTGCAGGGGTACCGGCGGACCGCCCATCCCCTCCCACCAGGTCAGCCCTGGATTGGCCATCCGGCGTTCCAGGTCGTCGCGGCCGGTGACCTGAACCCGCGGGCCATCGGCAAAGCCGATCAGCAGGTAATCACCGCCCGTGGCCTTCTCGGCCCAGAGGGTGGCCCGGGGAAAGACGGCGCCGAAGGTGGCCGCCACCCGCCGCAGGTCGCCGGTCTCCAGGGCGTAGCTCTGGACCCACTGGCAGCAGAGCCCCCCGCTGGCCAGGCGGCTGCGGCAGAGCTGGAAGAACTCCTGTGAGAAGAGGTCGGCCATCCCGGCGATCCAGGGGTTGGACGGCTCGGAGATAATCACGTCCATCGAGCCGGCCGGCGTCCGCCGCAGCACACTGCGGCCGTCCTCCACCACCAGCTCCACCCGGGGGTCATCCAGCGGGGCGCCGGAATACCGGTCGAAATATCGCGAAGCCTCCACCACCGCGGGGGAGATCTCAGCGCAGGCCACCCGCCTGACTTCGGGGTGCTCCAGCACCGCACCCAGGGAAACCCCGCTGGCCAGGCCGAGGAGGAAGACCTCCCGTGGATCTGGGTGCAACAGCAGGGGCAAGTGGGCGCTGAGCAACTGGAGTTTCATGTCGCCGCCAGTGGACGCGTCGGTCTTGCCGTTGATCTGCAGCGAGAGAATGCCCTCCGCCGACCGGCGAACCGCCACCGAGGCATCGGCGCCCTGGCGGTGCCAGATCAGTTCACCACGGGCCCGAACCAGTTCCCTGAGCCCCTGGAAACCGGGAAGCGGCGCCGCCGCCCCAGCGCTGCCCGGGTCAGTGGCGCTGGCGGTCCAGGAACGGCCCTCTACGCCGTTCTCCCGTTCCGGGTCCCACTCCCGGCCAAAGGCCGCAATCTCACGATAGATACCGGCGTAGACAAAGGGCCCGCTGGTCACCAGGTCCTGGTCCCAGGGACGGAGCGATACCGGCAGGGCCGCAAGGAAGCAGAGCCCCAGCGGGAGCAGCGGTTGCCACCAGCGCCGACGGCCGCCCAGCAGCAGCGCGGAGGCGGCCAGGGCCAGCAGTGCTGAGCCGGCAAGCGATGTCTTTTCGATCCCCAGTGCGGGCAAGACAAGGAAGCCGGCCACCACGGTCCCGGCCACGGCCCCGGCGGTGTTCACCGCGTAGAGCGAGCCCAGAGCCTGTTCCGGAGGCCGGCCGCCGGCCACGGACAGGCTGCGCACCAGCAACGGAAAGGCCGCCCCGGTGAAAAAAGTGCCGGGCAGCAGGATCAGTCCGGCCAGCAGCAGCTGCAGCGGGTAGGCCAGGGCCGGGACGCCGCCGGACCACCAGAAGAGCCGCAGGGAGACCAGGGGCAGGAGCGAACCGGAAGCCGCCACCAGGGCGGTGAGCATGGCGGCCAGGGCCAGCGCGGCGGCGGCCGGCACCCTGCT